>NZ_CP033334.1:0-305416 GCF_013170705.1 Mesorhizobium loti | reverse complement strand
GTTCTTCCAATGCGGCGGATGCGCGCTCCGGATCAACTCGACGTCGTTGCGGTCGACCGGGAAGCTGGCGGCCTTTGTCCGTTCACGCGGCATCGTAGGCCCCTGAGGCGGAGCCTGCCGACCGCGCCAGCCAGCCGCCGGTGAAGCCTGCTTTTCCCAGGCCGCGGCGAATGTGCGGATTGGACCGCATCAGTTCCCAGATCAGGCGCGAGCGGTGGTTCTCGATCATCATCACCACGATGCCCTGGTCCAGCCCGTAATGGCCTTCCGATACCCAGCCGTTGCGGCCGAATTTTCGCCGGTTGGCCAAGGTCGGATTGAATCCGCTGGGCAGCCGGAAATTCTCGATCACCTCGGGATAGCGCTCACCGAGATGACGCATCGCTGCCAGGCAGATGTCCGGCGCGAAAGGCAGCGATGCCGGATAGGACCAGGGCGCGATCGTGCCATCATCCGGCCCGAAGGGAGCGCCGCGTGCGGCATAGCCGGAAAACCGATGCCTCCGTCGCTCGACACTGGCGCGAAAGCCCCCGGGCCCGTCTCCCGCCGAGAGGCCCCAAAGGTTCTCGCCGTAGCCGTCGAAACCATAGGGGTTGTGGCGGGCATAGTCCCGATGGAGGTATGTCGAGCGGCGGCTGTTTTCGAAATAGTCGGAATTCTTCTCGCGCATGAAGGCGTCGCGGATGCCGGCGAAATCGATCCAGGCGTGCGAGAACTGGTGCATGAACAACGGCCCGCCATAGAGCACGTCATGGCCGTAGATGTTCTCCCACTGGTAGGTCGCCGTCCAGGCCTCGTAGCTGTCGTCGGAGGTTGGGTTGTCCGGCGAGGCCATGGACAGCACGTAAAGGATGGTCGCCTCGTTGTAGCCCTCCCAGCCATAATGCAGAAAACCGCTCTTCGGCTTCCAGCCCTGCCGCAGGGTCGGACTGCTGCCTTGCGCCCACCGCCAATCGACGCGCCGGTAGAGCGCTTCGGCCAGGTGCCGGATTTCGGCTTCCTGTTCATTATCGCCGGAGAAATAGGCGCCGGCCACCAGGATACCGGCCATCAGCAGGGCGGTGTCCACCATCGACAGTTCGCAGCGCCAGACGCGCAGCCCGGTCCGCATGTCGAGAAAATGGTAGTAGAAACCCTTGTGGCCGGTGACGTCGTCGCCGCCGCCTTGCGGGCTGGCCGAGAAGAAACGCAGCGCCGCGAGCGTCAGCTCCGCTGCCGCCATGTGCGACATCCAGCCGCGCTCGACGCCGATCGGATAACAGGACAGGGCGAAACCAACGACAGCGATGCTGGCCGGCGAGTTCGGCCGCGACGTATCGGCGACCAAACCGTTGTCGGAGTTCACATTCTCCAGGAAATAGCCGAAGGCGGCGCGCTGGTAGCGGTCCAGAAGCTCGTCATCGGACAATGCGGCAGGATCTGCGTCAGGCAAACGATGCAAACTCCAGCCTGATGGTCAATGTTTCCGTCGATCGCACGGTGCCGGTATGGCGGCAATGGCTGATCGGCCTTGCCGGGCTGTCTCGTCGTGTCATGGCTTTCCCGCAAACCCTGTTGTGTCACCGCCCCGTTCAATCGGCAGCTATTATACGCCTGTCCGGTTCCGATCGTTGCCTCGTCACGCGGAATTGTAGTCGCACCGGCCAGGGCCGGGATGTTTCGATCAGGCTCAATAGGTGGCGCGGCCGCCGGAGACGTCGAACACGGCGGCCGTCGTGAACGAGCACTCCTCCGAGGCGATCCAGCAGATCAGTGCCGCCACCTCCTCGACCTCGCCGAAGCGCGCCATCGGTATCTTGGACAGCATGAAGTCGATGTGCTCCTGGCTCATCTGCTTGAAGATCGCGGTGCGCACCGCCGCCGGCGTCACGCAATTCACCGTCACCTTGGTCTTGGCCAGTTCCTTGCCGAGCGACTTGGTCAGGCCGATCACCGCCGCCTTTGAAGTGCTGTAGGCGGAGGCATTGGGATTGCCTTCCTTGCCGGCGATCGAGGCAATGTTGACGATGCGGCCATAATTGCGCTCGAGCATGTGCGGCACCAGCGCCTTGTTGCAGTAGAAGACGCCATTGATGTTGATGTCGATGACCTTCTGCCAATCCTCGGCCGAATAGGCCCAGGTCGTCATGTTCGGCCCGGTGATGGCCGCGCTGGTGATCAGGATGTCGACGCCGCCAAGAGCCTCGATGGTCCGTGCGGCGGCGCCTTCGACGCCGGTGGCATCGGCGACGTCAATGGCAACGCCATGCAGGCCAGGGATGATGATCTTCGCCTGTTCGATCTGGGCCGGATCGCGGTCCCAGACGCTGGAGCGTCCGCCTTCCGCGACGATCCTTTGCGCGACCGCCAGGCCGATGCCCGAGGCACCGCCCGTGATGACAGCCGTCCGACCGTCGAAGCGCCCCGCGAAGTTCATTTGCTTCTCCCTTGTCCGCAACCGGCTTGATCGGCCGCGGCGACTGTGAGGTCACGGCCAGGCAAGTTCAAGCCGGCATGGAGGCCCCATTCTCTGGGCCAATGCGGATCAGGCCGGAGTTCCCTCAAGCTCTCGGCGCAGCGCTTCCACCATCGCCACCAGCGCCGGTCCTATTTCGGCATGTGCGCGTTGCTCGGTGATGATCTCGCCGATACCGCCGCAAGTGATGGCGACCAGCGGCGAGCCGTCTCGCGGGCGAAACGGCACGCCGACCGCGTGGATATAGCTGTGCCAGGCGCCGAACGAGGTCACGTAGCCAAGCCGGGCGTACTGGTCGATCGCCTCCTCGATCGCCGTGGCGATCATCGCTGCCTTGTCGGGCTCGGCCTCTTGCAGCGCCCGTACCAGGCTGGGCCGCTCCTCGGGCAGAAGTCCCGCCGCATAGGCCAGCCCCATCGAGGTCTTCCAGATCGGCAGATAGGAACCCGGATTGAGCCGCAGCGTGACCAGGCTCTCCGACCGGCAATTGGCGAGATAGACCATGTTGAGGCTGTCGCGCGTGCCGATCGCCACCGCCGCACCGGTCAGGTCGGCCAGCGGCTGCATCAGCGGCCTTGCTATGTGCACGACGGCGCTGGAGCTCAGTGCCGAATAGCCGAGCGCCACGGTCGCCGGACCCAGGCTGTAACGGCCGAGCTCCTTGTCATAGAGCAGGTAACCCAGTGCGCTGAGTGTGTAGGTGATGCGCGAGACCGTGGCCTTGGGCAGTCCGGTGCGCGCGATGATGTCCTGGTTGCCAAGCGAGGTGTCGCCTGGCCGGAAGGCGCGCAGGATGCCGAGCCCACGCACCAGCGACGTCGAAAGCTGCGCGCCTTCGCCGTCAACTTCCGTCTCGTCCCGGGTCGCTCGCTTGCGCACGCTGGCGGTCTTTCTGGCGGAGTGCCCACCTGTCGGGCCGGTTTCGCCGGCGCGGTGCAGTCAAAAATGAAATTAAATTCCATTTATATTGACAGCGGCTTTTGCAGCCTGTCAATATGCCCCCTCGATGGCATCTTCCAGCGCCTTGTGCCATCTTACGAAGCCCGTCCTTGTGAAGGTAGCCACGTGTCCCGCTATATTTTGCGCCGGCTTATCGCGATGCCGTTCCTGGTGCTTGGCATCGTCACCATCGCTTTTCTGATCACCACGGTGACCAAGGGCGATCCGCTGACGGCAATCGTCGCCGAACAGCAGATGAGCAATCCCGAAGTGGTCGCCGCCGCCAAGGCGCGCTGGGGTTTGGATCGTCCTCTGCCCGAGCGCTATATGATATATCTCGGCAATCTGATGAGCGGCGACCTCGGCACATCCTTCATCACCAAGCGCAATGTCGGCACTGATATTCTCTACCGCCTGCCGGCAACGCTGGAACTGGTCTTCGCCGCCATGATCTTCGGCACCACGCTCGGCATCGTGCTTGGCGTGCTGGCCGCCTATTTCCGCAACAGCCTGATCGACCATGGCGCGCGGCTGTTCGCCTTGTTCGGCTCTTCACTGCCGGTGTTCTGGTCCGGCCTTGGCCTGCTGTTCATCTTCTCGGTCATGCTCAACTGGCTGCCGGGGCCTGGCCGGCTCGACGCCCGGCTGCCGCTGCCGCCCGGCGTCACCGGATTCCTGACCATCGATTCGCTGCTGGCCGGCGACCTCGCCGTCTTCAAGGACGCGGTGTGGCACCTGCTGTTGCCGGCTTTCGTGCTCGGCTGGACGGTGTCTGGAACCATCTCCCGGCTGGTGCGCGCCAACATGCTCGATGTGATGAGCCGCGAATTCGTGCTCACCGCACGCGCCAAGGGCGCAAGCGAATTCCGCGTCGTCATCGTGCATGCGCTGCGCAACACCATGGTGCCGACCCTCACCGTCATCGGCTATTCCTTCGCCTATTTGATCACCGGCGCGGTGCTGACCGAGACCATCTTTTCCTGGCCCGGCATGGGCTCCTATGCCGTGGAGGCGGCCCGCGCGCTCGACTTCCCGGCGATCATCGGCGTCACCATCGTCGGCGGCCTCGCCTTCCTGGTCACCAACCTCGTCACCGACATCCTCTATGTCGTGGCCAATCCGCGGGTGAGGTTGAGCTGATGTCGGCCGTCGTCACCAAATCACGCTCCGCCGGCATTCCCGAATGGCTGACCGCGCCGCTGGTCATCGGCACGGTCGTCATCCTGTTCTGGCTGTTCATGACCGTGTTCGCCAATCTGGTGGTGCGGTTCGATCCACTCGAAATGGTCGCGCGCCGCCTGCAGCCGCCGAGCTGGGCGCACTGGCTGGGCACCGATGCGCTCGGCCGCGACGTGTTGGCCCGCACCTTGCACGGAGCGGCGCATTCGCTGCCGATCGCGGTTCTGGTCGTCGTCTCCGCCGTGGTCATAGGCTCGCTGCTCGGCGCCATTTCCGGCTTCGTCGGCGGCCTGACGGGCGCGGCGATCATGCGGCTTGTCGACATCACCTTGTCCTTCCCGCCAATGCTGCTCGCCATGGCCGTCGCGGCCTCGCTCGGGCCGGGCCTCGGCAATGCGGCCATCGCCATGGTGCTGGTCTGGTGGCCAGTCTATGCCCGGCTGATGCGGGCGCAGGTGCTGGAGGTTAAGGAGCGCGAGCATGTCGAAGCGGCGATCGCCGCCGGCGCCAGGCCAAGCCGCGTCCTGTTCACGCATATATTGCCGCTCTGCTGGACGCCGGTGCTGATCAGCGCGACCATGGATCTCGGCCAGGTCGTGCTGCTTGCCGCATCGCTCAGCTTCATCGGCCTCGGCGCCACGCCGCCGACGCCCGAATGGGGATCGATGATCTCCGACGGCGCCGTGCATTTCTATCAGTGGTGGATCGCCTTCGGCCCCGGCGTCGCCATCCTCACCATCGTGCTCGGCTTCAACTTCATCGGCGACGGCCTGCGCGACATTCTCGATCCAAGGTCGGACTAGGCGATGAGCGCACAGCTATCTTCAGCGCGCTCCGGCGCGGTCGACAAGCCAGGCGAGCGCGAGCCGCTGCTCTCCATTCGCGGCCTGCGGGTCGGGTTCCGCAAGGCGGGCAGCCAGTTCGAGGCGGTGCGCGGCATCGACCTCGACGTCGCCAAGGGCGAGGTGGTCGGCATTGTCGGCGAGTCCGGTTCGGGAAAATCGGTCGGCATGCTTGCCGCTCTCGGCCTGACCTCGAAAAACGCGGTCGTCACCGGCTCCGTCCGGTTCAAGGGGGAAGAACTGGTCGGCAAGCCGGCTCGCGAAATGCGCAAGATCAGGGGCGCGCGCATCGCCATGATCTTCCAGGACCCGCTGTCCTCGCTCAATCCGGTCATGACGGTCGGCGCCCAGATCGCCGAGGCGGTCAGGCTGCATCAGCGCCTGACCCACAAGCAGGCCATGGCGCGCGCGGTCGAATTGCTCAATCTTGTGTCGATCCCGCAGCCGGAGCGCCGGGTCAACCAGTATCCGCATGAATTCTCCGGCGGCATGCGCCAGCGTGCCGTCATCGCCATGGCCGTGGCCAACGATCCTGATCTCTTGATCGCCGACGAGCCGACCACGGCGCTCGACGTGACCGTGCAGGCGCAGATCCTGGCGGTGCTGCGTTCGCTGCAGGAGCGGCTCGGCCTCGGCCTGGTGCTGATCACCCATGATCTCGGCGTCGTCGCCGGCCATGCCGACCGGGTCGCGGTGGTCTATTCCGGCCGTGTCGTCGAGCAGGCTGATGTGTCGGATCTGTTCGCCGATCCGCGCCACCCCTACACGCGCGGCCTCATTGCCTCGATCCCCAATCTTGAGGAAAGCCGCGAGCGGCTGTTCTCCATCGACGGATCGCCGCCCGCGCTCGGCCGTCTGCCCGGCGGCTGCGCCTTCCATCCGCGCTGCATCCATGCCGAGGCGCGCTGCCGGATCGAGGATCCGCCGCTGCATGATATTGGCGGCCGCTTCTCGGCCTGCCATTTCTCGACCACCTTGCCGCCCTTCCACAGCGCTGCGCTGGGGGCGGCTAGCCTGGAGACTGGAAGCGTGGCCCCATGAGCGCAGCAGCGGAACAAATTCAAGCCGAAACCAAGCCTGCGCCTGAAGCTGCACTGTCGGTTCGTCATCTGGTCAAGGATTTCCCGGTTCGCGGCGGCCTCGTCTTCGACCGTGCAATTGCCCATGTGCGGGCGGTTGCCGATGTCTCCTTCGACGTGGCGCCCGGCGAAACGCTGGGCCTCGTCGGCGAATCCGGTTGCGGCAAGTCGACGCTCGGGCGCTGCCTGATGCGGCTGATCGAGCCGACCAGCGGCGAAAGCTGGTTCCGCGGCCAGAACCTTCTGGCGCTGAACCACGAGGACATGCGCCTGATGCGGCGTTACATCCAGCTCGTCTTCCAGGATCCGTACGGTTCGCTGCATCCGCGCATGCGCATCTCCGACAACATCGCCGAACCGCTGCGCATGAGCGACATGTCGAAGGCCGACCGTCGCGCGCGCGTCGCCGAACTGCTCGAACTGGTGCGGCTCAATCCCGAGCACGGCCGCCGCTATCCGCATGAGCTCTCCGGCGGCCAGCGCCAGCGTGTCGTCATCGCCCGCGCGCTCGCGCTCAACCCGCAGGTTGTGATCCTTGACGAGCCTGTCTCGGCGCTCGATGTTTCGGTGCAGGCCGGCGTGCTCAATTTGCTCAGGGATATCCAGCAATCCTTCGGCACGTCCTATCTGTTCATCGCCCACGATCTTTCGGTCGTGCGCCATATCTCGCATCATGTCGCCGTGATGTATCTCGGCAAGATCGTCGAGATCGCGCCGGCGGCCGAGCTCTACTCCCGGTCCCTGCATCCCTACACACAAGCGCTTCTGTCGGCGGTGCCGCTCGCCGACCCGCAGAAGGAGCGCAAGCGCGAGCGGATCGTGCTATCGGGCGACGTGCCGAGCCCGCTCAATCCGCCATCGGGCTGCCGTTTCCGCACACGCTGCTTCAAGGCGCAGGCGATTTGCGCGTCCGTCGAACCGCCGCTCGGACCATCAGGCGAAAAGCACCGCGTCGCCTGCCATTTTCCGGAACCCGTCAACGCCTTCAAGGCTGTCTGACGGGCCGTAAGGCCAGCCGCCGCCGCAAAGGATTTTGATCGTGACTGAAGACCACTCCAGGGATGCCGGCCAGGCAAGCCGTCCGCGCCTGCCACTCGAAGGCATCAAGGTGCTCGACCTCTCGCGTGTGCTTGCCGGTCCGTGGGCAACGATGAGCCTTGCCGATCTCGGCGCCGAGGTCTGGAAGATCGAGAACATCGATGGCGGCGACGACACCAGGGCGTGGTCGGTGCCAAGCTACAAGGGCGTCTCGACCTATTATCTCTGCGCCAATCGCGGCAAGCAGAGCATCGCGCTCGACATGAAAAGCCCTGAAGGACTGGCGATCGTACGTGAACTGGCGGCCAAGGCCGACATCGTCGTCGAGAATTTCCGCTCCGGCACGGCGGACCGTCTTGGCGTCGGCTTCCAGGAGCTCAGCGCGTCCAATCCGCGCCTGATTTACTGCTCGATCTCCGGCTATGGCCAGACTGGGCCCGACGCCGGCCGGCCCGGCTATGACTTCGTCATGCAGGCCGAAAGCGGCCTGATGGCCATCACCGGCGAGAGCGACGGCGAGCCGATGCGCGTCGGCGTCGCCATCACCGACGTCGTCTGCGGCATGGTCGCGACGCAGTCGATCCTGGCTGCCCTTTATGAACGCACCACCACGGGCAAGGGCCAGTTCCTCGACCTGTCGCTGATCGACTGCGCGCTCAGCCTCTTGATCAATGTCGGCAGCGGCTACCTCAACACCGGCCGCGAGGTCGCCCGCTACGGCAACGCGCATCCGACTGTTGTGCCCTACCAGATATTCGAAGCCTCCGATGGCGGCTTTGCGTTGGCGGTCGGCAATGACAAGCAATTCGCCGCGCTGTGCGAAAAGGTCGTCGGCTTGCCGCATCTGGCAAAGGACCCGCGCTTCATCAAGGCAGGAGCGCGGGCCACCAATCGCGAAGCGCTGATCCCCGAATTGGCGAAGGTCTTCAGAGCCAAACCGCGCGACCATTGGATGGCGGCCTGTGCCGCGGCCAGCGTGCCGGCCGGTACGGTGAAGTCGATACCGGAAGTTTTCGACAGCCCCAATGTCCGCGAGCGCGGCCTCGTCCAGACCTTGCCGCATCCGCATCTGGGTTCCGTCGCCATGGTGCGCCCGGCGCAAGGACTGGCGGCACAGCTGACGGCCGACTTCACGGCGCCGCCGATGCTCGGCCAGAACACAGCCTCTGTACTGGCCGACATCCTCGGCTACGGCCCCGAGGCCATCGACCAACTGGCCGGCTCCGGTGCCATAGGCATCTACACGCCCGCCGCCGAGCCTGTTCCCGCCTGACCTTTCACGGAGCCTGCCATGTATCCTGACGTCCGTCTCCACATAGACGGCTCGTGGCGCCCGGCTCGCGGCGGCCGCACAATGCCCGTGATCAATCCGGCGACGGAGGCCGAGCTTGGTTCGCTCGCCCATGCAGGCATCGACGATCTCGACGAAGCGCTCGCCGCCGCCGCGAAGGGGTTCGACGCCTGGCGGCGTGTCTCGCCTTTCGACCGCTCCAGGCTGATGCGCAAGGCCGCGGACATCCTGCGCGAGCGCAACGAACATATCGCGACGCTGATGACCCTGGAGCAAGGCAAGCCGATTGCCGAATCGCGCATGGAAGCGTTCGCCGCCGCCGACATCATCGACTGGTTCGCCGAGGAAGCGCGCCGCGCCTATGGCCGCATCGTGCCGGCGCGCCTCGAGGGCGTCAGCCAGTCGGTGGTCAAGGAGCCCGTCGGCCCGGTCGCCGCCTTCACGCCGTGGAATTTCCCGCTCAACCAGGCGGTGCGCAAACTGTCCGCCGCTCTTGCAGCCGGTTGCTCGATCATCATCAAGGGACCGGAAGAAACGCCGGCTTCGCCCGCCGAACTGGTGCGCGCCTTTGTCGATGCCGGCCTGCCCGACGGGGTCTTGAACCTCGTCTACGGCACGCCGTCGGAAATCTCGGCCTATCTCATCCCGCATCCGGTGATCCGCAAGATCTCCTTCACCGGTTCGACGCCTGTCGGCAAGCAACTGGCGTCGCTCGCCGGCCTGCACATGAAACGCGCGACGATGGAATTGGGCGGTCACGCGCCGGTCATCGTCCTGCCCGACGCCGACCTCGACCGCGCCGCCCGCGTGATGGTGGCGTCGAAATTCCGCAATGCCGGCCAGATCTGCGTCGCGCCGACACGCTTCCTCGTCGATCGCGCCGTCTATGACGATTTCGTCGGCCGCTTCGCCGAGGCGACAAGCCGGATCAAGGTCGGCGATGGCTTCGCCGAAGGCACGACCATGGGGCCGCTCGCCAATCCTCGCCGTGTCCAGGCGATGGAAGAACTGGTCCACGACGCCGTGCAGAAAGGCGCCGAACTCGTCACCGGCGGCAAGCGCATCGGCAATTCAGGCTATTTCTTCGAGCCGACCATCCTGTCTGGCGTCGGCACCGACGCCCGAGCCATGAACGAGGAGCCGTTCGGCCCGCTGGCGCTGATGACGCCGGTGAGTGGACTGGACGAGGCTCTGGCCGAAGCCAACCGGCTGAATTATGGGCTCGCCGCCTATGGCTTCACCCGCTCGGCGGCAAGTGCCGCGAAGATGTCGTCGGGCATTGCCAGCGGCATGGTGTCGATCAACCATTATGGCCTGGCGCTGCCGGAGGTGCCGTTCGGCGGCATCAACGATTCCGGCAACGGCACCGAAGGCGGCACCGATGCTCTGGAGAGCTATCTGAACTCGAAGTTCGTCTCGCATCTGCAGGTCGACTGAGCAATTACAGGAAAGACCGGACCGGTTACTTCTGCTGGCCGTACGTCTTGTAGCGCCCACGAATGGCTGCAAGCTCGCTGCCCTCGATCAGCACCGGCGTGCCGGCGCCGCGTGCGAGCAGATATTGCCGTGCCAGGGTTTCGAGCTTGATGGTGCGGATCAGCGCCGTGTCGAGATCGCCGGCGAAGGCGATCATGCCGTGATTGGCGAGCAGGCAGGCATTGCGGTCCTTGAGCGCCACAACAGCCACCTTGGCCAGTTCGCTTGACGCAAACAGCGCATAGTCCGAACAGCGCACATCGTCGCCGCCGAAACCCGCCACCATGTAGTGGAACAGCGGCAGTCCCTCGCGCAGGCAGGACAGCGCCACGCAATGGTCGGGATGGGCATGCACCACGGCGCCGGCCTCCGGGAAGGCCTTGTAGATCTCGGCATGCATCTCCCATTCGCTCGACGGCTTGAAGGCGCCCTCCCAGGATCCGTCGAGCCGCATCGCCACCATCTGTTCCGGCCGCAGCGCGCTCGTGGCAATTCCCGTCGGCGTGATCAGCATGCCGCCTGCCGTGCGCACGCTGATATTGCCCGTGGTGCCGACATTCATCCCGCTGGCGTCCAGCGTCTCGGTCGCGGCGATCAGTTTGGCGCGTGCGGTCTCGGTATCCATCACGAAGTCTTTCCAGTCCTTGGCTCGATGGTTGGCTTTGCCGGCGGCCATGTGTCGATCGCGGGCGCGATGGTGGTGGCTCGCGTCATGTCCCGCAGCACGTCGGCGAAGATGTAGGTGCCGCCGAGCTTCCCGGATTTCAGCATCAGCGCCAGCGGATCGTCGGGCAGGCCGGGGACGTCGGCGATGGCGCGCGACAGGCCGGGGCCTTCATAGGCGCCCATGGCGATGCGGATGATGCCGAGCGCCTTGACCACCGAGCCGGCCGTCTCGCCGCCGGCGACGACCAGCCGCCGCACGCCGAGATCGCGCACCAGGATTTGCGCAATCCCGGCCAGTATCTCTTCCGCCCGCGCCGCCACCACGTCGCGGCCATGCGCCTGCTGCAGCGTCTCGACCGTCGCCTGCGGTGCGGTCGTGGCGATCGCGATCATCGCACCGGGCAGATGCCGTCCTGCAAAGGCGCGCGCTTGCGCGATGACATCCTTGCCGCGAAAAGCCTCGGCGAGATCGATCGTCAGCACCGGATTGTTTTGCGCGAAGCGTTCGAGCTGTTCGATGGTGCGATCGGCGACACTGCCGGCCAGCACCGCCGCCGGACCATTGACTGCCGGCAGGCTGGCCGCAACGAGATCGTCTCGGCTCAGCAGCCCGTGTGACATCCAGGCCGGTGGCAGATGCGCCACGACCGAGGAGTTGCCGGTCATCAGCGGCAAGTCGAAGGCGGCTTGCGCGATCGCCGCCAGGTCGCGCTCGCGGAGCGTGTCGGTGACCAGCAGCGTCTCGCCGCGCGCGCTTTTCTCCCGCACGGCGTCGCGGATGGCTTCCGGGCCGGCATCGATGGTGAGCCAGGGCACCAGCCCTGCCTTGCCCCTGCTTTGCGCCTGCAGCACGCGGACCAGGTTGGAATCCGTCATCGGTGTCAGCGGATCGAAGCGCTTGGGCGATTCGGCCAGCAATTGCGCAGCGCCGAACATATGCCCCTGGTAGACCGTGCGGCCGGTCTCGCACAACGCCGGTGCAAACAGCGTCACGCCGCCGCCCAGCCGTTCGAGCAGCGCTTCCGCGCAGGGGCCGATATTGCCGGCCGGCGTGGAATCGAAGGTGGCGCAATATTTGAAGAAGATCTGCCGCGCGCCCGCTTCGGCCAGTCGGTCGGCGGCCTCGAGCACCTGGCGCACCGCGTCGCCGGCAGCGATGACGCGGGTTTTCAGCAGGATCACATGGGCAAGATTGCCCGACGGGATCGCCGCTTCGAGCCCGACCGTGCAGCCGGTCGGAATGCCCCTGGCCACCAGCATCGACGCCAGTTCGGTGCCGCCGGTCAGATCGTCGGCAATGGCGCCGAACAACAGGGAAGGCGTCGAGGCGGTCATGCGCTTCGTCTCATTTTTGCGTGTCCGACGTCGATGGTCAGGCGGCTTGTGATATCATATACACAGCCCGCTCGACTCAGGCGACGCCTGCGGCCCTGCAAGGACGGAGACTGGATGTGACTGCTTCCATCGCGCCGATCGCGCGCGACAATCTGACGACACGCGTCTACGAAGAGCTGCGCCGCGCCATGATGGAGGGCCGTTTCTGGCCCGGCCATCGCTTCAAGATCCGCGACCTCGCCGCCAGTCTTCAGGTTTCCGAAACGCCGGTGCGCGAGGCGTTGATGCAACTGGTCCGTGAAAAGGGCCTGGAGATGGAGGCGGGCCGGTCGATCACCGTCGCCCAGCTGTCGCTCGCCCAATATCTGGAGCTGCGCAGCATCCGCCTGCATCTCGAAGGCATGGCCGGCGCCGCAGCGACAACGCGCATCGAGCCGCGCGAGATCGACCGTCTGACGGCGGTGCATGAGAGGCTGATCGACGACGAGGACAATGGCCGCTGGTTCGAGGCCGTCCGCGACAATTGGGAATTCCACCACTCGATCTACCAGGCGGCGGGCATGCCGGAACTGCTCGCCATCATCGAGGGCATCTGGCTGCGCAACGGCCCGCTGGTCAACTACCAGTACCCGAACGCCAGGCCGACCTATGACGGCCGGCACCGTCATCTCGACATACTCGACGCGCTGCGCGCACGCGACGAGAACGGTGTGCGCAAGGGCATCCAGCAGGACATGATCGAAGGCGGCCGGCTGCTGGTCAAGGTTCTGGAAAGGCTGAACGACGGTTCGGTCACGCCTGAGGAACTGCGCCGCGCCGCGCAGAACGGCCGCCTGGTCTCGGCGGCCGGCTGAGCGATCCTTTCTCCCCAAACGCATCGGCACCGGCTCATGCCACCTGCGCGGCCGCGGCCATGCCGGCATCGGCGGCGTGAAGCGCAAGGTCGACGTCCCCGGCGGTGTGCGCGGCGCTCAGGAACATATTGTGCCGGGGATGGAAATAGGCACCTTCGCGCAAGGCCGCCGAGCAGAAGGCATCGGCCTTACTGAATTCGGCATCGCCGTCGAACAGCACCATCGGCATCGACACTGGCCCGGTCTGGCGAAGCAAAAGGCCATGCTTCCTGGCGGCAGCGTCAAGGCCGGAGCGCAACCTCTCACCGGCGGCATTCATGCTGGCGATCGCATTGGTGTCGCGCAGCGTCTTGATGGTGGCGATCGCCGCGGCCATGGCGACGGCGCCATACCAGAACGAGCCCGTCACATAGACTTTTGTCGCGGCCTCGCGGAACCGGTCCGTGCCGGTGATGGCGGCCAGCGGATAGCCATTGGCGATAGCCTTCGAGAAGGCGGAAAGATCCGGCCGCACGCCGAGGGGCTCCCAGCTCCCGGCGAGATCGATGCGGAACCCGGCACGGACGTCGTCGACGATCAGTGCCGCGTCGGCGGCCGTGGTGAGTTCCCGCGCGCGCTTGGCGAAGGCGGCGGTCGGCAGTTCCTGGTCGCGGGCGATATCGTGCCGGAAGGCGGTGACGACAACGGCGGCAAGATCGTTGCCGGCCTGCTCGACGGCGGCTTCCAGGCTGGCAACGTCATTGTAGTCGAAATGGATCAGGTGGGCGCGATCCTCGGCGGTGACGCCGGCGAGCGAGGGCGTGCACCACGGCACCGCGCCGTGATAGGAGCCGCGCGCCACCAGCACCTTGCGCCGGCCGGTGCCGGCGCGCGCGATGGTGACGCAGGCCGTGGTGGCGTCGGTGCCGTTCTTCTGCAGCATCGCCCAGTCGGCATGCGCCACGGTCTTGACCAGCAGTTCGGCGAGTTCGACCAGCACTTCGCCCGGGCCGTTCATGGCGTCGCCCAGGCTGCGTTGCCGCGCCGCCGCTTCCTCGACCACGCGATGGTGATGGCCGAGGATGTTGGGACCCCAACTGCACATCAGGTCGATGTATTCGCGCCCGTCGACATCCCAGACCCTGCAGCCGTCGGCGCGCTCGAAGAATTGCGGATAGGCGGAGCCGAGATAGCGCGTGGACATGTGCCCCCACATGCCGCCCGGAATGACCGAGGCCGCGCGCTCGCGCAGCAGCTGGTCCTTGGAGTTGATCAGGGAAGGCATGGCGAGGTCTCCGCTCATTGATATATCATATATTAATTCTGGATACTGGAAGCGCAGGATGTTCCGATCTTCCAGGGTGGAGAAACGGGGAGGCGACCATGCGCCTCCCCGTCATCTTTTCGCTCAGTGGCTGAGTTCGGCCAGCGGCAGGTTGCAGCAGGCGCTGTAGCGCACGCCCTTGACGTCGGACTTGTAGGCCAGGATCAGGTTCGGGCTGACCAGCGGCAGGATGACCCTGTCCTTGATCATCTCCTCGCCGGCTTGGTGCCAGAGCTTGGCGGCCTCGTCGCCGCTCGCGGCGAGCGCCGCCTTGTAGAGCTCGGACTCCTTCGGGTTGAGCACCGAAGGCTCGCGTTCCGCGCCGGCGCGCCGCGCCCACGGGCTGCCCTTGGTCATGGCGAAATACTCGATGTACTGCGAGGTGCCGTAATAGTCCGGCGCGTAGAACACCGCGGTCATCGGGATGCCGTCGCCGTTGATCCGCTCGCGCCAGTTGGCGAAGGGGATCGGCTGCAGATCGAGCTTGATGTTGACCTTGGCCAGGTCCTGCTGGACCTTCTGCATCAGGAGCGACAGGTCGACGCCATAGACGTTCATGCCCGGGAACGCCGCTTCCATCTCGAAGCCGTCGGCATGGCCGGCCTTGGCCAGCAGCTCCTTTGCCTTGGCAAGATCATAGGGCTGCGCCTCGAAGCCCGAGCCGCCGGGGAAGCCGAGCGGGATCGGTGCACTGATCAGCTGGCCCTCGGAGCCGATGGTGAAGTCGAGGATGCTCGGGCGGTCGAGCGCAAGCGAGATCGCCTCGCGCACCTCGGGCGTCAACGGCACCTTGTTGGCCTTGGCGCCAGGTGACAGCGCGACATAGATGAAGTTGTAGGACGGCACGGTCTCGATCTTGACGTCGCTGCCCGTCATCGTCTTGGCGGTATCCGGGTCGATCTGCATGGCGATGTCGGCGGTGCCGCTCTGCAGCATCTGCGCCTGCGCCACAGCGTCCTTGGTCTGGCGGATGACGACTTCGCTCAGTGCCGGCGCCTTGCGCCAGTACTTGTCGTTGCGCACCAGGCGCACTTCCGAGTTGGGCTCATAGGATTTCAGCACGAACGGCGCGCTGCCGGCCGAATGCGCCAGGAACCAGGCCTCGGCATTGTCCGTGGTCGAGGCGTCCGCACCGGCCTTGGCACCGGCCTCGGAAGCAACCTTGCTGTTGACGACAGCCGTATAGGGCGCCGCCGCGATGTTGAGGAATTCCGAACTCGGCGCCACCATCTTGACGACGACCGTATGCGCGTCCGGTGTCTCGATCGAGGCGACATTGTCCATCAGGAACGAGGCGCTGCCCTTGAGGTTCTTCAGCCGCTCCCACGACCATTTCACGTCCTTGGCTTCGACTGGCGAACCGTCGGAGAACTTGGCGGCCGGGTCGAGCGTGAAGGTGAAGCTGGTCTGGTCGGCATTGCCTTCCCACTTGGAGGCCAAGAGCGGGACCAGCTTGTTGTCCTTGTCCAGCGTCAGCAGCGATTCGTAGACGCTGGAATTGTAGATCTGGCAGGTATCGCAGAAGGCGCGGTGCGGATCGAGCGAGTTGAGGTCGATGTTGCGCGCGATGACCAGCGGCTTCTGGTCCTGAGCGAAGGTCGACGGCGCCCAGAAGGCGCTGGTGGCCATAAGCACGGCCGCCAGCATCGTCGCTCTGGTCCTGGTTCTCGGTAGGATGTTCATGTCAGTTCTCCCATTTTCTTGTCGGATCTTTGTGGCAATGCATCAGCTCTACCCGCTCACGCCGGTGAGGGATCGAAGAGCGGCCTTGAGCTTGTCAGCGCCGCCCAGTGCGGCCCGGTTGAGCGGGGCCGATACGACGGGAGCCGAAAGGCTGCCCGTCACATGCAGGACCTGGTGGTCGAGATAGTCGAACACGCGGTCCTGAATCTCCTGTGTCAGCCGTCCGCCGAGCGACAGTCCGCGCTGTACCTGCTCGACGACGGCGACACGGTTGGTCTTGCGGATGGAGGCTTCCACCAGCTGCCAGTCGAGCCCGGTCGGGTCGAGGCTGCGCAGGTCGATGATCTCGGCATCGACGCCGGTCTCCTCGGCCACCTGCCTGGCAACGGACACCATGCTGGCCGAGGTGAGCAAAGTGCAGGCACTGCCTGGCCTGACGATCTTCGCCTTGCCGAGCCGAACGCAATAGTCTCGGTCATCGGTCGGAACGGGCCCCTCGCTCGGGAACAGTTCGACATGCTCGATGACGACGACCGGGTCATCGCATTTCAGCGCCGAATTCATCAGGCCGACATAGTCGAAGGGCGTCGTCGGCGCGACGATGCGCCAACCGGGATAGAGTGCGAACAGCCCGGACGGATCGCCCGAATGCTGCGAGCCGTAGCCGGTGTGCGGCGAGACGCGCACCCTGACCACGATCGGTACCGGGAAGCCGCCGCCGAACATGTGCCGCACCTTGCTGACCGCATTGAAAAGCTGGTCGGCGGCGACCAGGCAGAAGTCGCCGAACATGATCTCGACGATCGGCCGCAGGCCGCACAGGGCCGCGCCCAGCGCCACGCCGACGAAACCGTTCTCGGCGATCGGCATCGCCAGCACGCGCTCAGGCCACCGCTCCAGCGCGCCCTTGGTGGCGCCCGAGACGCCGCCGCGCAGCCGATGCACATCCTCGCCCATGATGATGATGCGCGGGTCCTGCTCCATGGCGCGCGCGATCACGTCCGATGCGGCAACCATGAACTTGACCGGCCTGGTCTCGGCCGGCGGCACATCCTCGATCTCCAGGAAGCGTTCGTCCCTGAGTTCCGAAAGGTCGCCGCGGATCTGGTCGTCGACTTCATCGGGGCTTGGCCACAGATGGTCGGGAATGCGCAGCGCGTTGCCGCTCATTTCGGTCAGCGAGTCGGCGGCGGTGTTGACCACCTCCATGACGCGCTGGTCGAGCGTGGCGAGGTCGGAGGCATCGAGGATGCCCATCGTCTTCAGCCGCGCGGCCATCGTCGCGAGCGGGTCGCGCGCTTTCCAGACGTCCTCCTCGGCGCGTGTGCGATAGCCGAACTCGCTGCCCGGCCGCGCGCCGCTCTGGTGCAGGAAACGGTAGCAAATCGCCTCGACCAGCACAGGCCCGCCGTCTTCCTCGATCACCCGGCGCGCCTCGCGCATGGCGTGATGGACCGCCACCACATCCATGCCGTCGCATTCGATGCCGCGAAAGCCCAGCATCGGGCCACGTGACGCCAGCCGCGTCTCGCGCGTCTGTTCGTTGACATGGGTGGAGACGGCATAAAAGTTGTTCTCGGCGAAGAAGATCACCGGCAGCCGGTAGAGCGCGGCGATGTTCATCGCCTCATAGGCCGGTCCGGCCATCATCGTTCCGTCGCCGAAGAAGGCGACCGAAATGTTGCCGGTGCCGAGCAGCTTGTCGGCCAGCGCATAGCCCGCCGCATGTGGCAGGTTGCCGCCGATGATGGCGCTGGTGCCGGGAATGCCGGAAGCATCGTCGCGCATATGCATCGAGCCGCCGCGGCCGCCGCAGTAACCCGCGTTGAGCCCCATGATCTCGGCCATCAGGCCCCGCACGGATCCCTGCATGTCCGCACTGAAAGCGTCGTGCAGCGGGTTGAACCCGGCCGGTGTCTGTGCGTTGACGAGCTTGGCCAGCACCTGATGATGGGCGCGATGCGTACCGTTGATGCGGTCGCCGGTGCCAAGCATCGACATGGCGCCGACCGCCGTCGCTTCCTGCCCGATGCTTGCGTGTGCGGGACCGTGCACCAGTCCGGCATTGGCGAGGTCGAGCACCTTTTCCTCGAAACGGCGGATGAGCAGCATCTGGTGATACCAGCGCACGAGGTTCGAGACCTCGGCGGCGTTCCAGTCGGACTCGTCGACGTCGAGCCGCAACCAGGGCGCTGATGGCTGGATCGCTGTCTGCTGAACCATGTATGCTAGTTCCGTTTCGGTAGATGATATATCAAATATTGTCTCAGTCGATCGTATCAGACGATTTTCTCGGCACGACACTGGCCTTCGGGGTTCGGCAGGTAAATGGAATTAAATTTCATTTTCTGCGCAACGCCGAGACTAAGCCGGGACGGCGCGGTTCCGCAAGTGGAATTTTGAGGCGCGTGATCGGATCGTTTCGGCGGCACCGGAGGCCACTTGGCGCAGACATTGGAGGCCGGCTACCGGTCGGCCCGGTGCTGGAAAAACTGCAGGAACAATTCCCGCTCGGTGGTGATGTCGAGCTTCTCATAGATGCGCCGGCGGTGGTTCTTGACGGTGCCGACGGTGATGCCGAGGCGCTCGGCGATGTTGGCCGTCGGATGGCCGGCCAGGATCAGCTGCACCAGCTCGCGCTCGCGCAGCGACAGTTCCGGCCAAAGGCTCGTCGGGATGGTCGGCTCCTGCCTGGGTGAGGCGCCTGGACCGGTTGGCGCCGACGTGCGAAGGAACGCTCGTCCGCGCGCCTTGATGTCGAGCGCGTGCAGTGCCTCGAACACCGGCAGCCGCTCGTCCAGAAGGGCGATCTCGCTTTCCTTGAACGCGCTGGTCGATCGGTCGAGGAAGATGCCGAGGCACCAGTCGCCGCCATCGGCGAGCATGATGCCGACCTCGTCGCAGATCTCCGATTGCGTCAGGAAGCCGGCTATGTACTGGCCGCGCTTCGCCTCGTCGTCGGCAAACCGCTTCAACGGCATGATGCCCAATCGGCGCTCGCGCCGCCAGGAGGCATAGAACGGGTCGAAGACGTAGTAGCTGGCGAGATAGCGTTGGACCATCTCGTCGGAGAAGCGCCGGTGCTTGACGAATTCCGGTGTCCGGGTCGTCGAGTAGCGCGTCACCGTGACAAGGTCGTGATCGATGTCGGCGCCGATCAGATCGATCAGGCAGTCGACATGCTTGTCCGTGCCGGTGGCGGCGATCGCCCTTGCGAGCGGCGCCCAGATATTGCCCATGCGCATGCCTCTTTGTCGGTGACGAGTCCCCGCCCGTCATTGTGCCTTTAGGCATATGGCGCGATCCGCGCGATCGAATCTAGCCTGCGGTCATTCTCGAAGAGGGAAGGCGACCCGTGGACCAGATCACTACCAACCCCATCGTCATCGGCATCGACGCCGGCGGCACCATGACCGACACCATCCTTGTCGATCAGGACGGCCACTTCAAGATCGGCAAATCCGCGACCACGCCGAAGAACGAGGCCGAAGGTTTCCTCGCCTCGGCGGAAGATGCGGCCGATGCCTGGGGCATCTCGCTGGAACAGCTGTTTTCGGGCGTGAACGTGGTGCTCTATTCCGGCACCGGCATGCTCAACACGCTGTTGTCGCGCACCGGCCGCCGGCTTGGCCTGATCACCACCAAGGGCCTCGAGGACATGATCCTGATGGGCCGCGGCCTGCAGGCCTGGGCCGACTATTCCTACGCCGACCGCCTCCATGCGGTGACCCACCAGCATCCCGATCCGCTTGTGCCGCGCCGCCGCACCCATGGCGTTACCGAGCGCATCGACCAGTTCGGCGATATCATCCTGCCGCTCTACGAACATGAGGTCGTTGCCGCCGCCAGGAAGCTCATCGCCGACAAGGTCGAGGGCATCTGCATCATGACGATCTTCTCGCATGTCAATCCGGTGCACGAGAAGCGCATCGCCGAGATATGTCGTGAGGAGGTCGCTGCCGCCGGTGCCGATATCCGCGTCTACACCAGCCACGAGGTCCGCCCCGTCATCCGCGAGCAGTCGCGGCTGAACTCGGTGCTGATCGAGGCCTATGCCACCTCGCGCGGCCGCCAACAGCTCAAGGGCATCGAGGACGTCGCGAAGAAATACGGCTTCAAATACGGCGTGCAGACGCTGCTCTCCTTCGGCGGTCTGACCTCCATCAACCACCCGCGCCTGCATGAAACCATGATCTCCGGTCCGATCGGCGGCATCCTCGGCGCGGCCTATGTCGGCAAGCTGATCGGCAACGACTCATTGATCTGCTCGGATATGGGGGGCACCTCCTTCGACATGGGCGTCATCACCCGCGGCCAGACGCGGATCGAGAACGAGCCGCTGATGGACCGCTTCAAGCTCAACGTCCCGACGCTGCATCTCGACACGATCGGCGCCGGCGCCGGCATGATCCTCAAGGTCGACCCGCTGACCAAGAAAGTCTCGCTGGGGCCGGAAAGCGCCGGCTCCGACCCCGGCCCGATCTGCTTCGCCAAGGGTGGCACGGAGCCGACCATCGCCGATTGCGACGCCATACTCGGCCGCCTCAACCCCCACTATTTCCTCGGCGGCAAGGTCGTGCTGCAGGTCGAGAAGGCCCGGGCCGCCTTCGAGGAAAAGTGCTCACGCCTGCTCGGCGTCGGTGTCGAGGAGGCCGCGGAAGGCATGATCGACATGCTGGAGGCCGACGCCAACAATGCGTTGCGCCGCGTCATCTCCGGCCAGGGCATCCATCCCTCGGAATTCACGCTGCTCTCCTATGGCGGCTCGGGTCCGCTGCATCTGGCCGGTTGCTCCAGGGGCATCGGCTTCAAGGATATCATCACCTTCCAGTTCGCCGCCGCCTTCTCGGCCTTTGGCTGCACCACCGCCGATTTCATGCGCCGGCATTCGGTGTCGACACAGCACGACATCGGCGCACGCGCCGGCGACGACGAACTGCTCGCCTTCGGCAGGAAGGTCACCAATGTCTGGGACGACCTCACCAAGGCGGCGGTCGACGAGATGATCGAGGACGGCCATGCGCGCGAAAAGATCAGGACCGTGCCGTTCCTGATGATGCGCTACACCGGCCAGCTCGAGGACGTCGAGGTGATGGCGCCGCTGTCGGCCATCCATTCGGCCGAAGACATGCGCAGGGTCATCGACGAGTTCGAAGCGGTCTATGCCAAGGTCAACCATCGCGTTTCGCGCTATGGCGAGGCCGGCTTCTCGATCACCGAACTCGGCCTCATCGCCACCGCCGACAAGGTCAAGCCGGTGCTGCTAAAGCGCCCGCTCGGCAAGTCGGATCCGGCGTCCGCCCACAAGGGCGTTCGCGATGCCTATATCGGCGGACGTTGGCACAAGGCCAATCTCTACGAGATGGACCTTCTGCAGCCGGGCCACGAGGTCATCGGCCCGGCCATCATCGAACACCCGGCGACAACGCTCGTCGTTCACCCGCAAGACCGTGTCCATGTCGATGAATGGACGCTGCTGCACTACACCCACGCTTGAGAGGGCGAACGCCATGCTGGACAAACCCGCCTCCGCGCTGCGCATCCGCGAGCGGCTGATCGAATCCGAACGGCTCATGGAAGAGACCGGCTGCTATGACGGCATCACCGAGCTCGAGCTGCGCAACCAGGACCCGCTGAAGTTCGAGACATTGCACACCAAGCTGCGCGCCTACTGCGTCTCGGCACGCGAGATGGCCCGCCGCATCTCCGCTTCGCCCGGCGTGCGCGAAGTCGGTGAAATGGTCGTCGCGATCTACACGCCGGAAGGCGATGCGATCGCGCTCTCCAACGGCATCATGGTGCATGTGCACACGATGAGCCGCTTCATCAAATGGATGATCCGCAACGGCTACGAAGAGAACCCTTGCATCCGCGACGGTGATATCTTCGCCAACAACGATGCCTTCATCGGCACGGTGCAGGTGCCCGACGTGATGGACGTCGTGCCGATCTTCCATTCGGGCAAGCTGGTTGGCTGGGCCGGCGCGGTCTGCCACGAACTCGAGGCTGGCGGCATCACGCCCGGCGGCGACGTGGCGCTGGCGCAGGAGCGCTTCACCGAGGGTCTTTTCGTCTGCGCCGAAAAGGTCGGTGAGAACGACGAGATCCGCCGCGACTATGTCATCCGCTGCGAGCGCAATTTGCGCATGCCGATCTACTGGGTGCTCGACGAGAAGGCCAAGGTCGCCTCTTGCATCGACATGCGCGAAAGCGTCAAGGCGCTGATCGACGAGATCGGCCTCGACTACTGGATGCAGGTGTCGAAGGAGTTCATCGAAGAAGGGCGCCGTGCCCAGCTCGCCCGCACGCGCCAGCTGACGGTGCCCGGCATCTATCGCGGCCACACCTTCTACGGCCACGTCACCAAGGGCAAGCCGGGCTACCAGCCGCTCGGCGATCCCGACTGGCTCTACAACATACCGATCGAGATGGAGATCACCACCGACGGCAAGATTATCATGGACTTCGAAGGCACGCAGCCCTGGGGCTACCATTCGATGAACTGCACGCCGGCCGGCATGGATGGCGGCATGTTCGTGACGCTCACCCAGCACATGAATTTCGAGGGCCTGGTCAATGACGGCGCGTGGATGGCGACCGAACTGAAACTGCCGCACGGCACCTGGACCAACCCCGACAACGAGATGGTTGCGACCGCCACTTCATGGGCCTTGCTGCTTCCTGCCTATGGCGTGTTCCAGCGACTTTTGTCGCGTTCCTTCATCGGCCGCGGTTTTGTCGAGGAAGCCTTCGTCGGCCAGGTCAACAGCCCGATGATCGAAATGGGCGGCACCAGCCAGTACGGCAAGCTGTTCGGCATGGCGCATTTCGAATGTGCCGCCGCCGGTTCCGGCGCGCTGGCGATCAAGGATGGGCTGGACACCGCCTATGTCGGCTGGAACCCTGAATCCGACATGGGAAACATCGAGATCTGGGAACAAAGCATGCCGATGGTCTATATCGGCCGCTCCATCGTTCCCAATTCCGGCGGCGCCGGCAAATATCGCGGCGGCTGCTCCTTTCTGTCGACATGGCTGGTCAACAAGACCGACCATCTCAGGCTGGTTACATCGGAGCATTCCTCCCGTGTGTTCGACAATGGCGGCATGTGCGGCGGCTATCCGGCGCCGACCTGCCAGAAGCATCGCGCGGTGCGCGACTCAAACATCTTCGAACTCGCCGAAAAGCGGGCGCCGCTCGCCCACCACACCGGCACCAACCCGCATCGCTCGGAACTCGAACTGCGGCTGCAGGGCGAACATGTGACGATGGAAGGGCCTTACATCACCGCCCCGCACAAGACCGGGGACGTCTTCACCCATTCCTACAATGGTGGCGGCGGCTATGGCGACGTGCTGGAGCGCGACCCGATCAAGACGGCGATGGATGTCGAGAACGGCTATCTGACCAAGGAAGCGGCCGAGGGCATCTTCGGCATCATGCTGGATGAGGATGAGGAGGGTTATCCTGTCGCCAATCTCGAGGCCACCAAACGTCATCGCGCCGAGATGCGCGCCAGGCGGCTCGCGCAGGCAAGGCCGGTCTCGGAGTGGATCGCGGCCGAACGCCACCGTGTCGAAAAGGCCGACTTCGCACCCGAGGTGAAGAAAATGTATGCCAGCGCGATCAAGCTGTCGTCGCGCTTCACCAGGGAATTCAGCGATTTCTGGAACGTCGACGCCAAATCGATCTTCATGCCGGGAGCAAAGCCATGACCTCGTACAGCAAGGAAGTCATTGCCGATCTGGTCGCGGGCACACTGCCCTGGCCACAGACACGGCGCGTCATGAGCGCCTACAAGGACGACGACCGCTTCTTCAAATATGTCGCGGTGCTGCAGGACCGCGTCGGCTGGAAGGATCCGATCCTGTTGCCGGTCTCGGATCATCTGTTCATCTGCCAGAGCGGCGACGAGAGGGTGACACGCTGCGAATGCGGCCATTCCTTCGGCGACTACCGGAAGAACTGGAAGCTGAAGGCTTCGATTATCGTGCGCAACACCGAGGAATCGCTGCGCGAAATCTATCCCAACAGCGATATCCCCGATCCGCAATGGATGGAGATTCGCGAATTCATCTGCCCTGAGTGCGGCACCATGCACGAGGTCGAAGCGGCGGCACCCGGCTATCCCATCGTGCACGATTTCGAACCGGATCTGGAAGGCTTCTATCGCGAATGGCTGGGCAAGCCTCTTTGAGGGAGATGAAACCGCGAACCGCGTCGACAAATACTCCCGCGCCTGATTGCCTGCGCAAACCAACGGAGAAGCAAGCGATGACAAACCTTTCCGGCCGCAGCGCGATCGTCACCGGCGGGTTTTCGGGCATGGGTTTCGCCATCGCGACGGCCTTGGCCCAAGCCGGCGCCAATGTTGCCGTCGGCTCCTACATCGCGCCAGCGGACACCGGCAGATCCGATGCCGCCTACTATCCGGGCGCCGACGAAATCGAGCGCGTGCGATCGGCCCTGTCAGCCCATGGCAACAGGGTTCAGGCCGCTCATCTCGATGTCCGCGACAGTGAGATCACCAACCGTTTCGTGGCCGAAGCCGAGGCCGCCATCGGCCCTGCGGACATACTGGTCAACGCCGCCGGCACCACCGCCGAGCAGCCGGTCTGCGGCCATTCCGATGCGCTGTGGGACAAGATCGTCGACACCAACCTGACCGGCGCCTTCCGCGCTACCCGCGCCGTGCTTCCCGGCATGATCGGGCGCGGCTGGGGGCGCATCGTCAACATCGGCTCGACCGCCGCTTCCGTCGGCTGGAAGGACAACCCCGCTTATTGCGCTTCCAAGGCCGGACTTCTCGGCCTCACCCGCTGCGTGGCCCTGGAAGGGGCCGCGCACGGCGTCACCTGTGTCATGATCAGCCCGACCTGGGTCGAGACCGAACTGATGCGCCGCAATGTGGCGCAAGTCGTCGAGCGCGAGGGCAAGGGGCGCACGGCGGAAGAAGCAATGGCCGAGATTGCCAGGGGCAACCCGCAGCAGCGCATGCTGCAGCCTCAGGAGATAGCCGCTCTGGCGGTATTCCTGTGCTCGGATCTCGCCAAAGGCATCACCATGGAAAACATACAGATCACCGGCGGAGCCCTGTGGTAGCGTCCTCCTCGCCTGATCCGGGCGAGCGTGCTGTGTGCCGGTTGACCTCTCCCCATTCGCGCCGATGTAAGACAAGGTGACCGGATTTGCCATTGAGCACACGGTGCGATAGGTTATATTGCACTGCACAATGGAGATGCCGTTTATTGCACGCCCCTGTTCGCGGATATGCCGGCCGGCTTACGGCCTGCCGGGCTTGGGTCGCGTCGACGGGACTCTGAGATGAAGATTCCAAAGTCCCTGCTGGTCGATCCCGAGAAGAACTCGGTCTACGGCGCCTTCGCCGTAGCCGTCTCGATCTGGGCGTTCTCCTATTCCGTCATTTTCGGCCAGGTGCTGATCCTGGCCTACTATGCCGTGTGGCTTCCGCTTATCCTGGTCGACTACCGGCGCTTCCTGCGGCAGCTGTCCAGCGCCTGGCTGCCGCTGCTGTTCGCGGCCTATGTCTGCTTCTCCGTCTTCTGGTCGCAGGCACCCGGCATCACCGCCAGGACGGCGGTCCAGTACCTTTCCCACATTGCCTGTGCCTATGTCGCCGCGCGCACCGTCAGCGTGCGGACCCTGACGCTCGGTGCGCTGATCGGCATATTCGTCGTCATGCTCTACTCGCTCAAGGTAGGAGCCTATTCCGAGGACGTTCTCGACGGCAGCTATAATTTCGTCGGCGCCTTCGCCTCCAAGAACCAGATCGGGTTTGTCGCCTCGCTGGGTATCTATTTCAGCGTCGTATATCTTGTCTTCTACCGGCGCGGCCGTCTGAGCCTGATCCTGGCTTTGCCTGTCGTGATCTTGTCGGCATATCTTCTGGCGCTCTCCCATTCCGCCACGTCGATAGCCTCGATCCCTGCGGTGTTGGCGCTGGTGGCCCTTCTCGCCGCCACCAAGCTGTTGTCGAGACGGTATCGCCGGGTCATTTTCGTCGTTGGCGCGGGTCTGCTGGTCGTGGCGGTCTTTGCCGCCCTTAATCTCGGTCTGATGGATTTCGTGCTTGGCATCTTCGGCAAGGATTCGACGCTTACGGGGCGGACCTATCTCTGGGAGCAGGGTTGGACCACCGCGCAGCGATCTCCGATCCTTGGTGTCGGCTATGGCGCCTACTGGGTACAGGGTTTTGCCGAAGCAGAGCGGCTGTGGAATGAATTCTACATCACCTCGCGCACGGGCTTTCATTTCCACAACACCTATATCGAGGCCCTCGTCGAACTTGGCTTCGTTGGCGCGGTGATGATTTCGCTGATTATCCTGCGCACGCTGGTCGGCCACGTCACCGCGGTGATCTTCAGGACATGGCAGACCGAGCCGGTGATCCTTGCCGGCGTGATGGTGCTGTTGGTGATCCGGTCATTCGTCGAGGTCGATATCCTCAACCCCTATATCATGGGCTCGTTCTTGCTGTACTACAGTCACTTCAAGCTGGCGCGCGTGCCTGTTACCCGCACGCGTTGGGCTCAGGCCGGCTTCGTGGAGCCCGGTGGCGCGCAGAAGCCGGCATTGCCCGGCTAGAGCAATTCCAGGAAAAGTGTGTAACGGTTTTCCTGGAATTGCGTAAAAACAAATAGTTAGAGCGGTTCTGCGATTCCGTGAAACGCCGAACCGCTCTACCCGGCTTCGACCAGCGCGCGCAGCGGCTGTCGGCTATAGGGATCAGGTACGGATGTAATCCGGGGATGCCACGACCTCGCGCAAGATCCGGGCAGGATTTCCTGCCGCCAGGCTTCGCGGGGGAACGCTCTTGGTGACGACCGATCCGGCGCCAATGACGCTGTGGTCGCCAACTTCGACACCGGGCAGAATGATGGAATTTCGACCGATCCAGACATTATCGCCGATGAGAACGGCTTTGGTCTTGACGCCCGAGCCTTCGTCGATCTCGTGATAGTTGGAATCCTGGATGACGACGCAATCGCCAATAAGGCAGTTTTTCCCGATGCTTACACGGAGCGCGGCATCAATCATGACGCCACTGTTGATGAACGATCTCGAACCGATAGACAGCTTGCCTTTGCTCGACACGTGAAACCAGGAACGCGATCCGAAGCCCCGAAATGAAACAAGCGAGCCAAATTCTATTCGGCCTTTTCCGGCGATGTGAGGCGGCGTTCCCAGCACGGAAATCCGATCGGCGATTTTTATGCCTCTCATCTTCCAGACGAGCGTGAAGATCGAACCCTTCACATATCTTCGAATGCGGTAGACGTTCACGACGCCATCTCTTCGTTCGCCCGCGACGGTATCGTCACGCGGGCAGGATTGTCAGCGAGGGTAATGTTGGTCTTCGATGGACAGCAGGTTTGCGCGCCCAGCGAGAACAGTCTTCTTTCAAAACGCCTGCAACCGCTCGATGCTCTTTGTCGAAATCCTATTGGCTGGCCAGTGGCGCCAGCTTGACCTTGATTACATCGCCGGGCAGCACCAGCGTGTCTTCCTTGGCGGCGATTTCGCTGGTTTTGCCGTCGACATTGCGCACCAGCGAATAGAGCAGGGTAGGCTGCTGGTCGTTGGTGATGGCGGCCGTCGTCGCGGGATCGCTGGCCTGGGCTATCAGGCCTCTCTGCATATTCACCTTCAACGCGGCCTCGTTCAGGTCGGCTTCGGTCTGCTGCCGGTCGGCGGCGAGGCTCGAGCTCAACGTGTTCTGGGCATCGATGGCGTCCTGCGTCGCCTTGCTGATCGCCTGCTTGGCGGTGAGGATGGCCGTCTCGTAGTCGAGGATCTTGCCCTGCAGGTCGGTAACGGACTGCTGCGAATCCAGAAGCCGCGCATTGGCGACCAGGCCCTTCTGCGCCAGCGGACCGATGCTGGCGAGCTGCTGCTGCGCCAGGTCGACCTGCTTCTGCTGGTTGACGATCTTCTTCTGCAGCGATTCGATTTCGGCCTGCAGGACACCCTTGAGATCGTCGAGCGCCTCGAGCTTCAGCTTCAGCGCCTTCTGGTCGGCGGTCAGGATCGTCATCTCGTCATTGACGATGGTCGGCAGCCTTGGGTCGCCCTCGACCTCCTTCGGCGCTTCGAAGCTCGTCTTGCCGGCCAGATCCGCATCGATGCGGGCGCGCCTGACGAGCAGCCGCACGCGCTGGTCGTCGGAAATATCGAAATTGCCCTTGGCGGTGACCAGGTCCTTGCCGAGCTGGGGACCGTAGTCGGCGTTGCGCCTGATGCCGCCGGCGACGCTGAGCGCTTTCAGCACCGTCAGATCGGGCACATAGGGGAATTGGCCGGGATTCTGCACTTCGCCCGAGATGTAGAATGGCCGGAACTGCGCCATTTCGACCGAGGCTTCGGGCTTGTCCGACAGGGCGAGCTTGTGCTGCAGCGCCTCGCCGATCGCCGCCGCCACTTCCGCCGTGGTCTTGCCCGCCGCCGGCAACTCGCCGACGAAAGGCACCGACAGCGTTCCGCCCGGTCCGACCGTGTATTCGCCGTTCACCGCCGACCAGTCGCGGAACGTGCCTTCCACGGTCTGCCATTCGGCGATGCGGATGGTGAGCTTGTCCTGCGAGCCGAGATGGTATTCCTCTGCTGCCGCGATCCGGGGAAGAAAAGCGAGCGACGCCGCAAGGCATGTGGCCATGAGCCGATAGCGGCCGGAAAAGCGGCCGCTGCCAAAGGCTTCGAACATGTCTGTTTTCAACTGAACGTTCCGATCCGTTTTAGCCCCATCGCCCGATGAGCTTGCCGCCGGATGCCTTGTGCCGGCGGCCGGTCAGTAAGAGCCGCGTGACATCCAGACGGCCGGCACGGTTTTGATGATGATGCGCACGTCGCCGAACAGCGACCAGTTCTCGACATAGTGGCGGTCGAAGGCGACGCGGCTGTCATAGGAGACGTCGTTGCGGCCGCTGACCTGCCACAGGCCGGTCAGGCCGGGCCGGGATTTCAGATAGTATACCGCGGCACTGCCATAGATTTCCAACTCGTCACGCACCACGGGGCGAGGTCCTACAAGGCTCATGTCGCCCTGCAGGATGTTGATGATCTGCGGCAGTTCATCAAGGCTGAGCTTCCGCAACACCGCTCCGACACGGGTGACGCGCGGATCGTTCTTCAGTTTGCGGGTGGCTATCCACTCCGCATTGGCATCCGGATTGGTGGCCAGGTAGGCGGCCAGCACCTTGTCGCCGTCCGGGACCATGGTGCGGAATTTCAGGCACGGAAAGATCCGTCCGCCGCGCCCGATTCGCCGATGGCCATAGAAAATCGATCCACCGTCGGAAAACTTGACGAGCAGCGCAATCATCACGAACAGTGGGCTGAGAGCGATCAGGCCGACCAGCGAACCGGCGATATCGAAGCTGCGCTTGATGAGGCCGCCGATCGGCGGCGGAAAATCGGTGTCAGCCTGCGAAAAGCCCGCCGTGGCCGACTTGGCAATGTCCCTCATGCGGAAACTCCATGCGTTGAACGAATGGTTCACCACACGATATCAAAAAAATGTTGCAGCGCAACACACAATTTCCCGGCACATTGAAATAGTCACGTCATGAATTGACTAAATAATAAGCTAGCAATGCACATTTTTCGGGATATTTAGCACATTTGTGACAATAAATGGGCAAATGAAAAAAAATACGGACCTTTTTGGGGCGATTTTTGGGCAGGGCGTACTCGTTCGCTCAACGCGGCGCATATTAGTGCTTTAGAAAGGTGCGACCCTCACGACTATTAACATAAAATACTACTTAATATTGTGAATTGTACTGAAAAAGCTCGTCGGCTGCAGGTTGAGTGAAATGCCGCCGTGTGCGTTGCAGCATGAAGGAGTCGAAGGCGCAAGTTCGTTCAAAAATATGTGCGGTTGCCCTTGCCGCCTCCTGCTCGCCTTAATAGAATTGCAAATTATACCTGTCACAGTGGCGACAGGTTAAAAGGTCGGAAGCAACCGGCCGAGAGCGGGTGATTTTAACAAGCCCGCATGACAAGGGACGGCGCTCGGGTGGGGCAATTATTGGATATGACCCGAGCCGGTTTATGGGCTGTTGGGTAATGTCGCTTCCAAAATTCATTGTTGGGATGCTTTTCGCTCTTGCGATCGTCGTCGCCTGGTCCTGGCTTGGCGGCGCCTCGCTGGGCACCACGCTGCTGCGCCTCATCATCTGCGCGGCGGTTATCCAGGCCGGCTATTTCATCCTTGTCTATGCCATGATCGCCAGGAGCGCGCCGACGCCTGCGGACAGGCTACGCGAAGCCGAAAGAAAGCTGAGCTCGCCCGACGTGCCCGAAGGCGAGAAGCTGGGCAGCGCCCGGCGCAGCCTGCATTAGGGCGGGTAACGCCGGCCTGACCTGAATTCTCGACACCTCGATCGAGCCTCAGGCCACATTGGCGGGTTCGGTTTCCGATTGTTCCCCCGACAGCATCCTGGACAGTCGGCTCGCCGGCTTCGCCTTCAGCCGCTGATACTGTCCGACCTCCACCACACGGCCGTCTTCCATTGCCACCACCCAATCGGCGAAGGCGATCATCGATGGCCGGTGCGCTATGGTCAGGATGGTCATTGCGCCGCGCAATCCATCGATCGATTTGGCGATCAGCGCCTGGTTCTGCCAATCGAGCGCGCTGGTTGCCTCGTCGAGGATGAGCAGCGACGGCTTGCGCAGCAGCGCGCGCGCCAGTGCAATGCGCTGGCGCTCGCCACCCGAGAGGCGCGCGCCACGGTCGCCGACCACGGTCTCGAGCCGCTGGGCGAGCTGTTCGACGAACTCGCCCGCATGTGCGGCGCGCAGCGCGGTCCATAACGCGTCGTCGCTGGCCTGTGGCGCGGCAAGCCGCAAGTTCGCCGCGATCGTGTCATGCAGCAGGAACACGTCCTGCGGCACATAGGCCACCTGATCGCGCCAGCGCCGGCGATTGCCGGCATTGATCTCGACACCGTCGACCAGGATCTTGCCGGTGGTCGGCTCGAGCAGGCCAAGCAACATGTCGGCGATCGTGCTCTTGCCTGATCCCGAAGGCCCGATCAGGGCGGTGACCTTGCCGGCCGGAAGCCCGAAGGTGATGTCGCTCACCACCGCCTTGCCGGCGCCGTCATCGTAGCCAAACGAGACGCCGCGAATGTTCAGCCCGGTGTCGAGCGACAGTTTTTCGGCATCGTCGAAGTCGGCATGACCCGGCTCTTGCTCGGCGTCGAAGCGTGCCTGCAGGCTGCGCATGGCCATATAGGCGGGCAGGTTGATCAGCACCTGCTGGGCCTGCGTCTGCATATCCATGAAGCGTGGCGCGATACGCATGAAAACCAGGAGCAGCACGACAATCTCGGCCAGCGACAGGTTGAAGCGGACCAGCGCCACGTAGATGAACAGGCTGAGGCCCACGACACTCGTCACCTGGAACACGGCGGTACCGATCGAGCTGTTGCGCACATAGTCGATGTTGTCGGCCTTCATCCTTTCCAGGGTTGCCTGCAGCTGCGCGAAGTAGCTGGCCTCGACATTCAGGCTCTTGGCCACCTTGATGCCGCCCAGGAATTCCGAGACTGTCCGGTACTGATCCTGGCGATTGCTGGTCAGGACACGTCCGAAGGCTGTGGCGCGCGAGCGAAACGGCTGCAGCGCTATGAACATCACGATGCCGATGCCGATCGCAAACGCCGTCATGACCGGCGAAATGAACATGGAGATCACGAGATAGCCCACCAAAAGCACCGCGATCTGCACCAGCATGAGCAGCGAGAAGGCGGCGCCCTGGACGCGATCGATGTCGCCGGTCAGGGCATGGTCGAGGTCTGAGCTGCGCATGCGCGAGAACACGCCCCAGCGCGCCTTGCCGATGCTCTCGAACAGGTTCATGCGCAGGCGGTTGATGAAATCGAACAGAAGCCTGGCCATGTAGACCGACTTGAAGCGGTTGAATGCTGCCTGCACGGCAACGAGTCCAACCAGCGCGCACAGCACCGTCGTCAGCTGCAGCGTTCCGTCCGGCACCAGCCAGCGCACGAAATCGTTGTTCGGCAACCGCACCGCGAAATCCTGGTCGGCGCGCCCGACCAGGTGCAGCAGCGGCACAAGCAGCAGGATCGAGATGCCTTCCGTCAGGCTGCCGAGGATGAGGAACAGAAGCGCCGTCCAGGTCCGCCGCCCGCCGATCTGGGCAATAACGGCCCCGAACGCGGCGACATCACGAAACAGCGACAGGCGAAGGACCGAGGACTTCGACATGATTGCCCTCACCGCCGCCGATGGCCGGCCGCCGGCTCCCCGGCGGCTAAATTGCCAACCGAAAGGTCGGCTTCGATCAGCTCCACCGCCTCGCCAATCCTGTCGAGGCCGGTCGGAACTTCCAGCCGGAACACGCCGACATGGTTAGCGATTGCTGAACATTGGCGAAAATGCAGCGCCGCGAAATCGCCGGACAGCGCCGCGCGGCCGAACCGCGTCACATAGGAGAATTTGATGATGGCCGGCAGGGCGGCGATACCGGGCAAGGGCATGATCCCGGCCTTTTGGCCGCGCTCGAGGACATAGATCCTGGTCGCGGGCACCAAGCCGCCGGAGAAGGCGCCGTGCAGGCGATGTTGCATCTTACCGATCGCCGGATGCACTTGCGGCCGCACTTCCGCCTGGCCAAGCGAAATCGCGGCGGCGGCATCCGCGGCAAGCTTGATCTGGGGAAAGCCCGCAACGATCATCGGCGCGACCGGGTTGGCCAGGTCCATAGCCACGACATCATCGGTAAGCAAATCATGCCCGGCGCGGATCAGTGCGCTTGCCGTCGTCGACTTGCCGGCGCCCTTGTCGCCCATGAAGATGGCGCCCCTCCCAGCCACCGCGATGGCGCTGGCATGCAGGACGAGCAGGCCGCGCTGGTGCAGCAACAATGCCATCACCGGCCCGAGCAGCGGGAAGGCAAGCAGCGCGTCGTCGACGCCGGGCGCCGGCTCGATATCGATGCGGTTGGAACCGCTGATCAGGAAGGCGCCGACGGCATGCCACGCCAGATATTGCCGGTCCGGCTCGAAGCGGAAGATCGTCGCGGTCTCGGCCGAAGGCTTCGGCATGTCGATCATGCCGATGGCGATCAGGATATCCGGCGCCGCCGGTTCCGCCGGCTGCAGTTCGGGCAACGCCACGTCGGATGCGACGATCAGGCCATAGGCCCGGTAGTAACGTCGCTCCCTCATCATCTCGTCATGGGGAGGATGCTCACCAAGGCAGGTGGCGAACGGCTGGTTACGGGGCATCATGCGGGGCTCCCGCTGTGCTGGACCTGCCGCAGCCAGAGCGACAGCGAGGCCGAACGCCAGACATACTGGACATCGAGAGGGGCCGCCCGATCCGGCTGGCGCATCAGTCGACCATATGCGGCGCTCACCTGTGGCAGGTTGACATAGGGCGCGATGCGCCCGGCGTCCGAGACCAGCAATTGCTCCAGCAGGTCGCGATGGTTGCGCACCATGCCATTGACCAGATTGGCGGTGAAATCGATCTTGTCGCGCCGCCACTGCACCGCCGGCGGCAGGATGCCCTCCATCGCCCTGCGCAACACATGGCGGCCAAAGCCGTGGCTGAGTTTCTCCTCGCCCGGCAGCGCCAGGCAGAATTCGACCAGCGGCTTGTCCCAGAAGGGATACCGTGGCTCGATGCCGAAATTGGCGGCCGCCTTGTCGAGCACCTCGAAAGAGTGGGGCACATAGCCGTTCAACAAGATCCAGCGATGGCTCAAGGCGTCGCTGGCCTGGACGCCCGGCGGCATGTATCCGGCCCGGTGGAAACGGTCGACGATCTCGGTGCGCCTGGCCAGGTCCGGATTGATCAGGTCGCGCCAACTGCGGCCGCGCTGTATCCGCGCGGGCTTGCGTATCCTGTTCAGCGCCCGGTTCGCCAGCTGTCTCAGCCTGGCGATCCGCCATGCCGGCCCATAGAGGGTCAGGAACTGGAAATAGAGGCCGAGCGTGCTGTCGCCATAGGTGTTGGAGGCACTGCGAACCTCGCGCCAAAGGTCCAGCCACCTGCGGCCATTGGCAAGCTCGTGCAGATGGCCATGGCCCTGTGAAACGACCTCGTCGCCGCCATGGCCGTCGAGCAGCACTTTCACGCCCTTGGCTCCCGCGGTCCTGTATATGCTGCGGGTGAGCGTCAAGCCCGGCGCCAGGAAGGTGCCTTCCTGCTCCTCCAGCACCCGCTCGAACTCGGCGAAGGGTGCATAATTGCCAACAGGGATCAGCGTCGGATCGGTTTTCTGCTGGTCAAGCACGGCATCGATGAACGCCCGCTCATCCATTGGCGAGCCCTTCTCGAAAATCAGCGAGAAGGTCGGCAACCTGGGTTTCCGCTCGGCGGCATTCTGCAGGCCGGCGACACAGGCGATCGAGGAGGAGTCGAGGCCGCCGCTCAGCATCGCGCCGGTCGACTGACTGCCGCGCATACGGTTGCGCACCGATTGCGCGAACAGATGGCCGAATTCCTCCGCCGCATCCGATCGCAGCGGCCGCGTCGATGGCTCGATCTGCCAGTATCGGCGCAGCATCACATGTTGCGCGGTGACGGTGAGGCTGTGACGCGCCGGCAGGCTGAAGATATCGCTGTAGGGGGTGGATTGCGGGTCGTCGGGAAGTCCAGCCAGGAATCCCGAAATGCGGTGCTCGCTGATGCGCGCATCGACCCCGTCGAGGCCAAGCATCGGCCCGATCTCGGAGGCAAAGGCAAAACGCCCGTCCGCGGCGTGGTAGTAGAATGGCTTGACCCCGAAATGGTCGCGCACGCAAAACAGCAGCCGCCGCTCGGCATCCCAGATGGCAAAGGCGAAATCGCCCTGCAGGTGGACGGGGCAGGATTCGCCCCAGCGCAGGTAGGCCCGCATCAGCAGTACTGCGTCAGCGACCGATCTGTCGCGCACACCCAGCCTCGCCATCAGCTCGTCGCGATTGTCCAGCCGGCAATCGGCGGTGATGGCGAGCTTGCCGCCGGCCATGGTGAGCGGGCCGGGACCGGCCTCATCCGTGGTGTTGAGCCAGGCGTGGCCAAGCGCGATGCCGCCGTCCAGCCACCACGAGTTTCCGTCCGGCCCGCGGTGGCGCATGCGTGCCAGCATCTGCTGGATATCGGTCGCGGCGTCCTCGGGCGCTAATTCCCGGCCCGCGATCGTGTGTCCTCGGACCGCAATCGCGTGTCCCTGTCGCAGCAGGATTCCGGCCACGCCGCTCATCGGCTGCCGTGGTCCACCAGATGGGCGAAGCCATCGACGGAGCCGCCAAGCACGACATGGTTGTCGCTGACCAGCCAGGCATGCGCCTTCAATTGCTCGCCCGTGCCGCGTTCGACGCCGATGCGGATGCTGGAGGCATTGCCCTGGCGTGCGAGAATGTATTGACCCGAGAGTGCCTGGGTAAGGCAAGTGGCACGCGGCACGAACCGTGCAGCTGCGGCGACGCCCCAGGCGACGAGCCGCAATTCGCCCATACTGGCGCACTGGCGCGCGTTGAGCCGGGTCACCATGCCACGAACACGGTTGTAGGAGAACAAGGTCAGCCCCAGCCGGATGGCGGCGACAACCAGCAGGCAGTGGCAGAGAAAAAGGGCCTCGGAGCCGCTCAGCGACAGAACCCTGGCCAAACTACGCCGGCGGGGCGTCCGCCTGGGTCTTTGTTCCGTCGCAGGTCTTTGCCGTGGGATCATGGCCTTTTGCGGAGCCTGCCTAGACGAGTGCCTCATGCTGCAGCCTCGCAAGTCCGTTTTCGGTCAGGCCTTGCAGCAATGCGTCGACGTCGGCCTTGCAGCGCTCGGCGTCGACATTGTAGCGCGCAAGCACGGCGCCGCGGATATCGGCGATCGACTTCGGCTCCTGGATCAACTCCCAGATAAAAGCGCCGACGCCGTTGAGGCTGTAGTAGATATTGGATTTGAGATTGAGAAGCGCGAGGCCTTCGCCAAATTCGCAAGCCACGGCATCCCCGGTGGCACTTACGCAATCGTGTTCAGATGGGTTCCAGTTCATCCCAAAACCTCGTTTGCAACACACGGTCCACGCGTCGTCAGTTCAAAAGGGAAAGTCGGGGATTTTCATCCCCGGCTCCATTTATTGTCTTGGATCCCGGAAGCCCAACGTCACTCCTCCGGGATCAGGTTGGTCTCAGGAGAACGTCAGGTCGCCGATTGGGGTGTGCGCGGGAAACGACGCGTCGGTTGCCGTGCTGCCACCACCGCCCTGGGTGATGGTTTCAATGGAACCATGTACCGTCAGGCTTGGCGTTTCGTACTCGTGCTTTTCAACATTCTGTTCCATTTTACTCTCCAAAATGAGGACTGGAAACGGCCTGTCGAGTGCCGTCAGCACTTTCATGCTGCGTTGCAATAGCTGCATGGCAACATTTATGAGTCAAGCCTGATTTACCTCTGGTTAATCAATTAAGGGTTGCGGGCGTCACCATGTGTGCGTGGGCTGCTCAAAATTTCGCCTCTTTTTGACTGAAGCTCGAATGATCCGCCTCCTGCGATGACAAGTCTTTAAACCATTGATTTTGTTATGATAAAAAGTTGGTGGGGTTGATGATATTTTAGGCATCCCTAAATAAGGATATGTTTCCATTAGCCGGCCCGCGGTGACGATCGACCGCAAGGCCCCGCTGGCGGTTGCAATTCCAATCGTATCTTTCACGGTCTTCGGGAGGCTAGGCAACCGCTCTGGTTGCAAAATTTCGCACTGCGAAAGGAAAGACTTTACGCAGCCGAGGTTTTTGAGGATGCTTTGCTTCGCACTTGCAGCATACGTGTCGCGCAAACCGCGTTTTGGAGACCATGCGCTCAATGGCCTTGCCGGAAAGTTCCTATGAACGACTGCGCGCAGCCGACTGCGCCGACGAGATTGCCTATGTGCAGGCCTGTCTGCGGTTGTATTTCTCGGGCGCGGCGGCCTCGGCTGGCGATCTGTCGCAGCCGGGCCTTTCCGTTGCCGCCGTCGCCGATATCGCCAGGCTGAACAAAGTCGCCACCTTCGTTCTGAAGGCGCTGTCGCGCGCGCCCGCGGGCGACAGGCCGGCTGAGCTTTTCCGATGGCTCGACACCTATCGCCGGCAGACGGTTTCGATGAACGCCGCCTGCCTCATGGATTCGATGGCGATCCACCAGGCGCTGCGCGACAGGCAAATCGATTTCGTCTTCCTGAAGGGCCCGTTTCAGCAGCATCTGCTCTACGACGACCATTTCATGAAGCCTTCGGGCGATGTCGATATCCTGGTTTCGCCTGCGGGGTTCTCGAGGGCGCGCGACGCGCTGCGTTCGATCGGCTACGAGGTATCAGGCAAGTCGCGCTCGGTCTGGTGGGTTCGCTTCCTTGGCGAACAGCACATGATTCGTGGAAGCGGGTCGAAATCCTCCACGGTCGACCTTCACTATCGGCTCCAGCAGCCCGGCTCGCCCAGTCCACGCGATGCCGACGGGTTCCTGCGACGCAAACGGCTGGTCGAGATCACCGGCACCGGAGTGCCGTTCACGTCGGTCGCCGACACGCTGATGCTGTCCTGCATCAGCGTCGCCAAGGCCCTGTTCAACCGCGAGCCCTGCGCCGGCTATGTCTGCGATATCAGGGCCAGCGCCAACCGTCTCGACGAGGCCGATCAGCGTCGTGTTCTCGATGCGGCGGTGAGCCAGGGGCTGGACGATACGCTGCTGCTCGGCCTGCGTGCCGCCGACGTGCTGTTGGGCGGCACCGATACGCTCTTGTCGGAGCGGGCCAAGCCGATCCTGTCGCGCATCGGCAACCAGGATCTGCTCAACATGGTCATCGCGCCATGGCTGTCGTCACTGCGATGGCCGCAGCGGCGAACCGTTTTGTGGGAATTGTGCGGCCGGGCTCCCGTCCGCTATCTGGCGGAAGCCGGCTGGGCGGCATCGGCGGACATCAGCCGCCGCATCTTCGAACGGCCGGCCAGTCCGTAATGGCGATGGGCATCGAATACGTACAGGGCGAGGGCAGATCGAAACCTGTGCAAGAGGCAAAACCCATGTCGATGACGAAATCCGAGGTCTGCGTGATCATCGCGGCCAAAAACGCGGCACGCACGATCGCGGTAGCCATCGCATCCGCGTTGCGCGAACCGGAAGTGGCGGAGGTCGTCGTCGTCGACGACGGTTCCACCGACAACACCGCCGAGGTGGCCCGCTCCGCCGACGACGGCAGCGGCCGGCTTGCGGTGATGCGCCTCGACGTCAATCGCGGCCCGTCCTTCGCCCGCAATGCCGCGATCGCCGGCTCGAAGGCGCCGTTCATCAGCATTCTGGATGCCGACGACTTCTTCCTCGAGGGCCGGTTCCGCAACCTGTTTGCCGGCGCTGATTGGGATTTCGCGGCCGACAACATCATGTTGATCAGGGACGACGCGACCAGCGACGCGACGAAAATCGTCGCCCCGGATTTTGCCGCCGAGCCGGAATTCCTCGACTTCGAGCGCTTCGTCGAAGGCAATATCTCCAGGCGCCGCGTGCAAAGAGGCGAGCTTGGCTTCCTGAAACCCGTGATCAGCCGCGCCTTCCTCGACCGGCACCGATTGCGCTACGATGAGAGCCTGCGGCTGGGCGAGGATTACGAACTTTACGCCCGCGCGGTCGCCCACGGGGCGCGGTTCAAGGTCATCCGCTCCTGCGGCTACGGTGCCATCGTGCGCGCCGATTCGCTCAGCGGCCGCCACAAGACGCAGGACCTGAAGCGATTGGCCGATGCGGATCTGGCGCTGTTGGCGATCGACAGCTTGCCGGAAGGCTCCAAGGCGGTGCTGCGGCGGCACGAGCGGCACGTGCGCGACAAATACCGGCTGCGCAACTTCCTCGACGTGAAGGCCGAGCGCGGGCTGGCTTCGGCCGCGGCCTACGCCTTATCAAGCCAATCCAACCTGGTCCCGATCGTCCAGGGCGTGGCTTCCGACAAGCTCGAGGCGCTGTTTCGTCGCGTTGGTCTTGCCTCCGGGCAAAGGCAGGTGCCGCCGTTGCGTTTCCTGATGGCCGGAACCAGCGCCGGCAAGGAACGGTAAGGCACTGGGACTGCTCGCTTTATCCCGACGACAACACGTCGCCGCGCAAACCATTTCCACGGGATTTATGAGTTTACGAATTGGGTGGTTGCCTCACGGCTCCGACGATGGCAGTCTATGTTGCGGTGCAGCAAATAGATGACCAACCGAACTGGCCCCCGATCGGATTGGTCTGTCTCTCCCTCAGTGGAGTAGGACAATGCTGTGCGAGTTTTTCAGCCCCTGTTGCGGGGATTGGCCAGCAGCCCGGCACGCAAGCCGGCGATGACAGGAATTTAAGCCATGGCCTCGATATTCGGCTTCAGATCAAGGGATCCTGCCCGCGACCGGCAGGCCGACGTGTCGCGGCTCGACCGGCTGGCGAAGCTCTTCGAGCAGATTGCAGCCGAGATCGAAGCCGAGAAAACCGGCCTGGAGAGCCGCTACCGCAAGACGGCCACCAACGCTGCCTTTCTTGTCGAAGCCATGGAGAACGGCTCTGCCTCGCGCAGGCGCTCATCCGAAGTTACCGCGCTGACGGAGTCGATCCTGAACTGCGAGCGTCGCATCGCGGCGTTGTCGCGCCAGAACGGCATGATGAAGGAGCTCCGTCATTCGCTGGATATGGTCTTCGACGAGGGTGGGACGTCCGATTCGGCCGCCGTCGATGTCTCCAGGCCCGCCGGCGCCGGCCGAGCGTGATCGCGGAGACAGGGGACTGCCGCAAGGATGCGACGCAAGACAGGAGAGGTAATTCGGGAGGGTCAATGAGGAGGTCAAGGTTGGCCCGTTTGGAAGCGGTTCAAACGTCGACTTTGGGTTGGGGACACAGCACAAAGGTGAGTTTGGTATGAATTCGGGTTCGAAATCCACATCCACGACTGCAATTGACGCATCGGCCATCGCGCACCAGGCCGGGCGGACCGACCTATGGCTGCTTGGTCCGGCCGGTGCGCTGCTGTTGGCCGCTCTTGCCAGTCTCCCGGCAATTCCCGCCCGTGCACAGAATATCGAGACGGCTCCCTCTTTCGTCGACGATTTCACCAGTTTCAACCGAGAACGCTGGTACGTTTCCGACGGCTGGATGAACGGCAGTCACCAGAATTGCACCTGGTCGAAGGGGCAGGTCAGCGTATCCGACGGCGTATTGTCACTGGGGTTCGAGAAGCAGAAGACGAAGGATCGCGAGTTCGCGTGCGGCGAGATCCAGACCAAGCAGCGCTTCGGCTACGGCACCTATGAGGCGCGGATGAAGACCGACACCGGGCCCGGCCTGAACGCGGCTTTCTTTTCCTATATCGGCCCGTCCGACAAGCAGCCTTGGGACGAGATCGACTTCGAGATCCTGACCAAGGACACATCCAAGGTGCAGGTCAACGCCTATATCGACGGCAAGGGCAAGAACGAGAAGCTGGTCGAGGTGCCCGGCGGCACCGACAAGGCCTTCAACGACTACGCCTTCGTCTGGGAGAAAGACAGTTTGCGTTGGTACGTGAACGGCCAGCTGGTCAACACCATCACCGATCCGGCGAAGCTGCCCAGCCATGCGCAGAAGATTTTCTTCAGCTTTTGGGGCAGCGACACGATGAAAAGCTGGATGGGCGCGTTCGCGGATCCGGGCCGCAAGCTTTCGCTGCAGGTCGAACGCGTCGCCTTCACCGCGCTCGGCGAACCCTGTCAATTTCCTGAATCGCTCGCATGCACTATAAAACAGCTGGGAACGTCGAATTGAACCGGCCGTACCGAAAGCGGTTCGCGGCCCTGCACAGGAACGAAATCGAATGAATTTGACGGTGTTTGGAATTGGCTATGTCGGCCTCGTGCAGGCGGCGGTGCTTGCCGAGGTCGGCCACCAGGTTGTGTGCGTCGACATCGATGCACACAAGGTGGAACGGCTCAACCAGGGCTTCGTCCCGATCTTCGAGCCGGGCCTTGAAAGCATCGTCAGGGAGAATCACGCCGCCGGCCGCATCAAATTCACCACTGATGCCGCCGCCGCCGTCAGGCATGGGGAAATCCAGATGATCGCGGTCGGCACGCCACCCGGCGAGGATGGTTCGGCCGACCTGAAATATGTGCTGGCGGTCGCCGAGACCATCGGCCGCGAGATGGACACCGCCAAGATCATCGTCGGCAAGTCGACAGTGCCGGTCGGCACCTGTGAAAAGGTAAAGGCCAGGATCGCCGAAACGCTGAAGGCAAGAGGGCGCGAGGACTTGAGCTTCGACGTTGCCTCCAATCCCGAATTCCTCAAGGAAGGCTCGGCCGTTTCCGACTGCATGAAGCCCGACCGCATCATCGTCGGCACGTCCAGCGAGGACACCGAGGCGGTGATGCGCGAGCTCTACGCGCCCTTCAACCGAAACCACGAAAAGATGATCGTGATGGACGTTCGCAGCGCTGAATTCACGAAGTACGCCGCCAACTGCATGCTGGCGACCAAGATCAGCTTCATGAACGAGATGGCCAATCTGGCCGAGCAGCTCGGAGCCGACATCGAGGAGGTGCGCAAGGGCATCGGCAGCGACCCGCGCATCGGCTATCACTTCATCTATCCGGGCCTCGGCTATGGCGGATCGTGCTTTCCCAAGGACGTCCGCGCCCTGATCAAGACCGCCGAAGGCGTCAAATTCGACGCCAAGCTGCTGCGTGCCGTAGAGGAGCGCAACAACGACCAGAAATCCGTCCTGTTCGACAAGGTGAACCGCTACTTCAAGGGCGATCTTGCGGGCAAGACCTTCGCGCTGTGGGGCCTGGCCTTCAAACCCAACACCGACGACATGCGCGAGGCGCCGGCGCGCGTCCTGATGGAGGCGCTGTGGAAGGCCGGTGCGACCGTGCAGGCCTATGATCCCGAGGCGATGCAGGAATGCCAGGCCATCTACGGGCTGCGCGACGACCTGATGCTGTGCGGCACCAAGGAAGCGGCACTGCGCGGCGCCGATGCGCTGCTCATCGCCACCGAATGGAAGAGCTTCCGCGCGCCGTCCTTCGACGCGCTCAAGGACGCGCTGACCACACCGGTCATCTTCGACGGGCGCAACCTTTATGATCCCAAGGTCGTGGCGCGCCATGGCATCGAATATCACTCGATCGGCAGAATGGCGGCATGAGGCTGGAGTGGTGAGACTGGTCTCGGACACGAAGAACGGTCGCGAGGACCCGATGGGTGTGTATTTCTGTGCGGAGTTGTAGCTGATGGTGCTGGACGTGAAGCCCGAGCAAATCACCAGGGATCATTTCGATCTTGTCGCGATCGGTTCCGGCTTCGGTTCGGCCTTCTTCCTGCACGAGTTCGCCAAGCGGCGTAAGGCGCGCATGCTGGTGCTGGAGTGGGGCCGCCACAACACGCATGAATGGCAGCTCGACCAGAACGCCAACACCGACGTCGACGACGAGGCGACCTACAAGACCGACAATGCCGACAAGCCGTGGAATTATACGATCGGGCTGGGCGGCGGGACCAACTGCTGGTTCGCGCAGACGCCACGGTTCCATCCCAATGATTTCAGGCTGAAAAGCACCTACGGCATCGGCAATGACTGGCCGATCGGCTATGACGATGTCGAGCCGTTCTACTGCGATGCCGAAGAGATCATGTCGATCTCGGGCGACCCCGACATGGCGGCGATGCTGCCGCGCTCAAAACCGTTTCCGCAACCACCGCATCGCATGTCGACGCCGGACAAGATGATGAAGGCGGCCCAGCCCGACCAGCACTTCGTCATGCCGACCGCCCGTGCCCGGGTCCCGACCTCGCAACGCACCTCGTGCTGTGCCAACCTACGCTGCTGGCTGTGCCCGGTCGACGCGAAATTCACCGCCAATAACGGCCTGATGCACGTCTTCGAGCATCCAGACGTTTCGGTCTGCCTCGGTGCGGAAGTGCGGCGGCTCGACCATGTCGGCGGTACGGTCCGTTCGGTCACCTTCGTCCATGACGGCAAGCAATATCAGGTCAGCGGCGACCTCTTCATTCTCGGCGCCAATGCCATCCAGAGCGCCGCGATCATGCTGCGCTCCGGCCTGGGCGATGAATTCGTCGGGCGCGGCCTGCACGAATCCTATGGCTGGAATTTCGAGGTCTATCTCGACGGCGTCGACAATTTCGACGGCAGCACAATTACCACCGGCCTGAATTTCGGCCTCTATGACGGTCCGCACCGGTCCGAGCACGCGGCGGCCCTGGTCTATTTCGAGAACCGCTGGCAGCACGGGATGCGCGCCGAGAAGGGACGTCTGCGGCAGACGCTGCCGCTTGTCGTGGTCACTGAGAACCTGCTCGATGACGAGAACTTCGTCACCCTCGACGAGGACGACAATGCCTTTGTCTCCTTCAAGGCGCCGTCGGACTACGCGATCAAGGGCATGGCCCGGGCGCTGGACAAATTGCCCGGGCTGCTTGCCCCGCTGCCGGTCGAAAGGCTTTTCGACCGCGGCATCCGGCCAACCGAATCGCATGTGCAGGGCACGCTCAGGATGGGCACCGGTCCGGCCGACTCGGTCATCGACAGCGACATGATCCATCACCGGTTGAGAAACCTGGTTGTCGTCGGCACCAGCACCTACCCAAGCTGCTCCTGCGCCAACCCGAGCCTGACCGCGGCGGCGTTGTCACTGCGGGCGGCGAGCCGGATCGCGTGAGAGGAGCGGGCTGATGATCGAAGTCACACGGCGCTCGGCACTGGCCATCCTGGCAGGTGGAGTTGCGTCGACGGGCGTTGCCTACGCGGCCGTCTCCTCGTTTTCGGACGAGGATCTGGTTCGGGTCACGCTGGAAAAATATCTCGGCAGGCTGAACATGCGCATCGAGCATCTGCAGCAGTTCGTGCTGGAGTTCCGCAACCGGAATCCCTGGATATTCCCGAGCGAGAAGCTGGGCGATGCCGTTACCTTGCTTGAAAAGGCGAATCTCGGCCACGCGCGCGGGCTGCTGCCGCGGCGCAAGCGGCGCGATCTCAGGCATTTCGATCGCTGGCTCGTTGCCGAATTCCATATGCTGACGGACTACGCCGGGCGCAGTTCGCCCGACGATCCGATCCGGTTCACCGGATGGCACTCATGCACCAACCCGTTCGCGACGCTTGATCCGCCACAGAATGCCTGAGGCGGCTTTCGACGCGGCCCTTGATCGGGCCGCAAGAAGAAACGCGAAAAGACCAGGAGCCAGGATCATGAAAGTTCTTTTTACAAGCGGCAATGGCTACCCGCCGGAATTCAGCGGCGGCGTCCAGTCGAGCACGCATCATCTGGCTGAACAACTGATCGAGCATGGGCATGAGGCCGCGGTGCTTGCCGCCCTGTTCGGCGACGGCGTCTTCGGCCTCAAGGCGCGCGCCAAGATGAAGCTTTTGCGCCAGCCCGCGGTCGTCGACAGCTTCCCCGGCTACCCGGTGATCCGGGCGTGGTTCCCCTGGGAGGCGGCGGGCTTTGCGGTCAACCGCGTGAAGCCGGATGTGGCGGTGGTCCAGTGCCACAAGTCGGTTCCGCTCGGCAAGGCGCTGCAGGCCGAGGGCGTGCCGCTGGTCGTGTATCTGCGCAACGTCGAGTTTCATGAACTGGCCGGCGACCTGCGCGAATTGCGCTCGGCACTCTACATCGCCAATTCAGAATTCACCGCGCGCACCTACAGCAGGGAGTTCGGCATCGAGGCGACGGTGATCCCGCCGACCATCAACCCGACGCATTACAGCACGCCGACGACGGGCCAGTTTGTCACGCTGATCAATCCCTATGAGGAAAAGGGTTTCGAGTTGGCGGTGCGCATTGCCGGCGCCTGCCCCGAGATCCCGTTCCTGTTCGTTGAAAGCTGGAAGCTCGAGGATGACCATCGCGCGCGCATCGAGGAGACGATCGCACCGCTTGGCAATGTCACGCTGGAAAGCCGCACCAGCGACATGAAGACGGTCTATGGGCGCACCAGGATCCTGCTTGCGCCCAGCAAATGGGAAGAGGCCTGGGGGCGCGTCGCGTCGGAGGCCCATTGCAGCGGAATCCCCGTCCTTGGCTCGCGGCGCGGCGGCCTGCCCGAAGCGATCGGCCCGGGCGGCGCGGTGCTGGATTATGACGCTCCGCTCGCCGACTGGGTCGCGGCCGTCAGGCGGTTGTGGAACGACAGCAAGGAATATGATCGCGTCTCGAGCCTCGCGCGCGGTTTCGCGGCGCGTCCGGAACTCGATCCGGACCGCCAGTTCGTCACCTTCTTCTCCATATTGGACAGGGCGGTCCGGCAGCGCGCCCGCCAGGCGGCATAGCCATGGCGGGCGGCAAGCTGCTCGATGGCAGTTGGCACGGTGTTGATCAGGCCGGGCGCTTGACCCGGCTTTTCAGCGTCTCGTAGCCGCGGGCGCCAAGCAGGGCGCGGGCGAGGGCCTTGGCGGCGCCCTTGCGGCCCTCCTGAGAGTTGATCTGCCGCAGCCTTGCCGGCAGGTTGCGCGCTGCCTGGCCGAGCGCCGGCAGCGACAGCGCGTCGGGAACGCTGACCATGTGCGTTTCGACGCACAGCACCGGCTTGCCCGACAGTTCGGTGATCTTCAACGCCTGCGCATGCTCGCTCTCGATGAACAGGATGGCGTCGGATTTGCGGTAGAAATCAGCCTTGAAACTGCCATGCGCGCCAAGCCGCTGGCGCTCCGCCTTGCTGGGCAGGTCGAGCATGATCAGTTGGTCGTACTGGATGCCGTTCCTTGCGAGCCATGCCTCGGTCAGGGCGCGGTATTTCTCCAGCCGGCTGGTGACCAGCCAGCCGATCCTGTGGGTCGGGGCATGAAGAGGGCGCGCTTCGCTGAGGAATTTTTCATAGGCCGGGCCGTCGTCGTTTTCCGCTTCGGTCGGGTCGAGGCACAGCACCCCGTCTATGTCGACGCAGCATTGCGCCAGGAATTTGTGATGCATGAAATTCCACTGGAACATGCGCGGGTGGGGCACGACCTCGAAGACGACGTCGGTTTCGGCATGCCGAGGCTGCAGGCCGAACACGGCGGCAAAGGTGAAGTCGGCCTCGATGCCGGCGGCCTGGATGCGGGCGCGCGCGTCGCGCATGGCATTGCCGCCGGCGACACTGTCGTCGATCACCAGCACCTTGCGCATCTCGGAGACCTTGCGATCGAGTGCGGCGCGGCGCTTGGTGATGCCCGACGTGTAGACACGGCCTTCCAGGAAGCTATCCAGGTCGGTCATCGGAATGTTCGCGGCAAGGCTCACCAGCGTCGCCGCCAGCACGCCGCTTCTGGGAACGCCGACCACAAGGTCGATGTCGCCCGGCAGCCGGTGAAGGTTGCTGACGATGGTGTCGTTCATGTCGGAGATCGATCGGTAGTGCATGGATCGGACCTGATGCTCGTGTGGATATTGGGTAGCCGGCAAAGGCGTCGAAATTATTGCGCCTCGCGCGGCGTTGCCGCCGGCTGCCTTGCCGGCAGCATTTTCAGGGCCTCGCGCAAGGCCTCGCGGCCGGATGCGAAGGCCAGCGCGACCACAATGGTGATCAGGTAGGCAAGAACGGCGCCACCGGTCAGGGCGACGACAGGCTGTTGCGGCAGCATCGGCTTGATCAGCCAGACCGCCGCCAGCGCCAGATGCGCGCCGAGCACGAACGGGGTCGCGGCGCGCAGCACATGGCTGGCCCGCAGCGGTCCGCTCTTGCCGACATAGAGCCACAGGAACGGCGTGCGCAGATATTCGCTGACCGCATAGGCGACTGCCACGCCGAGCGCGCCATAGGGCAGGCCGATCGCGAAGGCGAGCACCGACGTCACCGCCGTGATGATGCCCCAGCGCATGAAGTCGCCGGAGCGGCCCTGGCTGACGAAAAGCCAGCCCGCCGGGTTGTTGAGCGGTTGCAGCAGCCCGGCAAAGCCGAGCGCCAGGAAGATCGAAGCGCTTGCCCGCCACTGCTCGCCGAGCACGAAGGGGATCAGCACATCCGACATGGCGGTGGCGAAAGCGACCCCGGGCAAGGCCACCAGCAAGATCAGCGGCATGACGCGCAGATAGGCGCTGCGATAGCGGTCCGGTTCGTCCTTCAGCCTGGACAGCGCCGGCACCATGACTTTCGACAGCGGATTGGTGATCTGGCTGAGCGGGAACAGAAGCAGCTTGTAGGCGCGGTCATAAAGGCCGAGTTGCTGCTCGCCCCAGTATTTGCCGATCAGCACGTTGTCGAGGTTGCGGGCGAAGAAATTGGCGAAGTTGAAGCCGGTGATGCCAGCGCCGAAATTGATCAGTTCGCCGATGCCCGCGACCTTGCGCGGCATGCCGGGCCGCCACCGTGAGCTTGCCCAGTAGCACAGCGTCGGCAGCACCGCGCCGGTCAGCGTGCCGGCGAACAGCGCCCAGTAGGAACGGTCGATGAAGGTCCAGGCGATCGATACCGCCAGCCCGGCGACGGCGCTGGCGACATCGATGATCGCCAGGCGCCCGAACTGCATGCGCCGCGTCAAAAGCGCCAGATGCTGGGCGCCGAGCCCATAGGCCATGATCTGCAGGCCGAACGCGGCCACCAGCCCAGCCACGCGCGGCTCGCTGTAGAAGGCGGCGACCAGCGGTGCCGCGCCCGCGAGCACGCAGGCCAGGATCGCACTGACCGCGACATTGATCCAGAAGAGGTAGTTTACCTCCTCATGCCGGATGCCCGATTTCTGGATCGTCGCCTGGGTCAGGCCGAAATCCTGGAACAACGCGATGAAGGCCAGCACCGGCGCGCACATCGCCACGACGCCGAAATCCTGCGGCGACAGCAGCCGCGACAGCACGATCACGGATATGATCTGTGTCGCGACCCGCACCGATTGCGACAGGGCGGTCACCACCGCGCCGCGCCCGACCGACTTGCGCAACGAGCCTTCTGGCGGGTCGAATGGATTGGCTTCCAAATTCAGGATTCCTGATCTTTGCGCGGATTCCGGAATCCGAAATCCACAACCGCCACCCACCCCAAACTACGGCAATAATTTTGCAGTGCAACAGAAAACGTGGATTTTTGCTACACCGCACCAAAAATGCTGCAATGCAGCATATCCGGATCGGCGCCCGCGCCCGCCCTCGAGGCCAGGCACGACAGCATCCCGTGCAAGAAATTTACTTCATGTCTAAATGTCGGTCCGCCTGTATCCGTGAACGGTCATGACCAATCTCTCCGACGGAGACATCGGCTCCCATTTGCCGGCCCAGCGCGGGTCCATGATGGCACCTGCTGCTACCCACAGGTCGAAAAACGGCTGCATGGGCTTGTTCGGAAAGGCGCCGCCGGCAGTGTCAGCCGGCGTGACGACCGCGGCTTCCTTGCCATCGATGGAAAAGACAACCCGTTTTCCGGCTTCATATTGCAGGCCGAGGCGATATCGTTTGCCCGAGAGATCGCCAACCAGGATCCATTTTACCCACACCGCCTTGTGCTGGTTGTCGACGTTCGCCCAGACGGTGAGTTGCAATCCCCTGGTGCCGACGATCTCGAAATCGACCTCCTCATGAGCCTTGTCGTTGAAGATCCAGAGCGGCGCCGCGATCAGCCCTGGCTTCATCGTCGGCAGCGTTACGTCCACCTCCCATTTCGCCGATGCGGATGCGGAATTGCTGCCCGAGATCACCTCGGCGGAGGCTTTCTCGCTGACGGTAAGCTGAAGGGCGCCGTCGACGATTTTGACGTTGGCGGCCTTCCAGTCATAGCCTCCGAGTTTGGGCTCGCTCCACTGCGACGGTGCGAAGGGATTGGAGTATTTCCAAAGCTGGAGTTTGACACCGGACCAGTCGGGAAGTTTGTCGAGGGCGACGTCCCCGCTTCCCGCCACGACGCTCTCGGCCAGTGCCTGGCTGACGACCGATTGTACCGCCGTGGAGGCAGCCAGAAGCGCCAGGAGTTTTCTGCGTGTGTAATTCATCGGTAGCCTCCATTGGCCGCCTTGCCCTTGTCGGCGGCGACGTACCATCCGGCCGTTCGATGCGGCCTTGGCGCCGTGGCGCTGGGCATGCGCCATCTTGAAGAGTCTTGCACCCCGGGTGAGGCGGTTTTTTGCCACGCCTCATCAAAATGTTGCGATGCAACAAAAAACTTCCTTCAGGGTCCGGCGCGATGCGGGCAGCGAGAATAGGCTGAGTGGTCCCTCTCGATCGGTGGGCCAACGCCCGGCAAAAGAGCTTCTGTTGCAATGCTCTCAGTGGTGCTCAGGCCGCGGAGGCTGTCGGAATGCGGTGAACTTGCCCCATTGCATTCTGCGGGTCAGGAGCAAACGACAATGACACGGGTTTAAGCGGTTCAAGCGGCAGGGATTGGGGGGACGAAACGTCGAGGGCGGGATCGATTTGTGCCGGCTGGCGGGCCTTCTCCACCGCGACACGATCGTAAAGCGCATCAAAAAACGCGCCTGCCGGCTCCGCCGCGAACATGACCTCCGCGGTCCTGCGGGCTTCGCGTCGCAGCGGCGCCATCAAGGCCGGTTGCCCGATATACGGCCTCAGCCGTTCGATGGCCAGGCTGGCGAGCCGTTCGACCTCATCGCGGAAATACCGTGCGTATTTCGCCTCCCCACGCGCGTCGTATCCCGGGCTGGACCAGTCGCCGGTATCGTCGAGTTCCACAGGCAATGAGATCCCGTTGACGCCATCCTCCAGGAATTCCGGCAAGGCGCAGACCTTCGTTCCAAGAACCGGCGTGTGCTCGGACATCGATTCCAGCGCCGAGTAACCGAAAGTGTCGCCAAAGGTGGCGAGGACGCCGAAATGCGAGTTGCGCAGCAACTGTCGCACCTCCTGGTTCGGCAACACACCGTGATGCCGGACGTTCGGCAGTTCGAGCAGCTTGATGTAGGGGTCGAAGAAGCCCGGGCTCGTCGGATCCGTCCATATATGGCCGCCAACCTGGAGACTGGACACGATGTTCACTCGAATTGGCAAATTTTGCTCGGCCGCCTTTTCCGCGATCTTGACCGCCACGCATCCGCCCTTGCGGCCAAAGTGGGCGCCGATGAATGTCAGCACCAACTCCTCGGCAACGTCTTGCGCCATCGCGTCTTTCGTTGCCGGCACCACGATGTTCGGGTGGCGAACCAGCAGCTTTTTCGTCAGCAGGTCCAGGTCTGGATGGTCGGAGTGCTGGGCGAGCAGGCTTCTGCGGGCAAAATGGGACAAGGCGATGATGCGGCGGCAGCCGGGGTTGGTGATCCGCGACATCAGGTAACGCGCCACCAGCCCGCGCTTGCGAAGGGCGAATTGCCGGGGCAAATGGGATTCGAACGACATGATGTATTTGGAGGAATTGACCGGTATCCGGTTGAACGCATGCACCATGTCGACAGACAGGGCAGGTTCGATCAGCGTCACGCCTTCCAGCTTCGACGAGACCAGGTTCAGCGGCAGAAATCGCTGTCGCAAGATCGTATGCCTGGATGTTCGCGGTGTAACGAAGCTGGTCGGATACTTGTCGTCATAGACGGCAATACGAAGAGCCTTGCTCATACAGCACCACCCGTATCGACACAGTGGCATCAGGGGGTATTCGCAGGCTATTCCAAAGTGCAGCAGTAGCGCTGCACTCAAATGCCGCGCTGCAACACACTGCAGGCGGGGATCCCCTGGCAACTTCCAAAACCCAACTTCCCTGGCAAGAATTCAACATCATTTTTTGTTGCACTGCAATACATTATTTAGGAATTGATTAACCACCATCTCGGCTGCCGGCGGCTGCGCGACTCGCCCGGTGAGATCGCCATGTTGCCGCGAGATGGCTGAAATTGCCTGAAATTGCTTGCGCAGCGGCCCATATAGCTTTTGCGAGGCGCAACTGCGCGGACATTTTCAAGAGTTGTGAACCGCAGGCGATGTGTTTGTGCGGCGCGGTAGAGGTGACTAATTTTGCTACACTGCACCAAAAATGTTGCGATGCAGCAAGAGCTGTACTAGGCTCCCCTTGGGTGGGTCAAACAGCGGTCGCGTTTTCATGCTGCATGTCTTGTACCTGGTGCACGATGTCTCCGATCCGGCGGTTCGCCGGCGGATCACAATGCTCAGGACAGGTGGCGCCAAGGTCACCCTGGCGGGCTTCCGCCGCACCGCCACCCCGATTGCCGATATCGAAGGATTGCTGCCGATCGACCTTGGCGCGACGCGCGACGGCCGATTCGCCCAGCGCCTGGCGGCGGTCGCAAAAGCGACGGTTTCGCTTCGGGCGAAGCTGAGGGGTGCGCCGCGGCCTGATCTCATCATAGCGCGCAATCTGGAAATGCTGGCGCTTGCCCGTCGCGCTGGGTCGGCCTTCGGCGCAAAGGTGCCGATCGTCTATGAATGCCTCGATATCCACCGCCTGGTGCTCCGCGACGATGTCCTCGGCAAGGCGTTGCGCGCCACCGAGCGCCATCTGGCGCGCGACGTGAAGCTGCTGGTGACCAGTTCGCCCGCCTTCATCGCCAATTATTTCAAACCTTTCCGCCAGGTCGCCGCCCCCGTCGAACTGGTCGAGAACAAGTATTTCGAGGCAGCTGCGATCCAACCTGGCACGGGTGAGGCGATCGAGGGGCCTGTCGCCCCGCCATGGCGGATCGGCTGGTTCGGGGCGCTGCGCTGTCGCCGCTCGCTCCGGTTGCTGGCCGATTTCACGCGCCGCATGGATGGACGTTTCGAGGTCGTGCTGCGCGGCCGTCCGGCGCTCTCGGAATTCCCGGATTTCCATGACTTCGTCGATGCCGAGCCTTATCTGTCGTTTCGCGGACCCTACCGCAACCCGGAGGACATGGCGGCGATCTACCAGGATGTCCATTTCGCCTGGGCGATCGATTTCTTCGAAGAGGGGCAGAATTCGGAATGGCTGCTGCCCAACCGCCTCTATGAGGGCTGTCGCTTCGGGGCGGTGCCGATCTCGATGGGCCATACGGAAACGGGACGGTTCCTCAGCCAGCAGGATATCGGCATTCTTCTGCCCCAGCCGACTGCCCAGGCGCTCGAGGCCGCGCTTGGCAAGATGGAAGAGCACCGCTTCGGCAGGCTGAAGGCGCGCGTGCTTGCCCGCAATCCCAGGACATGGAGCTACGACCGCAGCGACTGCAGCGCGCTGGTCGAAAAATTGCGCCGCCTGACCATCGTGCGCGAACCCCTCGCGGCTGAAGCCATGGCATAGGATGGACATCGCCTGATGACGCAAGCGCTTCCCTCCAGCCTGATCGTGATCCCCTGCCTGAACGAGGCAAGCCATATCGGCGCGCTGCTCGATCAATTGCGGCCCGCGGCTCAAAGGCTGGGCGCCAGGATCATCGTCGCCGATGGCGGCAGCACCGACGGCACGCTGGCCATTGTCGAGCAGATCGCCGCGAAGGATTCGCGCGTCATCCTGCTTCACAACAAGCGCCGCATCCAGAGCGCGGCGATCAATCTCGCCATTGGCACTTTCGGTGAGGGTGCGGACTATCTGATCCGCATCGACGCGCATGGCGGCTATCCCGACGATTATTGTGACCGGCTGCTTGAGGAAGCGATGGCCACATCAGCGGATTCGGTCGTGGTTTCGATGCTGACCAGCGGCAGCGGCGCGGTACAGAAATCGGTTGCGGCGGCGCAGAATTCGAAACTCGGCACCGGTGGCTCCAAGCATCGTCACCTCTCCGCCGGAGAGTGGGTCGACCATGGCCATCACGCGCTGATGCGGATTTCGGCCTTCGGCGCTGTTGGCGGCTATGACGAGACGTTCAGCCACAATGAGGATGCCGAGCTCGACTATCGGCTGCGGCGAGCCGGTTACAAGATCTGGATGAGCGGCAAGACGCGGATGGTCTATTACCCGCGCGCCTCGCTCAAAGGTCTCTATTTCCAGTATCTCGGTTATGGCCGTGGCCGCGCCAAGAATGTGCTGAAGCACCGCGTCATTCCAAAGGTCCGGCAGATGGTGCCGCTGGCGGTCTTCCCGGTGGTTCTTCTGGCTGCCTTCTCCTTCGTGCACTGGATCGCGGCTGTGCCTTTGCTGGTCTGGGCGGCGGTATGCCTGGGCTACGGCCTGGTGACGGCCATCCGCCAGCGCAATGCCGGCATCGCGCTTGCCGGCGTCTCGGCGATGGTCATGCATTTCGGCTGGTCCGTCGGCTTCTGGCTGCAGCTTCTCGGCCTTGGCGCGCGACGCGGGGTGGCGTGATGGCGGTTCAGGCCAAGAACCGCAGCATCGACATCGGCGTGTGCACGTTCCGGCGGCCGGAACTGGCCGATACGCTGCGCTCGCTCGCCGCCATGGAAATGCCGGCAGGGTTTGATGTCAGCGTCATCGTCGCCGACAATGACGACACGCCAAGCGCGCAGGCCCTGGTGGCGGCGCTGTCGCGGGATCTGAAATTGCCGGTCCGCTACCGGCATGCGCCGGCGCGCAACATCTCGGTCGCCCGCAATGCTTGCCTCGATGCCAGCCAGGCGGATTTCCTCGCCTTCATCGACGATGACGAGACTGCCTCGCCGCGCTGGCTGGCCGAATTGGTCGCGACGGCTGAGGACAGCGGCGCAGCAGCCGTGCTCGGCCCGGTGCGGGCGCTCTACCGCCCGGATGCGCCAGAATGGATGCGGCGCGGCGATTTCCATTCGACCTTGCCGGTGTGGGTGCGCGGCGAGATCCGCACCGGCTACACCTGCAACGTCCTGCTGCGCATGGGATCGGACAGCTTGCGCGGCCGCCGCTTCAGCCTGGCGCGCGGCCAGACCGGCGGCGAGGACACCGAGTTCTTCGATCAGATGGTCAAGGCCGACGGCCGCATCGCCTTTTCTCAAGACGCCTGGGTGGACGAGGTGGTGCCGCGTGCCAGGGCTGCGTTCGACTGGCTTGGCCGGCGCCGTTTCCGCGTCGGTCAGACGCATGGTCACCTCCTGGGCAGCAACGCGCGCGGCATCGGGCTGATCAAGCATGTCGGCCTTGCCGCGGCGAAGGCGGCCTATTGTTTCGCCGCGGCACTTCCCGTCGTCGCCAGCCCGGTACGCAGGAACCGCAGCGTGTTGCGCGGCATCATGCATGTCGGTGTCGTCAGCGGTCTTGTCGGCGTCCGCGAAATCCGCCTCTATGGCCAACCCTCGCCGGGGGAAGGGGGCAAGCGTGCAGCCTGACGTTTCCCCGACCCCCGATGTTTCAGCCCCCGACGTTTCCGTTGTGATCGCGGCCTACAATGCCGAGGCGACGCTGGATAGGGCGATCGCCAGCGCCATCGCGCAGAAGGGGGTCAGCGTCGAGATCATCGTTGTCGACGACCAGTCGCGCGATGCCACGCTCGATGTGGCGCGGGCCTATCCAGGGGATATCGTGCGCGTCGTTGCGCTCGCCAGGAATCGCGGTCCCGGCGGCGCCAGGAATGCCGGCCTCGACGTCGCCCGCGGCAGGTGGATCGCGGTTCTCGATTCCGACGACGCCGTCTTTCCAGGCCGTCTCGCCGCCATGATCAGCCGCGCCGAAAAAGCCGAAGCGCAGATCGCCGTCGATAACCTCCAGATCATTCGCGAGGACGGTGTGGTCGAGGACGCGATGTTCCCGCGGCGGTATCTGGAAGGCTTGGGCGAGATTTCGCTCGCCACCTACATCGCCGGCAACATCGTCTTCGAATCGAAGTTCAACCTAGGCTATCTCAAGCCGATCTTCCAGCGCCGGTTCCTGGATGAGAACCGGCTTCGCTATGACGAGAAGCTGAGGATCGGCGAGGATTATATCCTGTTTGCCGAGGCCCTGGCCAAGGGCGCTAGATGCGTGGTCGAGCCCGATATCGGCTACGCCTATCACATTCGCAGCGGCTCCATCTCGCGTGTGCTCGAGCTTCATCATGTCGAAGCGATGCGCAAGGCGGACGCCGCATTCGCTCAGACCCATCGGATGGATGAGGCAGCACAGGCGGCCTTTGCCCGGCGCGGCCGCAGCCTGCGCAAGGCGGCCTCCTTCCTGGCGATGGTCCAGCACATCAAGGCGCGGTCCCCCCTCAAGGCGATCCGGACGGCGCTCAGCGACCCGGCGGCGGTCAGGCATATGGGCATGCCGATCGCCGTGCGGTTGCGACGAGTAGCGGCACAGTTTGCCGTGGGGGTGGGGAGGTGAAGATGCAGGCACATGGAGGGATTTTTCGTGGCCTGTGAATGGACTGCAGTCGATCTCCTCAGAAGGAATTTGCGATGAAGAAAATCAGGAAGGCCGTGATACCGGTGGCGGGGCTTGGAACACGGTTCCTGCCGGCGACCAAGTCGATGCCGAAGGAAATGCTTCCCGTGGTCGACAGGCCTGTCGTGCAATACGCGGTGGACGAGGCCTTCGAAGCCGGCATCGAGCACATCGTGTTCGTGACCGGCCGCAACAAGGCGGTCATCGAGGACTATTTCGACCTGCATCCGGAATTGATCGGCACGCTGGAGCAGACCGGCAAGAAGACTCAGCTGGAGGCGCTCGAAAGCATGCTGCCCGTGGCTGGCGCCACCTCCTTCATCCGCCAGCAGTCGCCGCAAGGCCTCGGCCACGCCGTCTGGTGCGCCCGCGAAGTCATCGGCAACGAGCCTTTCGCCCTGCTTCTGCCCGACATGGTCTCCTTTGGCGGTCGCGGCTGCCTGGCCGAGATCACCGATCTCTACGCCGAGACGGGCGGCAATGTGATCGCCGTCGAGCGCTGCGATCCGAGCGAGACCAACAAATACGGCATTGTCGGGCGCGGCGCCGAGATCGGCGGAGGCTTCGAGGTTACGGCCATGGTCGAGAAGCCGGCCCCGGCCAACGCGCCGTCGAATTTCTACATCAACGGCCGCTACATCCTGCAGCCCGAGATCTTCGCGCTGCTGGGCAATCAGCAGCGAGGCGCCGGCAACGAGATCCAGCTGACCGACGCCATGGTCCGCCTGTCGAGGGACCAGCCTTTCTTTGCCCAGCCTTTCCTGGGTCGCATGTTCGACTGCGGGTCCAAGGAAGGGTTCATCCAGGCCAACATCGCCTTCGCGCTGGCACGCAACGACATGAAGGGTCCGGTTTTCGAGATGCTTCAGGAGTTCGTCCGGTCGCATGAACGCCAGGAAGAAGCCGCATAATGCCCATCTTTCGGGAGCATTGTCACATGACTGTTGGCGAGGGGCCGGCAGGTTCGTCGCTGATTGGCATGAGGCTTGCACTGCCCACGGCAATGCTCCCGGCCATCGAGGCAACTGCAAGCCAAGGCACGATCCCGGAAAGTCAGTCCCGGTTTTCGGAAAAGATTGTGCCCAAACAAAGAGATAGAGCCTCAACCCGATGATCGGGACGCAACAGGCTCTGGGATTGGACCGACGATGAACTATGCCAACTTTCCTCTCGACAAGAGGATGCCGTTGCCGAATTCGGATGCAGGAGACGGCGAAGACTTCATCGATATCGAGCGGCTGCTTGGCATGGCTGCGCGGCAGGCCAAGGTGGTTGCCGTGTGCGCCGCCATCGGTCTTTTCCTGGGCATGCTCTATCTGCAGACCACGCCGCCCAAATTTGTGTCGGTGTCGAGCGTGCTGATCGACGAGGGCCTGAACAAGATCGTCGACGACATTTCGGCGGCGTCGACCACCATGCAGACCGATTCCGCCATTTTAAGCCAGATCGAGATACTGACCTCGACGCGGCTTGCCGCGGTGGTCGTCGACAAGCTTAAGCTCGACCAGAATGATGCCTTCATGAATCCGCCGCAGTCGGCGCTTGCTCAGGGCGTCGGCCTGATCCGCGGCCTGATCCAGTATGTCCGCCCCAGCCCGCCCATGCCGGGCCTTGGTGACATCAGCAAACTCGACCCGGCCGCCCGCGATGCGCTGATTGCCGCGTCCCGCCGTGACTACGCCATCCTCAAGCTGCAGAGCGAAATCCGGGCGGATCGTGTCGGACGAAGCTATGTCATCGCGCTTGGCTATCAAGCGACGGATCCGGGACTGGCGACCGCGATTACCAAGGCCTATGCCGAAGCCTATCTTGCCGATCAGCTCGATGCCAGCTTCGACGCCACCGAGCGCGCGGCGGTCTGGCTGCAGGGCCGGCTGACGGAACTGCGCGAAAGCTCGCAGCAGGCATCGCTCGCGGTCGAGAAATTCAGGGCCGAGCACGGCCTGTCCGCCAACAGCGATGGCCAGCTGATGAGCGACAAGCAGCTTGCCGATCTCAACGCCCAGCTGATCGTGGCGCAGGCCGACACGGCTCGCGCCAGCGCCCGCTACCAGCAGTACAAGTCGATTGTCGATAGCGGCTCCGACAACGCCTTCAAGGACGCGGCCATATCGGCCGACCAGCCGAGCAGTTCGGTCATTTCGGCGCTCAAGACCCGCTATCTCACCGTCGCCAAGCGGCAGCAGGACGTCGAGGCGAATTTCGGTCCAGAACATCCGCAGGCCGTCGCGCTTGCCAAGGAAAAGGCCGACATATCGGCGCAGATTTTCGGCGAGCTGAAGCAGCTCACCGAAAGCTATCGCAACGAATATGAGGTGGCGCTGGCGCGCGAGACCGCTCTCAGGGCCAATGTCGCCGCCGCACAGGGCAAGAGCTCCATCGACAACCAGTCGCAGGTCCAGTTGCGCGACCTCGACCAGAAGGCGACGGCGCTCACGACCCTCTACCAGACGTTCCTCGGCCGCTACGAGGAAGCCGCGCAGCAGCAATCCTTCCCGGTCGGCAAGATCCGCATCATCTCGGACGCCTCGACGCCGCTCTCCGCCTCGAGCCCGCGTACCATGGTCGTGCTCGGGCTCTCGCTCGTGCTCGGTGTGTTGATGGGCGCAGGCTTCGGCGGCCTCAACGAATTCAACGAGCGGTTTTTCCGGACCGGTGAGGAGGTCCGTGACCGCGTCGGTCTCAAATTCCTCGGCTACCTGCCGACCATCGGCAGCAAACCTGCCAAGGACGACAAGCCGGCCGAGGCTCAGCCGGATGCCAAGGCCGCCAGATCGCCGGCCGCCATTGAAAGGCGGGCGCGAATGAGGGTGAGCATCGACGCCCCGGCATCGATGTTTGCCGAAACGCTGCGCAGCGCCAAGATCGCCTTCGATGTCGTGATGGAAGGACAAGGCAGCCGCGTCATCGGCGTCATCTCCGTGCTTCCCGGCGAAGGCAAGTCGACGGTGGCGGCCAATCTCGCCGGGCTGCTTGCCGCCAACGGCGCCAAGACGCTGCTCATCGACGGTGATTTGCGCAATCCAGGTCTCAGCCGCAGCCTTGGCATGGAGGCCGAGCAAGGTTTGATGGAAGCGGTGGTGAGCGGTCAGACTTGGCAATCCGTCGGCAAGATCGACAGGCAGACCAAGCTTGCCATCATCCCGGCCGTGTTGCGCGGGCACTTCTCGCACACCAGCGAGCTGCTGTCCTCGGCCGGAATGCGGCGCTTCATCGAGAATGCCAAGGAGACGTTCGAATACATCGTCGTCGATCTGCCGCCGCTCGGGCCGGTGGTCGACGCCAAGGCCTTCGCGCCGCTCGTCGACGGCTTCGTGCTCGTCACCGAATGGGGCCGCACGCCACGCGCCATGGTGCGGTCGATGCTGGAATCCGAGCCCTATGTCGCCAACAAGATCGTCGGGGTGGTGCTGAACAAGGTCGATCTGAAGAAGCTCGCCAAATACGGATCGTTCGGGGCTTCGGAGAAATTCTTCGACAAGTATTCGACCTACTATCTCGACAAGTCGGAAGTTCGCAGCAAGGCACCGGTCTAGGGCAGTTCACTGTTTCACGGAAACGGCGAACCGCTCTAACTCCTTGTTTTGACGCAATTCCCAAGGGAACGCGCTACACGCTCTTCCCGGGAAACCGTTCACTATTCTCCAGGCGCCGCGCCTGATCAGGAGAAGATCAGGCGGCCTTGCTTGTCGGCGATCCGGACAGCCGTCAGGCGGCCGCTCTGGAAGGCGGCGGTGTCGATGCCCAGCCTGCGTCCCTCAAGTCTCGGTATGTCCACCGGCGTGTGGCCATGCACCACCCAGCGGTCGAGCAGATGGGCCGCGTCGAAGAAATCCGAACGGATGTGGAGGAGGTCACGGTCGTCCTGCGCCGCGAGGTCGACGCCCGGCCTGATGCCGGCATGGACGAAGACGAATTTCCTCGAGCGGACCATGATCGGCAGCCCACGCAGGAAGCTGACATGCTCGGCCGGGATGACATCCCTTATGTGCTGGTCGATCTCGGCGCTTCTTTCGTAAAGACCGGCAAGGCGCTGCGGGTCGAGACCATAGGAAAACAGGGTTTGCAGGCCACCTGTCGCCAACCAGGGTTCGCGTGACAGATTGCCGTCGAGATAATGCAGCATCGCCACCTCGTGATTGCCCGCGAGGCAGATGCGCTGGAACCCTTTCGGCGGCGGCGCAAGGAGATGGTCGAGCACCCGCGCCGATTGCGGCCCACGGTCGATATAGTCGCCAAGCATGATGATGATCTTGCGGCCCTGGAAGCGCAAGGAATCGAGCAGGATCTTCTGCTCCAGCGAGCGCAGCTCCTTGTAGCAGCCATGCACGTCGCCGATCGCATAGACGGTCGTGTCCTGCAGGTCGATATCGAGGCGTGCGCGCGCCGCCATCCGGGGTTTTCGCTGAAACAGGTTCACTGGCGAAGGCTCTCGATATCGAAAAGCGGACGGTCATGCACAAAACATGACTGTCTGTTATCCCGCGTGAAGCGGAGCGTGCCAAGAGGCTAATTTCACGATCCCGAAGCGGAATCCGGATTTCGGAAAGATCCTGCCGCGCCAGACGGATAGGGCATGCCGGGCCGGCTGGATGCGTTCACGCCACGGCGCAATTCCAGGAAAGGTGCGAGGCGGTTTTCCGCCCGCGGTTGCGTCAGGATGAAGATGGATCGGTTCGCCGGTTCCGCGAAACGGGAACCGACCCGGCGTCTAGGCGGCCTTGAGCCGATAGCGGAAAACGGTGTGGTCGAGCAGCAGCCGGATACGCGGCTCGGCCTCGGTCGCCACCAGCCAGCTTGCCGCGATCATGGTCGCGCCGACGATCGCCATCGATGGGAGATAAGGAGCACCGGCGCGGACCATGGCCCCAAGCATTGCCGCGCCGACAACATCGTGGATCAGATAGAGCGGATAGGTCATCAGGCCGATCCGGCGCCAGCCGCTCCAGCCGAGGTTGAGCCGCAACGACCATGCCATCAAGGCGATAGCGACGAGAAAGATCAGGATTGGCGGCGCATAGGGCATCACGGCATTGACCTTGATGCTGTGGACGTCGACCGAACTGGCGATCTGCAGCACGCCGCCGCCGAGGAACAACAGGCAGAAGCCAAGGCGGGAAGGCGTCAGCGCCTTGAACCGCATCAGCCAGAGCAACACGCCGACCGCGAAGAAACAGCCATGGTGCACCAGGGTAAGCTGCAGCCAGCGCGTCTCGGCGAAGTCGGACCAGTCGAAGAGATAATAGAGGCACCAGAACAGCGTGCTGACGAGGCCGATGGCGATAGCGGCCATTTCCATCAGATGGAAGCGGCCGAGCCGCAGCAGGATCCAGACGATGGCGTAGAAGGCGATCTCGATGCCAAGCGTCCAGTAGACACTGTCCACCCAGGGGCCATAGGGCGCGAACAGGCCGGTGCGGACGAGCCTGACCACCGCATCGGTCGGCCAGCTCAGGCCGATGAGCAGCAAAAGCACGGCGGTGATCGGCGCGCAGATCCAGACTGCCGGCGCCAGCCTTTTGAACCTTGCCTCGAAAAACCGCAGGGGCGTCGATTTCTCGGCGCTGAAGGCGATGACGAAGCCGCTGATGACGAAGAAGATCTCAACGCCGACCCAGCCGGACCCGACCCAGGCCCCTATTGCCGGCTGCGCCGGCACGCCGCCGGTGGCCTGCGCCGAAATGCCATCGGGATAGGCCCATACCCAGAAGCCATAATGGTAGATCATGACCAGCACGGCGGCGAGAAATCGCAGGATGTCGACGCCGCCGAACGTAATTTTCTGTTGAGCCATACCGCACCGCCGGATGGCCCCCCACCCGTCACTTTAGGGTGGCTTGCTGCATTGCACAATAAAAGTATTGCTCGCCGATCAGGATAGGCCGACCGGCGCGGAAGGGCGCCGCGAAACCGCTCACCGTGTCGGCCTCAAACCCCGATCCCGCGCGCCTTCAGGGCAGCGCTGATCTCGTCAAGGATGGCAGGGTCGTCGATGGTCGCCGGCATCGCCCACTCCTCCTTGTCGGCGATCTTCTGCATGGTGCCGCGCAGGATCTTTCCCGACCGGGTCTTGGGCAGGCGCTTGATCGTCACCACGGTCTTGAAGGCCGCGACCGGGCCGATGCGCTCGCGCACCAGCGCGACGACCTCCTTTTCGATGGCGCCGCCGTCGCGCGCGACACCGGCGTTCAGCACCACGAAGCCGAGCGGGATCTGGCCCTTCATCGCATCGGCGATGCCGACGACAGCGCATTCGGCGACATCGGGATGGGCGGCCAGCACCTCTTCCATGGCGCCGGTCGACAGCCGGTGGCCGGCGACATTGATGATGTCGTCGGTGCGGGCCATCACGTAGAGGTAACCGTCCTCGTCGATCATGCCGGCATCGGCTGTCTTGTAGAAACCGGGGAACTCATCGAGATAGGCTTGGCGGAAGCGTGCATCCGCGTTCCACAGCGTCGGCAGGCAGCCGGCGGGCAGCGGCAGCTTGACCACGACATTGCCGAGCGTCCCGCGCGGCACTTCGTGGCCGGCATCGTCAAGCACGCGGATATCGTAGCCGGGCATCGGCACGCCGGGTGAGCCGTATTTCACCGGCAGCAGCCCTAGCCCCGCCGGGTTGATGGTCATCGGCGAACCGGTCTCGGTCTGCCACCAATGGTCGACCACCGGCACGTTCAGCTTCTGCTCCGCCCATTTGATGGTTTCGGGGTCGGCGCGCTCGCCGGCGAGGAACAGCGTGCGGAATTTCGACAGATCGTATTTGGGAACGAACTCGCCTTTCGGGTCCTGCCCCTTGATGGCGCGGAAAGCCGTCGGCGCGGTGAACAGCGCGACGACGCCATGATCCGAGATGACCCGCCAGTAGGTGCCGGCATCCGGCGTGCCGATCGGCTTGCCTTCGAACAGGATGCTGGTACAGCCATGCAGCAGTGGTCCGTAGACGATGTAGGAATGGCCGACCACCCAGCCGACATCGGACGCCGCCCAGAACACTTCGCCCGGCTTGACGCCGAACTCGTTCTCCATCGTCCATTTCAGCGCGACCATGTGGCCGCCATTGTCGCGCACGATGCCCTTTGGCTGGCCGGTCGTGCCCGACGTGTAGATGATGTAGAGCGGATCGGTGGCGAGCACCGGCACGCAGTCGACATTGGCGCCTGCGGCCCGCTCGCGCGCGACGGCGTCGGCATAGTCGATGTCGAAATGGTCCTTCAGGTCACAGCGCAGCTGGTCGCGCTGCAGGATCAGGCAAGCGTCCGGCTTGTGGCGGGACATCTCGATCGCTTTGTCGAGCAGTGGCTTGTAGGCAACGATGCGGCCTGGCTCCAGGCCGCAGGAGGCCGAGATGATCAGCTTGGGCCTGGCGTCGTCGATGCGGGTGGCAAGCTCATGCGAGGCAAAGCCGCCGAAGACCACCGAATGCACGGCGCCGATTCGGGCGCAGGCGAGCATGGCGATGGCCGCCTCCGCCACCATCGGCATGTAGATGATGACGCGGTCGCCCTTGCCGACGCCCCGGTTCTTCAGCACAGAGGTCAGGGCCACCACTTCACGCTTCAGTTCGGCATAGGTGAATTTTCTCACCGTTCCGGTGATGGCGCTGTCATAGATCAGCGCGATCTGGTCGGCGCGTCCGCCGGCGACATGCCGGTCAATGGCGTTGTAGCAGGTGTTGCAGGTGGCGCCCGTAAACCAGCGGCCGTAGACGCCGGCGGTGGCGTCGAACACCTTGTCCCAGGGCGAATACCAGTCGATGGCGCCCGCCGCGTCCGCCCAGAATTCTTCCGGTTCGCGTTTCCAACCGTCATAGACCTCATGATAGCGTGAAGCCATCCGTACCTCCCCAGGAACCATTTGCCGTCTTTGCAAACAGCCTATGCTGTTTTTTCCGGCGCTGTCTTCCCTGATTTTCGTCTGAGCCGGTCTCGTCTTGACCCCTGGTGCCCTGTGTCGTGAAGTGGAGCCTTCGCGAGGGAGGATCCGAACGATGCGCCATCCATTGCCGATCATGGCAAAACCGGCATTTGCGCTGACGGTCGGCGCGATGCTCGCGATCTCCACCGCAACCGCACTGGCCGGAGACGCAGCGGCACGGCGCGTCATCGGCTTCTCGCCCGACGGCGGCTATTTCGCCTTCGAGCAATATGGTGAGCTCGATGCCGGTGCCTCGGCGTCCGGTTATTCGCAGATCGACATCATCGACACGCGCACCGACGAATTCGTTGGCGGCAAGCCCATACTGGTCGTTGACGAATCCGAGGAATCGACGCTGACGCTCGAACAGGCAAGGGCGCAAGCGGCTGCGAGGGCAAACCCCATCCTGGCCAGATACGCCATCGCATCGCGCGGCAAGCAGACCGCCTCCGACAAGTTCACCTTCCCCAGCGAGATGGTCGCCTACGCCGACATCTCCCGCCTCGAGCAGGTGTCGCGGAAATGGCTTTCGCCGCTCTATGGCGAGACAGGCATTTCGACGATCCAGCTCGACCAGATCCTGGCCGCCAGCACGGCGGATTGTTCGGCGAATTTCGACGAGGCCCAATCGGGCGACCAGGCCCTCCAAGGTGACAAGGCCTTGCAAGGTGACGAGACCCCTCAAGGCGACAAGACGGGCAAGGCGCTCGGTTTCCGGCTGTCGCTGCGGGGCCAGGACGGCAAGCCGTTCAAGACCTTGCACGAGGACAAGGCCGTGCCTGGCTCGAGGAACTGCCCGACTTCCTACAGCCTGTCGGAATCCTATGAATACACACCTTCAGGCAAACCGGCGGTGATTGTCGTGCTGGTGCAGCGCTTCAGCCAGGGCTTCGAAGGGCGCGACCGCCGTTTCATTGCCGTGACTGGGCAGGCTCGCTGAGGAGCCGGCTCGATAGCCGACTAACGAACTGTATTCATTGGACAAAATTTCGATTGTACTAGATCGGCAGGGCCACGAGCATGAGGCCTACGCCGCCGAAGATCAAAATCGCCGCCGCCAGGGCTTTTCGATGACGTTCGAAAGTCGTCGGAGCCCGCTCCCAGTTGTAACGCATACGCTACCTCCCCCAAACCCGTGGAGTCTTTACCTTACTTAAGGGAAGAAAAGCAACGGTCCCATCGGTCAATGCACTTGCCTGTGGCGTCACGGCGACGACTATTTCTGGGGCGATTTTCGGTTGGGAACGGGTGATGGCGCTTGTGCGATCGGCGGGGAATCCGTCCCATCGCAAAGCCGCATCGGCTATCTCTCCGGCCGGCCGATAGACAGCGCCGCACCGCCGCGCTATCTCATTTTCGGGTTCTGGCACGGCTTGTTGGGGTTGGTGATGGAAATTGTCTCTGGAACGGTTTTGCGGCTGGCGGACGACGCCTCGGTCCAGCATGTCGGCGACGGTGCCGTCGTGCTTCTGGCACGCAGCGGCCAGCTCTATACGTGCAACGGCACGACCGAAGCCTTTCTCGACAAGGTGGATGGCGCGCGCAGCCTCGATCAGATCGTCGGCCTGCTTTGCGAGGAGTTCGAGGTCGACAAGGATACGCTCGATGAGGACATGGCGGCATTGGCCAACGATCTGGTCTCGGAAGGTATTCTCGCCGCCCCGGGTGCTTGATGGCTAGAGGTATCGCCTGATGGCTGACGGTCCGCTCCTGCGTGCCCTGTTTCGCTGCCATCTCTGGACAAGCGCGCGGCTGATGCCGGCGCTCATTGCCGGGCGCAGCTTCGAGGACGTGCTGAAATGGGCCCCGCTCGCTTCCTCGACCCCCTATCGCGGCCTGCCATCGGCCTACATCGTCGCCCGCGTCAACCGCACTGTCCGCCATCCCTGGCTGATGCGCGACCGCAGATGCCTGCGGGAAGGCCTGCTCGGCCATCGCTTCCTGCGCTTCGCCGGCTTCGATCCGGAGCTGCGTTTCGGCGTCGACCCGAAGTCGCTGCGGACGCCGCGCGTCTCGGCGCATTGCTGGGTCTGCCTCGATGGCAGGCCGGTGGTCAGTGACAGCCTTCCCGGCATGGTGGAGATCTATCGCCACCATGCCGATGCCTCAAAGGTGCACCCAGCTTGACCAGGCCTTCAGCATGCTACGACCTCAACGGCCAGGTCTTCGGCATATCGGCCGAACGCCCCGAGCTTTGGCAGGATTTCGACAGGATGCTGGCCATCCTGCGAATCACCGCTGATACCGCGCCGGGCTTTCTTCTCGATATCACCGAGGCGGACGTTCTGGACGAAGAGCCCGGCGGATCGCTCGTCTTCGACGGTGAGATACCTGAGGACGGCTACTGCCGGATGGTCGCTGAGGGCGGCACCATCCATCTCATCTTTCCCGGGCGCCAGACCGTTGCCGTCAATGACGAGGAAGGGTGGGCGAAACTCCGGGTTCGCCCTGGGGCGAAAGCAGCCTGGACGCCATCGATGCTGGTGTTGGACGCGGCGCTCGACGCCGGCGGCCAGCATATGCTGCACACGGCCGGCCTGATGCTGCCGGGCCACGACAACATCGTGCTGATCCATGCACCAAGCGGCACCGGCAAGACCACCACGTCGCTGGCGCTGGCAACGCAGGGCTTTGGTCTCTGCTCCGACGACGCCATGATCTTGGATCTGGCTTCGGAGAAGCAGCCCCAGGCCTGGGGTTTGCCGCGCCACGTCAAGATCCACCAGAAGACCGCCGAGATGATCCCGCAGGTTGCGCCTTGCCTTGGCCCGTCATGGGACCGCAACGGCGAACAGGCCGTCTCGCTGCAGCGGTTGGGCGAGATCGTACGCATCGAAAGCCCGATCGCCCGGCCCGTGGCGGCTCTGCTTCACCTGGCGCGCTCCGCCGACGGTGATACCCGGCTCGTGCCCATGGCACGGACCGACGCGATGGTGGCGTTGGCGATGGACAATGTCCGCACCGGCATGACCGGCCTGCTGCCCTCGCAGAGGCGCCGGCTGGCGACGATCGGCAAGCTGGTTTCCTCGGTGCCGACATTCACCCTGGAAGTGGGCGCACGCCCGGCCGACGCGGCGGCGCTGATAAACGCCACGTTGACATCACCGGGTTGACGGCAGGTTCAAGCGGCCTATGGCCTGGCCTTGGCCACCCGCTGGATCCAGCGGAAGGCATCGCGCCGCAGACGCGAGCCGATCTTCTCCCGGGAATTGACCCTGAGCAGCGTGTTCGTCGTGATCAGCCGCTTGGCCAGCCTTATCGAGAGATCGGGCTTGATCCGGCCGGCGAGATCAAGCGCGCGACCCTCGCCGAACAACTGGCCGGTAACATTGAGCACGATCGCCAGTTCGAGCTCGATGCCGGTCATGCGGGCGGCGTCGAGCAGGCGGCTCTCCGATTCGGCTGATTGCAGCGCCCGCACCCCTTGCAGCACGTCGACGCAAAGCTGCAGCCGGTGGAATTTGTGGCCGCCGGCGGCGTGCACGATGGCGATCGTCAAAAGCGCTGCCGGCGTGTCCGTCGCGTCCCCGTCGATGACGCCCAGTTCGCGGAACCCCAGCGACAGCCGCCGCCGCATGCCGGTGTCGTGCACCAGGTCGCCATGCAGTTCGACCAGCAGGCTGGAATTCTCCTTTTCCAGCCATTTGAATTCCTGCAGCTGGTAGGATTTGGCTTCGTCACTGCCGAGTTCGAAGCCGCATGCCGCGATCACCTGGTTTGCCCGCGCAAGGTTGGCGGGTTCGACAAGGATGTCGATGTCGGTGAACGGCCTGTCCGACACGTTGCGATAGAGCTTTCGCGCGAAGACCGGTCCCTTGACGATCCGCGCCGGAATGCCCCGCGCCGCCATCTCCTTCATGATGCGGTCGCCATGATATTGCAGCAGCATCGACTGGCCGGTGGCGATCGTCGCCTTCTGGCGCAAATCGTCGAGCTTGTCCCGCAAGCCGGCGTCCGGCGGCAGGCGTGCATCGCCGCGCTCCCTGAGCTTGCGCAGCATGATCGGCAGGATGCCGTGGAATTCGGCATTTTCGAGCAGCGCGGACAGAGATTTTGCCGACAAATTGTCCTCGACTGCCGCCGCCTCCGGATCGGCGAAGCGCAGCAGCAGTCTTTCTTCGGCGGAGGTGAGTGATGGCAGCATCAAGCCGGACAAATCTTATCGCTGAGGGGAATGTCCAGGATGGTTGCAGAAAAGCGCTGTGGAAGCCAGTCCTACATGCCCCAGCGCAGTGCCGCCGTATGGACAGGCGCGTCCCACCAGCCGGTCATCTCGTCATCGAGCATGGTCAGCGTGATCGAACAGCCAGCCATATCGAGCGAGGTGACATAGGTGCCGACCAGCGAGCGGGTTACCGTCACGCCCCGCTTCTCGAAAATCCGGCGGGCGCTATTATACATCAGATAGAGCTCCATCAGCGGCGTGCCGCCGAAGCCGTTGACGAACAACAGCGCCGGGCCTGTCGCCTTGTCACCAAGATCGCCCAGGATCGCGGTGCAGATTTCCTCGGCGATCGCATCGGCGCCTTTCAACCTGTCGCGGCGACGGCCGGGTTCGCCATGGATGCCGACGCCGAATTCCATTTCGCCGTCGCCGATCTCGAAGGTCGGCTTGCCCGCGGCCGGCACGGTGCCGCTGGTCAGAGCCACACCCATTGAACGGGTGGCGGCGTTGACGCGCTCGCCCAGCGTCTTCAGCACGGGCAGGGCCAGGCCATGCTCGGCCGCCGCGCCGACGATCTTTTCCACCACCAGCGTGCCGGCGACGCCGCGCCTGCCGGTCGTATAGGATGAGTTCTCGACGGCGACGTCGTCATTGGTCACCACCTGCAGGACGCCTTCCGACATTTCGGCGGCCATGTCGAAGTTCATCACATCGCCCTCGTAGTTCTTGACGATGAACAGGCAACCGGCCCCGGTGTCGACGGCCTGCGCCGCCGCCAGCATCTGGTCCGGCGTCGGCGAGGTGAACACCTGGCCGGGGCAGGCGGCATCCAGCATGCCATGGCCGACAAAGCCGCCATGCAGCGGCTCGTGGCCCGAGCCGCCGCCCGAGATCAACGCCACCTTGCCCGGCCGCAAGGTCCTGCGACGGACGAATTTGTGATCCTCGCCAAGCACCAGTATATCGGCATGGGCGGCCACGAAACCATCGAGGCTCTCGGTCAGCACCGTGTCCACCGCGTTCATAAATTTCTTCATGGCGTCCTCCCAAACAGCCCGGCAAGGAATAATCAGCCGCCACCCTTGCCGGCGATGCTGGTGATCTTCTGGATGAATTCGTTGATGGCCCGGTCGAGCGCCGCATTCTGCTTGTCGTCACCGAAATCGGGAACGACAAGCGAAACGTGCCGGGTCTTGCGCATGCCAGCGGCCACCGACATCTTTCCCGGATGCGCCTGATGGTAGGCGGCGAGGAACTGATCCCGCTCGGCCGGGCTGAAATGGCAGACGGAAAAGATCGAAGGCAGATGTTTCGAAGGTATCGGGATCGTATAGGCGGGGCTGGAGATCTGCGTCACGAAACTGCGGTGCTTGCCGAGCGCGTCGGCGAGGCGCTGGCGCATGCCGGACGGGCGTTGGTCGATGACCTGCGACAGGATCGTCTTGTAGGCGCGGATCGCCTCTTCGGAACCGGGTTCGGGTTTGATGTCGACCATGCCAGCCGCGCCTACACCGAAACATCTGAAATGGCCGCCTTGGCCATGGCGAGTTGCGCCGGCGCGACGGACAGATCGCGCAAGCCTGCTTCGAGCAGCGACGGGATCGCGTCCGGATCGCCGCCGGCATCGCCGCACAGGCTGACCGGAATGCCGTTCTCCCGTCCAAAGGCCGTGACCGAGCCGATCAGCCGCAGCACCGCCGGATGGCGGACCGAATTGAGGTGTGCCACGGCGGCATTGTCGCGCGCCGCCGCCATCACATATTGCGTCAGGTCGTTGGAGCCGATCGAGAAGAAGGCGACGCCGGAGAATGCTTCCGGCGCGATGGCGACCGAAGGCACTTCGACCATGATGCCGAGCGGCGGCATCTTGTGCGCGACACCGCGGGCGGCAAGGGCTGCCTGTTCCTCGGCGAACAAAGCGGCTGCGCGCTCATACTCATCGGCGATGGCGATCATCGGAAACATGACCCTGAGATTGCCGTGCGGCGCGGCGCGCAGCAATGCCCTGATCTGCACGCGAAAAATGTCGAGCCGCGCCAGCGACAGTCTGATCCCGCGCAGCCCGAGGAACGGATTGCCTTCCTCGACGGTGAAGCCCGGCACCGGCTTGTCGCCGCCGGCATCGACAGTGCGGATCGTCACGGGTTTGTCGCCAGCCCACTCAAGCACCTTGCGATAGGCACGATACTGCGTCTCCTCATCCGGCAATATCCGGCCGAACAGGAATTCGGTGCGCATCAGCCCGACACCGTCGCAGGTCGCGATATCCAGGGCGTCGACATCGGACGGGTCGGCGATGTTGACCTGCACCCGCACCGCCGTGCCGGCTCTTGTCGCGGCCGGCCGTGCCAGAAAAGTCCTCGCCTTGCCTTGTCGGGCCGTGAAGGAAGAGGACGACCGCCGGAACGATCCGATCTCCGCCGGCGAGGGCGCCAGGACGATATTGCCGTGTTCGGCGTCGAGCAGCGCCATGCCGGCAAGACCGGCAAGCGGTTCGCGCAGCCCCACCACCATCGGCACGCCACGCGAGCGAGCCAGCATGGCGACATGGCTGGCGGTACTGCCCGCCTTCAGCGCGATGCCGCCGCCATGGCTCCAGTCGGTTTCGAGAAAACGCGTCGGCGCGATGTCCTCGCCGCAGAGGATGGCACCGGTCGGCGCCGTGGCGCCACCGTCCTCGGTCAGCGCGCGCAGCACCTGGTCCCTGATATCGCGCAGGTCCGTGGCGCGGGCGCGGAAATAATCCTGGTCGGAGGCCTCGTAGCCGGCGATCTCGGCGTCGAGCGCCTCCCGCCATGCCGCGTCGGCGGTCCGTCCGGACGCGATCGACGCGAAGGCTGGTCCGCTCAGTGCATCGTCCTCCAGCATGGCGATGTGGAATTCGAGTATGCCGGCGGCGTCGCTGTCGGCGGTTTCGACTATTGCCGCAAGCCGGCTTACCGCCTTGCCGATCGCGGCTTCCAGCGACGTCTTCTCTTCCGCTGATGTGGCTTTGCTTGCATAGATGGCCGGCGGCCGGTCGAGGTCGAACAACGGCCCCTCGGCATAGCCGGCCGAGGCCGGAACACCCTCAATCCGCATGGCCCGCATTCCCAAAGCAATTCCAGGAAAAGTGTGAGCGGTTTTCCCGGGCAAAGCGCATAGCGCTTCGCCCTTGGGAATTGCGCAAGAAGAAGATGCTGGAGCGGTTCAGCGTTTCCGTGAGACGCAACACCGCTCCTGCAGGCAGGCGAAGGCGCGCGCCAGCGTCAGGCCGACCGGACATGACCGGCGTCCTCGTCGAAATCGCGCTGCACCAGGTCGATCAGCGCGCGCACGGCATCATCGGCGCCGCTGCCTCTGGCCCTGATGTGCAAAACCGTGCCCTTTGGCGCCTTGGCCGCCATCACCTTGACGATGCTCTTGGCGTCGAACCATGGGCCGTTGGTGGCAAGCGCGATTTCCACGTCGGCGGCAAAGGTCTTGGCCAGCTTGGTGAACTTCACCGAGGGACGCGCATGCAGGCCCACATCGTGGGTGATCAGGACGGTCGCTTCGGCGGCTGCGGACATTTTCAGGAATCCCGTTCACTCACGACGGCGACAATTCATGCGCCGTCGCCACCACTTCCTTCAGCGAGGCGCCGCCGGAGGATTCGGTCGCCGCCATCACCGCGCCCTCGACGATCGGCGCGTTGCAGACGGTGATCTTCTGCGCCCGCGGCTCGCCGATCATTTCCACCGCCATTTCCGAATTGGTCTCGGCTCCGCCGAGATCGACAAGGATGGCGACACCGGCCTCCGACCAGGCCTTGTCGATGGCACCCATGATCGCCTCGACACTGGTGCCAAGCCCGCCATGGCCGTTTCCGCCGCACCATGCAAGCGGCACTTCGTCGCCCACCATCTGGCGTACCATGTCGGCCGTGCCCTCCGCGACCAGCGGCGAATGCGACACGATCACGATCCCGACATTGCTCATGCGCTTTCCCCGATCGCTTGCCCCAACGTGCGCACCAGCAGTGCGGTCGAGCGCGCGCCGGCATCCATATGACCGATCGAGCGGTCGCCAAGGAACGAGGCGCGGCCGCGTAGCGCCTTCATCGGCACGGTCGCATCGGCGGCGGCGTCGGCGACGTCGGCGATTTCCGCCGCCGTCTTGCCTCCCGCCAAGGCGTCATGCACCGGTTGCAGCACATCGAGCATGGTTTTTTGTCCGACCTGGGACTTGCCACGCGCTGCCACCGCTTCGATCGCCTTGCCGAAGGCCGCCGTCAAATCGGCACGATCGGGCTCCGCCGCAATTTCCTTGCCCAGCGCCATGAACAATGTGCCGAACAGCGGACCGGAAGCACCGCCCACCGTCATCACCAGCTTGGTGCCGATCGCCTTCAGGGCCTCGGGCAAGGGCTTCGCGGCGAACACGCCAGCCTCGGCCCGCACGGCCTCGAAGCCGCGCTTCATGTTCAGCCCATGGTCGCCGTCGCCGATCGCCTGGTCGAGCACCGTCAATTCCTCGGCATGGGCGGCAATCGTATCCGCGGCTGCCGCGATCAGCCCGGCAAGGTTCAACGCCGTCATGTCGTCCAAATTCCCGGTTTTCACCATGCCGGCAGTAGCGAAAGAACGGTCATTCGACAACGGGTGCATGTGTCAGGCCGTGACGAGCAGCGCGGCGACGGCTGCGAAAACCTCGGCCACGGCATGGGCGCCGGGGTCGACCACGCCCTGCAATTTGGTCCCGACATAGGCGGACCGCCCGGCTTTTGCCTTCTCCATGGCGGCCGTCGCCTCGGCTCCGCGCCGGGCCGCGATCGCTGCTTCGCCAGGGCCGTTGCCGTCGAGCGTCTTGAGCGCCGGCTCGAGCGCATCGACCATGGTGCGGTCGCCCGGTTTGGCGCCGCCATAGAAGGTCATTCGCTCAAGTCCGGCGAGCAGCGCCTTGGGCAGGCTGGCGCCGCCGTCCAGCGCCCGCGCCGCCGCCGTGAAGAAGATCGACAGCAGCACCCCGCTGGAGCCGCCCATCGATGCGCTCAGCGTGTCGCCGACGGCGCCAAGGGTCGCCGCGGGATTGGCCAGCGGCAGCGTGTCGAGCCGATCGAGGATACTGCGCGCTCCGGTCGCCACGGTCGAGCCGGTGTCGCCGTCGCCTGCCTTGGCGTCGAGACCGTTCAAGGTCGCTTCCAGGGAAATCAGCTTTTCACAGACCGTGACGATCAGGCGCCTGGTGCCGGCATCCTGGCTGGCCCTGTGCGCGGCACTTTGTCCGGCTGCCTTCGCCATCGGCACGATGGCAGGTGCCGCGACCGGCCGTGCCGGCATCCAGGCGTGCGGGCCGACCGGCGCCAGCAAGGCGGCTTCGCGCGCTGGATCGAGCCGGATCAGCGACAGCGAGAAGCCGTTCATGTTGAGCGCCGTCATCAGCGGACCGGGGCCGATCGTCAGCTTGACCATCCTGGCGAGTGATGAAGCGAGCACCGCGTTGGCGACCAGCGACATTTCGAGCGGCGGCACCGAACCGAGATTGTTGATCAGCAAGGCATGGCTGGCCCTCGGATCGAGCAGCACTGCCAGGCGCTCGGCCATGATCGCCACCAGCCGGTCCGCGCTTTGCACCGCGATGCGCTCGACGCCCGGTTCGCCATGGATGCCAAGGCCGAGTTCACCATCGTTCTCGCCAAACCGTTCCTCGTGCGGCTGGCCGGGAATGGAGCAGGAAGACAGCGAGATGCCGAGCGAGACGATATCCTTTGCCGCCGCCCGCGCCGCCGCCGCGATACCGGCCAGATCATGGCCGGCCTCCGACAGATGGCCTGAGATCTTGTGCACGAACAACGTACCGGCGACGCCGCGCGGCTGGGCGATGTCGGGAAGCGCGATGTCATCGCCGACAATCACCATCTCGACGCGAAAACCTTCGGCGCGCGCCTTCTCGGCCGCCAGGCCGAAATTGAGGCGGTCGCCCGTGTAATTCTTGACGATCAGCAGGCAGCCGGCCGGGCCGGTGACCGCGCGGATGGCCGCAAGCACCGCTTCGACGCTCGGCGAGGCAAAGATCTCGCCCGAGACCGCCGCCGTCAGCATGCCCTTGCCGACAAAGCCGGCATGCGAGGGCTCGTGCCCCGCGCCGCCGCCGGAGACGACGCTGACCTTCGACTTGTCCCAATCGGCACGCAGCACGACCTTGATCTCGGGATAGCCGTCGAGGCGCGCGAGATCGCCCGATCCGATCGTCCGCAACAGGCCGTCCAGCGCCTCGGTGACGATGGTTTCCCGGCGGTTGAAAAAGTGCTTCATCGAATTCGTCCCGTATTCGCAATCGTCAATCAAAGGCGGGGTGAACCCTCAGTGGGAGCGCCGAACCTCTTCACATCAACCGTTGTCCGTCGGCGCCGAAATAGAGCGGCGAGCGATAGCGGATCATCACCTTGTCGCCTTGCGCCAGATCGGTGTCCGGATCGGTAAGCGTCACCAGTTTCCTTGGCCCCACCGTCACATGCAGATGGTTCTGGTCGCCGAGATGCTCGACCCAGTCGACGACGCCGTCGGCATGGCCATTCATCGCCTTTTCGATCGTCAGATGCTCCGTGCGCGCGCCGATCGTCTTGGTGCCCGCTGGCGCGCCGCCATCGGGCAGCAGGCCGGTCGGCAGAAGATTGATCGCCGGCTGGCCGAGCCTTGCCGCGACATGCAGGTTTGCCGGCTCCGAATAGATCGTCCTCGGCGTGCCGATCTGCACCAGCACGCCGTCGGCGAGGATGCCGATGCGGTCGGCCATGGTCATCGCCTCGATCTGATCGTGGGTGACATAGAGCATGGTGGCGCCGAGTTCGGACTGGATGCGCTTCAATTCGAGCCTGAGATCCGCTCGCAGCTTGGCGTCGAGCGACGACAGAGGTTCGTCCATCAGATAGATCGCCGGCTTGCGCACCAGCGCGCGGCCGATGGCGACGCGCTGCATCTCGCCGCCGGACAGTCTGGTCGAGCGGTTGGCGAGCTTGTGGTGGATACGCACCATCTTCGCCACCTCCTCGACGCGGCGGCGGATCTGGTCTTCCGGTATCTTGCGTGCCGGTGAGCGCAGCGGGAAGGCGAGATTGTCGAACACCGACAGATGCGGGTAGAGCGAATATTGCTGGAACACGAAGGCGGTGTCGCGCTCCGCCGGGGACAGCGTCGTGGCGTTGTGGCCGCCGATCTCGATGGTGCCGCTGTCCGGGCGCTCCAGCCCGGCGATCAGCCGCAGTGTCGTCGTCTTGCCGGCCCCGGTCGGTCCGAGCAGCACGACGAATTCGCCATCGGCTATGTGCAGGTCGAGACCGTCGACGGCGACATGTTCGCCAAAGCTCTTGGTCACGTTCTTGATGTGCACGTCAGCCATGCTGCGCTCTCCCCTGAGAGGCGGTATCGTGGATCGCGGTTTTGACCGCCCTGCCGGAGCCCTTGTCGAACAGCGACAGCCGCGCGCTGTTCAGGGCCAGGCCGACATGATCGCCAGCGTTGAGCCGGATTTCGGCCGGCACGCGCGCCTTGATGATGCCGTCCGCCGTTTCCACCGCGACGATCTGGGTGGTGCCGAGATATTCGGTGCCGTAGATGGCGCCGCGCAGTTTCGAGGCATCGTCGAAGCGGATGTGTTCGGGCCGGATGCCGAGCGCCATGTCGGCCGGCGCGATGTCCTCGCGCACTTCCGGCACCGTGACTTTCGCGCCCTGGACGACGATTTCCCTGGCGCCCTTGGCCAGCCCGCCGCCGAAGCCCAGAAAGTTCATCGGCGGCGAGCCGATGAAGTCGGCGACGAACATGGTTGCCGGTCGGTCGTAGATTTCGCGCGGACTGCCGAACTGCTCGATGACGCCGTGGTTCATGACGGCGATCTTGTCGGCCATCGACATCGCTTCCATCTGGTCATGCGTGACATAGACCGTGGTGGCGTGGATGCGGTTGTGCAGTTCGCGCAATTCATGGACCATCAGGTCGCGGAATTCGGTGTCGAGCGTGCCCAGCGGCTCGTCCATCAGGAAGCACTTCGGCCGCCGCACGATGGCGCGGCCGAGCGCGACGCGCTGGCGGTCGCCGCCGGCGAGGCCGGAGACGGATTTGTTGAGCAGATGGTCGATGCGCAGGAGTTTTGCCGTCTCCTCGACGCGGCTGCGGATTTCGGCCGACGGCATGCCTTGTGCCAGCAGCGGAAAACCGATGTTCTTGCGCACATTCATGTGCGGATAGAGCGCGAACAGCTGGAAGACGAAGGCGATGTCGCGCTCGCGGGCCCGCAGCATGGTGACGTCGTCGCCGCCGAGCAGGATCTGGCCGCCAGTCGGCAGTTCCAACCCTGCGATCATGCGCAAGGTCGTCGTCTTGCCGCAGCCCGACGGCCCGAGCATGACGAAGAACTCGCCATCCTCGACGACGAAGTTGGAATCCTGCACGGCGACGAAATCGCCGAAGGCCTTTCTCAAATTCTGGACGCGGATTTCGGCCATGATTATTCCGGGAACTTCGAGACGATGATGAACATCACGGTGCCGGCTAGCATGGTGATGAAGGAATAGGTGTAGAGCGACAGCGCGAAGGGCTGGAACAACATCAGGAAGCCGATGGCGATCAGCGCCGTCGCGATGTTTTCCATCACGCCGCGCCGGGCCCAGGCCGGCCAGCGCGATTTGCGTTTGACTGATTTGGTCATGCTCATTTGCGCACCGCGCCAAAGGTGATGCCGCGCAGCAATTGCTTGCGAAGCAGGATGGTGAAAACCAGGATCGGTACCAGGAAGATGGTCGTGCCGGCCGCAACCGCCGGCCAGTCCTGGCCGCCTTCGCCGATGATGGTCGGGATGAAGGGCGGCGCGGTCTGCGCGGTGCCCGATGTCAGCAGTGCGGCGAAGGCGTATTCGTTCCAGGCGAAGATCAGGCAGAAGATCGCCGTCGCGGCAATGCCGGTGGTCGCCTGTGGTAAAACTGTGCGCCAGAAGGCCTGCAGCCGCGTATAGCCGTCGATCATCGCCGCTTCCTCATACTCGCGCGGGATCTCGTCGATGAAGCCTTTCAGGAGCCACACCGCCAGCGAGACATTGACCGCCGTGTAGAGCAAGATCATGCCGAGTGCCGTGTCCGACAGGCCAAGCTCGCGGTACATCAGGTAGATCGGGATGGCGACCGCGATCGGCGGCATGAAGCGCGTCGACAGGATGAAGAACAGGAGGTCGTCGGCGAGCGGCACCTTGAAGCGCGAGAAACCATAGGCCGACAGTGTGCCGAGAAACACCGCGCAGAAGGTCGAGCCGAAGGCGATGATCAGCGAGTTGACGAAGCGCGGCAGGAAGTTGGACGGGCCGGCGATCACCATGTTGCGCTTGCGCACCGTCTCGTCGCAGAAGCCGGTCGCCGGTCCGAGCGAGTTGATGTATTCCGGCGTCTGCCTTGTCCGGGTCGTGAACAGGTTGCAGTAGCCCTCGATGCTGGGCTGGAAGACGATCTTGGGCGGATAGGCGATCGAATCCGGCGGCGTCTTGAAGCTGGTGGCGAAGATCCACAACAGCGGCACGATCGAGATTAGCGCATAGGCGATGATGATCGCTCCGGCGATACGCTTCGAGTTCGCCGAAGGGGCGACGACCGAATGGGCTGTGGTCAGGCTCATCTCTGCTTCACCTTGTTGAGCGCCTTGACGTAGATGTTGGCGAGGCCGAACACCGCCACGAACAGGATGATGGCGAACGCCGAGGAATAGCCGGTGCGCCAGCTCTCGAAGGCCTGCCGCTTCAGCGTGATCGAGGCGACCTCGGTGGTCGAACCCGGCCCGCCGCCGGTCAAGAGATTGACCATGTCGAACATCTTGAAGTTCTCGATGCCGCGAAACAGCACCGCCAGCATGATGAAGGGCAGCGCCATCGGCAGCGTGATCGACCAGAATTGCCGCCAGTTGGAGGCGCGGTCGACCTCGGCCGCCTCGTAGATGTATTCGGGGATCGAGCGCAGGCCGGCCAGGCAGATCAGCATCACGTAGGGCGTCCACATCCATGTGTCGACGATGACGATCGACCACGGCGCCAGCTCGACGTTGGAGAGCATCTGGATGCTCGTCGGCGGAATGCCGCTGACGAACGAGATGACATAGGAGAACAAGCCTATCTGCGGCTCGTAGAGGAAGCGCCAGAAGTTGCCGACCACAGCAGGCGACAGCATCATCGGCACCAGGATCAACGTCGTCCAGAAGGCGTGGCCGCGGAACTTGCGGTCGATCAGCCAGGCCAGCGTGAAACCGATCAGCGTCTGCAAGAGGATGGTCCAGAATACGAAATGCGCGGTCGTCTGCATGGCGATCCAGATGTCCTGGTCGCCGAGGATGCGCTGGTAATTGGCAAAGCCGAGATTCTTCACCACCTCGTTCGGCCGATTGGCCCGGTAGTTGGTGAAGGACAGATAGATCGCCCAGAACAACGGGAAGATGTTGATGGCGAGCAGCAACAGGATCGTCGGCGAGATGAACAGCCAGGCGAGGCCCTTGTCGCTGATGCCACGGACCTTGCGGGCCAACGGTTCCGGGGTCGCCCGGGCAACGTTCTCCGCGGTCCGATTGAGCATGGTCAGTCCTGCTTCGGTCACTTGGGTCGTCTCTGTCATGGAATTTATCTGAACTGCGTCCCGTGCCAAGGGCGGCACGGGACCAAGAGCACGATGCCGAAAAGTGTGAGGCGGTTTTCGGACGACATCTTGCTCTCTCTCGTTGAGGCCGGAGGCGGATGATCTCTGGTCGATTTGCCCAGAAATCATCCGGCTCTTGGGTCTTAGCTCGGGAGGAGCCGGTTACATCTTGCCGTCGTCCTGGAACACCTGGGTCCAGTCCTTGACCAGGCCGTCGAGCGCATCCTTGGCCGAACCCTGGCCGGCAACGACATAGTCATGGAAGCGCTTCTGCGAGGCCTGCAGCAGCGGCGCGTAGCTCGGCTCGGCCCAGAAGTCCTTCACGATGGCCATCGAGTCGAGGAAGGCCTGCGCGTAGGGCTGGCTGGCTGGGAACTTCGGATCCTTCACCACCGCGTTCAGGCAGGAATAGCCGCCAAGCGACCACCATTTGGCCTGCACGTCCTTGTTGGCGAACCACTTGACGTATTTCAGCGCCGATTCCTGCTTGTCGGAATAGGAGACCACCGAAATGCCCTGGCCGCCGAGCTGTGCGAACTGTGCACCGCCGGGACCCTTTGGATTGACGAAATAGCCGATCTTGTCGCCACCGACATTCTCGTCCTTCTGCAGGCCGGGCCATGTGAAGGCGAAGTTCATGTGCATCGCCACCTGGCCGGATTTGAAGGCATCGACACCTTCGCCCATGTAGCTGTTGGAGGCGCCTGGCGGGGTGCAGCAATCATAGAGCGCCTTGTAGAATTCCAGGCCCTTGACCGCGTCGGGCGAATTGACGAAGCCTTCCATCTCGTAAGGCTTCTTCGGGTTCTCATATTGGAAGCCGTAGCTGTAGAGCACATCCATGGCGCCCATGGTGATGCCTTCGGAGCCGCGCTCTGTGTAGATCGAGGCGCCATAGACGGTCTTGCCGTCGATCTGCCGCTTCTGGAAGAATTCGGCGATCTGCTTCAGCTGGTCGAATGTGGCCGGCGGGCCGAGATCCCAGCCATACTTTTCCTTGAATTCCTTCTGCAGCTCGGGCTTGGAGAACCAGTCCTTGCGGTAGGTCCAGCCGACGACGTCGCCCATGGCCGGCAGCGCCCAGTAGTTCGGCGTGTTCTTCGGCCATTCCGAATAGCCGACGACGGTCGCCGGCACGAAGTCGTCCATGCTGATCTTCTCCTTGTCGAAGAAGTCGTTCAGCTTGACGTAGTGGCCGTTCTCGGCCGCGCCGCCGATCCACTGGCTGTCGCCGATGATCAGGTCGCACAATTTGCCGTGCGAGTTCAGCTCGTTGAGGAAACGGTCGGCATAGTTGGTCCACGGCACGAATTCGAATTTCATGCCGATGCCGGTTTCCTTGGTAAAATCCTTGGACAGTTCGACAAGCGCGTTTGCCGGGTCCCATGCGGCCCAGCACAGCGTCAGGTCTTCAGCGTGCGCGACGTTCGAGACGGCTGTCGACGCTGTAATCGCCGAGGCCAGTCCCAACGCCAATTTCAAGCTCGATTTCATGTCTTCCTCCCATTTGCGAAACACGCCCGGATGACGGTTTCAAGAGCCCTCGAACCTCTCTCCTCAGAGGCCTAAACATGGCGGTGTCTCGGCACCGCGGATGTTTAGTAATTTGTTTAGTGATGCAATTTTTACTAAACAAGGCAAGCGAATTCGTTGCTGCGCCGCAACATGACGAAACGGGTGATTGAAATCGTTGGGAAATGACCGCCGGAGAGTTTTTCCGGCAGCCGCTCAGTTGGCTTGGTCGATGGCGTTGGGTTGTGGCGTCACCGGCCGGACCGGCGGCGCGGGCGGCAGCAAGGCGCGTATGTCGGCGAAGGGAAATGTCGGCTCGAAGCGAAAGGCCTCGGCCAGTGAACCGGGGAGGCTGTTGCACTGGCCGGCGCGGAATTCATTCTGGATGCGCGCCCTGTCGACATATTGCTCCGGCCGTTGCGAGTGGTGCGCGCGGATCGCCTGGGTCTTGACATCCCGGTAGGCGGAAACATCGACATAGTGCGTCGGCGAAAACCCGGTGCCGCCCATCGTGTCGGCGTGCAGCACCGGAACCGCGAACGAGGCCGCGATGCGCACGCCGTCCGACAGCGCGCGATGGTCGGCGTGATAGTCGTTGGGCGCGTGCGTGATGACCAGGTCCGGCCCGGTTTCGCGTACAAGCGCCTTCAGCGCGCCGATCAGCGCCGCATCGGCCACCAGTTCGCCATCGGGAAAGTCGAGGAAGCGCGGTGCAGCACCCAGCAGCGCGGCCGCCGCCGTCGCTTCCTCGCGACGGATACGCGCGAGGACCTTGGCATCGCTCTTGCCGCCCCTGGCACCATCCGTGGCCACGGCAAAAGTGAGTTCTGCGCCTTGCGCCGCATAGGCGGCCATCGTACCGAACATGAAGATCTCGATGTCGTCCGGATGCGCACCGAGCGCCAATATTCTCAAGCTACTCTCTCCCGGAAATGGAAAAACGTGCCGAACGGAATCCTGCTCGCCCTGATCGCCTATGCAAGCTATTCGGGCAGCGATGCCGTGATCAAGAGCCTGGGCGGACAGTTCACCGTCTTCGAGATCGGCTTCTTCTCCACCTTGTTCGCCGGCTGTTTCCTGTTCTTCAGCCGCCCCGCGGGTGAACGCTGGCGCGATTTCTGGCGCATGAAGCGGCCATGGGCCGTGCAGGCGCGAGCCTTGGCCGGCATCGCGTCGGGCGTGCTCAGCGTCTACGCCTTCACCCACATTCCTCTTGCCGAAGTCTACGCGCTGATCTTCCTGGCGCCTTTGCTGGTCACCATCCTGTCCACCGTCATCCTGAAGGAAAAGGTCGGCCCCTGGCGATGGCTGGCCGTGGTCGCCGGCTTTGCCGGGGTGATGCTGGTGGTGCGGCCGGGTTTCCGGGAATTGAACCTCGGCCATCTGGCCGCCTTCGTGAACGCCTTTCTCGCCGCGGCCAGTGTTATCCTGCTGCGCTCGCTCGCCCAGCAGGAGAAGCGCACATCGATGCTCGGCGTGCTTGTCGGCTATGGCCTGCTGTTCAACGGAGCTGGCGCCGCCGCCAGCTCCTTCACCTTGCCGAATGCCGTGCAGCTCGTCTGGCTGGCGATGGCCGGCGCCTTCACCGCCGGCGGGCAGCTCATGCAGCTCCTGGCGGCCAAATACGCGCCCGCCAACCGGATCGCGCCGACGCATTATTCGCAGATCGTGTGGGCGGTCATCCTCGGCGCGCTGTTCTTCCAGGAATATCCCGATTGGCTGTCGCTGGTTGGCCTCGCGGTTGTCGGCGCTTCCGGCCTGCTGACGATGGTGCGCGAGGAGGTGAGGCTCGGCACGGTGCGCTGGAACCCGTTTTCGCGGACCCGGCTTTGACCAGGCGCTAGCGCGATAAAGTTGCACGGCGACCGGGACCGCTGATATGCGGGCGCGATGAAGACGAAACCCTTGCCGGAGCTTCCGGTCACAGCTGTGTTGCCGGCGCTCGGCGAAGCGCTTGGCAATGGCAACAGCGCCGTGCTGGTGGCGCCGCCCGGCGCCGGCAAGACGACGCTGGTGCCCTTGGCGCTGCTGGACGCGTCCTGGCTGGGAAGCGGCCGGATCGTTCTGCTCGAACCGCGCCGGCTCGCCGCCCGCGCTGCCGCGCGGCGCATGGCCGAATTGCTGGGCGAGGAGCCGGGTGGTACGGTCGGCTATGCCATGCGCATGGAGAACCGCACCTCGGCCCGGACCAGGATCCTGGTCGTCACCGAGGGCGTGCTGGCACGCATGATCCTCGATGATCCCGAACTGCCCGGTGTCTCGGCGGTCATTTTCGACGAATTCCACGAGCGTTCGCTGGACGGTGATTTCGGCCTTGCCCTGGCGCTCGACGTGCAAGGCGCGCTGCGGCCGGATCTGCGCCTGGTTGTCATGTCGGCGACGCTGGACGGCGCCCGCGTCGGCAAGCTCCTGTCGGGCGCGCCGGTGATCGAAAGCGAGGGCCGCGCCTTTCCCGTCGACATCCGCTACGACGAACGGCCGGCCGGTATTCCGATCGAGGACGCCATGGCCAAGGCGATCCGCGCTGCACTCGCCGACGAAAGCGGCAGCGTGCTCGCCTTCCTGCCCGGCCAGCGCGAGATCGAGCGCACGGCCGAACGGCTGGCCGACAAGGTCGGCGCCGACACCGACATCGTGCCGCTTTATGGCCAGCTCGACGGCAAGGCGCAGGACGCCGCGATCAAGCCCGCGCCGCCCGGTCGCCGCAAGGTGGTGCTGGCAACGTCCATCGCCGAAACCTCGATCACCATCGACGGCGTGCGCGTCGTCATCGATTCCGGCCTGTCGCGGCTGCCGCGCTACGAGCCGGCGAGCGGACTGACGCGACTGGAAACCGTGCGTGTCAGCAAGGCTTCCGCGGACCAACGCGCCGGCCGCGCCGGGCGCACGCAGGCCGGCGTTGCCATCCGGCTGTGGCGCGCCGAACAGACGGCGGCGCTTCCCGCGTTCACGCCGCCGGAAATTCTCGAGGCGGATCTGTCGGGCCTGCTGCTCGACTGCGCCGCCTTCGGTGTTGCCGATCCAACGGCGCTCGCCTTCCTTGATCCGCCGCCCGCGCCGGCGCTCAACGAGGCGAGGGTGCTGCTGCGCGCGCTGGACGCCCTCGACGGGGCAGGCCGCCTGACGGAAGCGGGCATGGCCATGCGCAAGCTCGCTCTGCCGGTGCGGCTCGCGCATATGGTCGCCGAGTCGGCGAGGAGCGGCCATGCCGGGGAGGCGGCTATGTTGGCCGTACTGCTGACCGAGCGCGGCCTTGGTGGCGACGGCGCCGACCTCGAACGGCGGCTGATGCGCTTTCGCGCGGAAAGATCGCCGCGCGCCGTCGCCGCGCGGCAGCTGGCGGAGCGGTTGGCAAGACAGGCGAGCGGCGCGAAGGACAGCGCGGCTGTTCCTGCTGGTCCCTTGCTCATTCACGCCTGGCCGGACCGCGTCGCCAAGGCGCGGGGCGAGCGCGGCCGCTTCGTGCTGGCCAATGGTTCCGGCGCCATGCTCGATGCCGCCGACCCGCTGGCGGGCGAGCCGTTCCTGGTTGTCGCCGACCTCCAGGGCAAGGCGCAGAACGCGCGCATCGCCGCGGCCGCGGCAATTGGCGAGGACGACATCCGCGCCACGCTGGCCGACCGGATCGAAACGCGCCGGCAAACGAGCTTCGATCGCGACCGGCGCGCCGTGCGGGTGCGCGAGACCGTTCGCCTGGGCGCCATCACGCTCGCGGAGCGCATGTTGCCCGCTCCTTCAGGCGCCGAGGCCGACCGCGCCATTCTTGACGCCTTGCGCGAGCATGGGCTGTCGCTGCTGAGCTGGAGCAAGGAGGCCGAGACGCTGCGTCAGCGGCTGTCCTGGTTGCATCGCGGCCTCGGAGCGCCTTGGCCCGATATGTCGGATGAAGCGTTGATCGAGCGCCTCGACGACTGGCTGCTGCCGTTCCTGTCAGGCGCCGCATCCCTGGCCGCCGTCGATTCCGGGGTTCTTGCGGCCGGCCTTGCCTCGCTGGTGCCGCACGACCTCCAGCGCAAGGTCGATACCCTGGCGCCGACGCATTTCGACGCGCCGTCGGGCAGCCATGTGCCGATCCGCTATGACGGCGAATGGCCGGTGCTGGCGGTTCGTGTGCAGGAACTGTTCGGCCTCGACCGCCATCCCTCGATCGCCAACGGCACGGTGCCGCTGACGCTCGAACTGTTGTCGCCGGCGCACCGGCCGATCCAGACGACACGCGACCTGCCCGGCTTCTGGCGCGGCTCCTGGACCGATGTGCGCGCCGACATGCGCGGGCGCTATCCCAAGCATGTCTGGCCGGAGAATCCGCTGCTTGCCGCCGCTACCGCCCGCGCTAAACCGCGCGGGACCTAGCCTTGGACGCTCTGCGGCTGTAATCCATGGCCATGATCAATGTTTTGCGTGCGCCCGATTTCCAGCAAAGCCAGAGGCTGCGTCTCAACACGCTGATCCGGCTGCGCTGGCTTGCCATTGTCGGCCAGAGCGTAACGGTGCTCGTCGTCGCCTATGGCCTGAAATTCCCGCTGCCGGTCAGCCTGTGCTTCGCGCTGATCGCCTGTTCGGCCTGGATGAACCTGTTCCTGGCGTTCCGCTTTCCGGCCGCGCACCGGCTCACTCCGTTAGCCGCTTTCGGCATCCTTATCTTCGACAGCCTGCAGCTTGCCGGCCTGCTCTACATGACCGGCGGCCTGACCAATCCGTTCTCGCTGCTGATGACCGTGCCCGTCGTCATTTCGGCGACCTCGCTGCCCTTGCGCCTGACCGCCATTCTCGGCGGGCTGGTGATGATCGCGGCGACGTTGCTGGTTTTCATCCATCTGCCCTTGCCCTGGTATGAAGGCGCGCCGCTGGCGATGCCTTTCATCTATGTCGCCGGCATGTGGATGGCGGTGCTGTCCTCGATCGCCTTCACGGCCATGTATGCCTTCCGTGTGGCCGCCGAAGCCCGGCTTCTGGCCAATGCGCTTGCCGCCACCGAACTGGTGTTGCAGCGCGAGCAGCACCTTTCGGCGCTCGATGGCCTGGCGGCGGCCGCGGCGCATGAGCTTGGCACGCCGCTCGCCACCATCACGCTTGTCGCCAAGGAGATGGAAAAAGCGCTCGGCAGCGACCCGAAATACGGGGAAGACGTGAAGCTGCTGCGCTCGCAGAGCGAGCGCTGCCGCGAAATCCTCAAGCGCCTGACCAGCCTGTCGTCCGAGGGCGAGGCGCATCTTTCCCGCCTGCCGCTGACCTCGCTGGTCGAGGAGGTCACCGCGCCGCATCGCGACTTCGGCATCTCGATCAAGCTTCGCCCGGGCGAGCGCATCGGGCCCGAGCCGGTCGGCCGCCGCAATCCCGGCGTCATCTATGGCCTCGGCAATCTGGTCGAGAACGCCGTCGATTTCGCTCGCAAGAGCGTTACCGTGCGCTGGAGCTGGGACGAGGCGACCGTCACCTTTTCGATCATCGACGACGGGCCGGGTTTTCCACCCGAGATCATCGATCGCATCGGCGAGCCCTATATGTCGACCCGCCAGGGCACGGAGGCTGGTGGAGGCCTTGGGCTCGGCCTTTTCATTGCCAAGACACTGCTCGAACGCTCGGGTGCCGCGCTCGATTTCCGCAATTCAAGCGGCCTGGGCGAGGGCGCCGTGGTCCAGATTTCGTGGCCGAGAACAGTCTTCCTGAACCCGGAAACGGCCCCCGCCACCATGTTTGACACTGCGTAAATTGGACAATAGCGGCGCAAAACTATATCTGCGTAAAATTAAGGCAGCAGGAATTTTCAAGACAATGACAGGCGATGAAAATATTGGCGCAATGGTTGAAGGCGAAGACACCTCGCTTTTGATCGTCGATGACGACAAGCCGTTCCTCACCCGTCTGGCCCGCGCCATGGAAACCAGGGGCTTCGTGGTCGAGACCGCCGAGAGTGTCGAGGAGGCCGTGGGCAAGGCCCGCGCCAATCCGCCGGCTTACGCCGTGGTCGATATGCGGCTCGGCGACGGCAACGGTCTCGACGTGGTCGCCGCCATCCGCGAGAAGCGCGAGGACTCCCGCACCATCATTCTGACCGGCTACGGCAACATCGCCACCGCGGTGACCGCCGTGAAGCTCGGTGCCGTCGACTATCTGTCGAAGCCCGCCGACGCCGACGACATCTTCGCGGCGCTGACCCGCACCTCGGGCGAACGCGCCGCGCCTCCGGAGAACCCGATGTCGGCCGACCGCGTTCGCTGGGAGCACATCCAGCGCGTCTACGAAATGTGCGAGCGCAACGTTTCCGAGACCGCTCGCCGGCTCAACATGCATCGCCGCACGCTGCAGCGGATACTGGCCAAGCGCGCACCGCGCTAGGATCGGACCGGGTTCGACCCATGGCGACGATGCCAATTGACGAAGCAGGCGCCGCCCCTCATTGCCCTGCCGGGCATTTCTCCCCGTATAGCGACGGGGAGAAAGAAGCTGGCCGCAATGTCGGCGCCCGTCCTGTGACGTCGGCGGTTGGCGAAATCGGCCAATGACAGCGCCCCCTCTCCCCGTCACTATACGGGGAGAGGATGCCGGCAGGCAGGTGAGGGGGCAGCGCAAACGTCTGTAAGGGCATTTGGCAGAGTATAACGGAGGCGACATGCAGGACTTGAAACAGCGGCCGGTTTCCGTCTTCCGCGAATTTCTCGATAGCGAAGCAGCCGGCGGCATCGTCCTGATGGTGGCGGCGGCCCTTGCCCTGATCGTCGCCAACTCGCCGCTGTCGGGAACCTATTTCTCCGTGCTCCACGCCTATCTCGGCCCGCTCAGCGTCTCGCACTGGATCAATGACGGGCTGATGGCGGTGTTCTTCCTGCTCGTCGGGCTGGAGATCAAGCGCGAGATGCTGGATGGCCAGCTTTCGACATGGCCGCGCCGTGTCCTGCCTGGCATCGCGGCGGCGGGCGGCATGCTGGTTCCGGCGCTGGTCTATGTCGCCATCAACCGCGACAATTCGGCCGCACTGTCCGGTTGGGCGATCCCGACCGCCACCGACATCGCCTTCGCGCTCGGCGTGCTGTCGCTGCTCGGCAGCCGCGTGCCGGCCTCGCTGAAGGTTTTTCTCACCGCGCTCGCCATCATCGACGACCTCGGCGCCGTCATCATCATCGCCATCTTCTACACCAGCGGCCTGTCGCTGGCCTATCTCGGCGCCGCCTTCGCCGTCATTGCCGTGCTCGTCGTGCTCAACCGCATGCGGGTGATGACGCTGGTGCCCTATCTCGTGCTCGGCGCCATCCTGTGGGTGCTGGTGCTGAAATCAGGTGTCCACGCCACGCTTGCCGGCGTCGCCTTGGCGCTGACCATCCCGCTCGAACGCGCGGCCGGGATCGGCCACGACCTCGACCATTCGCCGCTGCACCGGCTGGAGCATGGCCTGCACAAGATCGTGCCCTTCGTCATCATCCCCATTTTCGGTTTTGCCAATGCCGGCGTTTCGCTCGCCGTCCTTAGCCTTGGCGCGCTGATCGAGCCGTTGACGCTGGGCGTCGCCGCCGGCCTGGTGGTCGGCAAGCTCGTCGGTGTGCTCGGCTCGTCCGCGCTTGCCATAAGGCTTGGCCTGGCCGACTTGCCGGCCCATGCCGGCTGGTCACACATGCTCGGCATCTCGCTGCTCTGCGGCATCGGCTTCACCATGAGCCTGTTCATCGGCCTGCTTGCCTTCGCCGGCGACGTGGCCCTGCAGGACGCGGTCAAGGTCGGCATTCTCGCCGGCTCCTTCATCGCAGCCATCCTCGGTGCCGCCGTGCTGCTGATGGCGCCTGCTGCTGGAGCGGAGGGCGGTGACGAGTAGCGGCGCATGCCGCGCGGGCCCGCGAACTACTCGCTTTCCCCTTCCAGAACCGGCACCGAGACGCCGGCCAGTTCCGCCGCCAATAGCCGCGAGGCACCGGCGCGCGCAATCCGCAGCATCAGCGCCTTGCGCGTCGCCGCCGCCATGCGGTGCTCCGGCGCATCGCGCATGATTTCGGCGCCGTAGCCGTCGGACAGGATGAAGCCGCACTCCTCCGGAAATATCTCGGCCGGCACGCCGGGATGGGTGGCGAAGAAGAAGCGGTCGGAATGCAGCCGGTAGTCCGGCCATTTGCGGTCGACCCTGAAATCCTCGATCGAGGATTTGATTTCGATGATCCAGATATCGCCCTGGCGGGTCAGTGCCACGAGGTCGGCGCGGCGGCCGGTGGCCAGCGACAGTTCAGGCAGCACATGCGCGCCCATTTCCATCAGCAGCCGCTGCACGCCACGCCGCACCAGCATGGCGCGTTCGGACTGGCGACCGTCGATGAGAGGGTTGATTGCGATGGGAGAGATGATTGGCATGACAAGCACCATGCCAGATTCTGTTCACGGTTTGAACCCGTTTGTGTCGGGCGATTATATGGTTGACAGACCCGTTGGACCGGAAGCGACCTTCCGCGATCGCACCATGATCCGGTCAAGTGCGGTCTGCTATTGACCTGTTGCGAGACGGCCCTATCTCGCCTCGATCAACTTCCGATCCTAACCATAGGACGGCAGGACTAAAGTCTTGCGTCAGAAAAGCAAAGGTCTGACGTTACCGTTTTGGTTCCGTCAATGTCCATTGGACGTTCCATTACTTTAGTTGTTCAGCATATGAAGCTTGACGTTGGGGAAGGTGGCTGGCGGAATGGCCGGCGCAGCTTGGCTTTGGGTCTATAGGGGGGGGCTGCGCCGGCCATTGCGGGTTTGGGCTTTGGGTATGATCGTCCCCGCGCGGACTAACCTACATATATATTAGCAACTGCGCAAATAAGACTGAAGTCCCTGGTTCGCCGACCGTGGCGAGCAGATTCTCGGCGCGCCAGAAATCCGCCATGCTGTCGGACGTCCGCAAGGATGCGATGAAGATAAGCGATATCGCGCTTGCCGCCGGGTTCAACGACGTGTCCTATTTCAATCGCCGCTTCCGGGTGCCGTTCGGTGCGTCGCCCACGCAGTATCGCGGCGGGTAGGTTTTTCGGGCGGCCTGGACTGATCCGGTCAGCGGACCGCCTGGTCGGCTCCCGCCGCCGTCCCCGCCATGTCATCCAGGATCGGGCAGTCCGGCCTGTCGTCGCCATGGCAGGCATGGATCAGCTTCTGCAGCGTCGAGCGCATGGATTGCAGTTCGCGCACCTTCTCCTCGATTGCTGTGACATGGGCGGCGGCGATCTCGCGTACGTCGGCGCTGGCGCGGCTGCGATCCCGGTAGAGTGCCATCAACTGGCGGCAATCGTCGATGGAAAAGCCGAGGTTGCGCGCGCGGCGCAGGAAGGCCAGCCGGTGGACGTCGTCGCCTGAATAATCACGGTAGCCGTTGGCGGCACGCGCGGGCGCGATCAGGCCGATCTCCTCATAGTAGCGGATGGTCTTGGCTGGCAGTCCTGAACGGTGGGCGGCGTCGCCGACATTCATGGCGGAGATCCTCGATCCTGTGGCCCGCGCGGTTCAGGCCCATTGAATTTACTTCACAATCTGGTGAAGGCTGTTGCCGAAATGCCATACTGATACGCTTACCAGCACGTAAGGCCACGGATATAGGCATCGTGTGCTTGGCAAGCAAAGCAAATGCCAGCATGAATGATGGTGAGAAAGCGGCCGACTCGTGCCGCTGGCGTTGGGCAGGGCACCGGATCATCACATGCGCATGAAGTCGCTTGCAATAATTGCCGCATTGGCGCTGTCCACTGCTATCGCCGGTTGCAGCACCATCGGCGGGCAGATTTTCTCAAACGACTACGGCGCGGTGTCCGACGCTGGCTACCAGTTGCCGCGCATCCCGATCGAAAAAGTGCCGAGGCAGTATCACCGACAGGAGGTGAACTACGACACCAAGGAAAAGCCAGGCACCATCATCGTCGATACGCAGAACAAGTTCCTCTATTTCGTCGAGGGTGACGGCCGCGCGATCCGCTACGGCATCGGCGTTGGCCGCGAGGGCTTCGAGTGGCATGGCACCGCTCATATCGCGCTGAAGCGCGAGTGGCCGACCTGGACGCCGCCCCGTGAAATGATCAAGCGCCAGCCGGAACTGGCGAAGTTCGCCAATGGCATGGAGCCGGGCCTCAAGAACCCGCTCGGCGCGCGCGCCATGTATCTCTTCAACAAGGGCGGCGACATGGGTTACCGCCTGCACGGCAGCCCGGAATGGAATTCGATCGGCAAGGCGATGTCGTCTGGCTGTATCCGGCTGATGAACCAGGACATTATCGATCTCTATGACCGCGCCTCGGTCGGCGCCAAGGTCATCGTGATGTAAGCATCCTGATCTCAGGATCAGGTCAAACCTTTCGTGCGCGGACCGTCTAGGCAACAACGGACGTCCCAAACAGAAAACCGGGCAATTCGGCCCGGTTTTTTGTTATTCACGAACAGGATGCTTCAGGTGCGCCCGCACGCCGACGAGGCGGCGCGCAAAAAACATCAGGCGACCTGCTCGACCTGCTGAACTTCGGGCACAAAATGGCGAAGCAGATTCTGGATGCCGTGCTTCAGCGTCGCCGTCGATGACGGGCAACCGGCGCAAGCGCCTTTCATGTGCAGGAACACCGTGCCGTTCTCGAAGCCCCGGAAGGTGATGTCGCCACCGTCCTGGGCCACTGCCGGGCGCACCCGTGTATCGAGCAGTTCCTTGATGGTGATGACGAGTTCCTCGTCCGCCTTGTCATAGAATTCGCCGGTCTGGCTCGTCTCGGCGGCCGGGCCGGTCTTGGCCATGACAGGCGCGCCGGACATGAAATGCTCCATGATGGCGCCGAGGATCGCCGGCTTCAGGTGCTGCCAGTCGGGGCCATCCTTGGTCACGGTGATGAAGTCGTAGCCGAAGAAGACGCCGGTGACGCCAGGAATTTCGAACAGCCGGCCGGCCAGCGGCGAGGCCGTGGCCGCGCTATCGGCGTCGCGGAAATCGGCGGTACCTTCCAGGAGCACTTCCTTGCCGGGCAGGAATTTCAGCGTCGCCGGATTGGGCGTCGATTCGGTCTGGATGAACATGGCCGTCTCCGTGCCCATTTCGGGCAGCTAGTTTGGAATAGTTCTAAATAGGCTCTATTGACTGGACATTCAAGCGAAACGCGTCGCCGGAACGGCTGGCTGGCGGAATGTTTTTGCTCACCTGCACTCACGCGGGATGTGTTGAGAATGAGGTCAGGCCGAGTCGAGAATGGCGGTTTCCGAGAACCGGAGCGGAGCGTACTTGAAGTGCGTGAGCACCGGCAGCGCTGGAAGCCGCCATTGGCAGGCCGGCCTCACCTGAATCTCAATACATCTCAGGCGAGGCTGTCGATCTCCTCGTCCGAAAGGTTTTGCGGCACGACGGTGACCGGAATAGGGAAGGCCGCCCCCTTGCCGGCAACGGCACCGACCAGCGGTCCCGGCCCTTCCTTGCCGGCGCCGGCTGCCAGCACCAGGATGGCGATATCCTGGTCTTCCTCGATCAGCCTGTGGATCTCTTCCGTCGGCTTGCCTTCGCGCACCACCATTTCCGGCTCGATGCCGAGCTTCTGGCGCACCTTGTTGGCATGGCCGTCGAGGGCCGCGCGCGCCGTTGCGGTCGCCTCCTCGCGCATGATCTTCTCGACGCCCAGCCAGTGCTGGAAATCGTCCGGTACGATGACATAGAGCAGCACCAGCGTGCCACTGGTGCTCAGCGCCCGTTTCGAAGCGTAGGCGACGGCGCGTTCGCACTCGGGCGTGTCGTCGATGATCGCCAGGAATTTCCTGCGATGACCGGCTTCGCGGCTAAGGCGTTTGGAGACCATGTCTATCTACCTAGTGTCGTGATTTCGAAGTTCGCCTGCTTTCGATATCCCGCCCCGAGCGAACTTCGAAATCAAAAACGACACTAGAAATCAATAGTTTGCTCGTGTCCCTGATTTTGAAATTCGCATTACAACTCTGGCGAATTTCAAAATCAGGGACACGAGTTTGTTTTCGGCCGCAATCTGCCACCCGCTTCGACCGGCCGCAAGCGGCCGGCCTTGTGCCAGTGTCAATGCGGTGCACCGCCGCCGAGATCAGCCCTGCAGCAGGCCTATAATGTCGCGCACCGTCTTCATGGTCGTTTCGGCCAGCACGCCGGCGCGTTCGCCGCCATCCCTGAGCACCGCGTCGACATAGGCGCGGTCGCCCTGGATGCGGCGCATCTCGCCGGCGATCGGCGCCAGCTTCTCCACCGCAAGGTCGGCCAGCGCCGGCTTGAACACCGAAAACTGCTGGCCGCCGAATTCCTTGAGCACGTCGGCCTTCGAAATCTCGGCCAGGCCCGCATAGATGCCGACCAGGTTTTCCGCTTCCGGCCTGCTTTCCAGCCCGTCGACCTCGCTCGGCAAGGCTTCCGGATCGGTCTTGGCCTTGCGGATCTTCTTCGAGATGGTGTCGGCATCGTCCGTCAGGTTGATGCGCGAAAGGTCCGACGGATCCGACTTCGACATCTTCTTCGAGCCATCGCGCAGGCTCATGATGCGTGCCGCCGGGCCGCCGATGACCGGCTCGGTGATCGGGAAGAAGCCGTTCACCGTCTCCTCGCCAACCTGCATCTCGACGCCGACGCCAAGGCTGGCGATGCGGCTCGAAAAGTCATTGTTGAATTTCTGGGCGATGTCGCGGGTCAGTTCCAGATGCTGCTTCTGGTCCTCTCCCACCGGCACATGCGTGGCGCGGTAGAGCAGGATGTCGGCGGCCATCAGCGAGGGGTAGGCAAGCAGCCCCAGCGAGGCATTCTCGCGGTCCTTGCCGGCCTTGTCCTTGAACTGCGTCATCTTGTTCATCCAGCCGATGCGCGCGACGCAATTGAAGATCCAGGCGAGCTCGGCATGCTGCATCACCCGCGACTGGTTGAAGACGATGTGCTTCTTGGGGTCGATGCCGGAGGCAAGGAAGGCGGCGGTGATCGAGCGCGTCTGGTCGGCGAGGTCGTCATGGACGAGCTGCGCCGTCAGCGAATGCAGGTCGACGACGCAGTAGATACAGTCGGACGTGGCCTGCAGGGCGACGAATTTCTTGATGGCGCCGAGATAGTTGCCGAGATGCAGGTTGCCGGTCGGCTGGACGCCGGAGAAGACGAGGGGCTTGAAGGCGGACATGGGGTTCCTCAGGGCTTGTGGAGGGCCGTTTCGCGCGCGGCGAAAGTCTTGCGACGGCGCGCTTATGAACGAGAGTGTGGGGAGGATCAAGAGGCAGGAGAGCCCGCAGCGCCATTGCCTCAGGCTGAATTTTGTTCAATGCAGGCGTCGCGCTTGTTGCGTCTGTCTCTCAGTCTGACAGGTGCGCACCGCCCCTCATTGTCCTGCCGGACATTTCTCCCCGTATAGTGACGGGGAGAAAGACGTCGTCGTCGCCGGTTTCGCCAATCGCCAGGTTTGTAGGAAGCGCCGTCGTCGCACTCAGCTTCTTTCTCCCCCTTTACGGGGAGAAATGCCCGGCAGGGCAATGAGGGGCGGCGCCGACATCGACATTTGTGAGAATGTCTTGGGCTCACGGATCCGGAGACTGTTCCTTAGGCGCCGGTGGTCTCTTGCGCTTGACGTTGCGCCGGATCATGCCGAAATCGGCGCCGCCGGTGGCAAAGGCGGTGACGAAGTAGAGCAGCGCGCCGCCGGCCACCAGCGTCAGCAGCGTCGTCGCCTTGACGACCAGCGGCGAGCCGGGGCCGAGCCTGACGGCCAGCCAATGCTCGGCGAAATACAGCGCCACCGCCATCACCGCCGCCGACAGAACCAGTCGGGGAATGCGCTTAAGCAGCGGCACGTCGCGGCCCCAGTGGCCGCGCCGGATCAGCACGGCAAGCAGCATCAGCGCGTTGACCCAGCCGGCCACGGCCGAGGCGACCGCAATGCCGGGTGCGCCCATCCTGGGAAACAGCGTCAGCGCGGTGGCGACGTTCACGGCCACCGAGATGGCGGCGAAGATCATCGGCGTGCGCGTGTCCTCGCGGGCGAAATAGCCCGGGGTGAAGGCCTTGATCAGCACGAAGGCCGGCAGGCCGAGACCGAAGATCGCCAGGATCGCCGCCACCGTCGGCGTCGAATGGTTGGCGGCAAAGGCGCCGCGCTCATAGACCAGCCGCACGATCGGCTCCGACATCACCCAGAGTGCTGCGGCCGCCGGCAAGGTCATGAACAAGGTGAACTCGACGGAGCGGTTCTGCAGGTTGGCGGCCTCGATGAGATTGCCTGATTTCAGCGCCCGCGACAGTTCCGGCAGAAGCACGATTGCCACCGCGACGCCGACGACACCGAGCGGCAGCTGATAGACGCGGTCGGCATAGGCGAGCGAGGAGACGGCGCTGTCCTGCGCCGAGGCGATCGCGGTGCCGATCAACTGGTTGATCTGGGTGATGCCGCCGGTGATCGCCGCCGGCAGCGCCAGGATCAGAAGGCGCTTTACGTTCGGCGTCATCTTCGGCCGGCGGAAGCCGATCGAAATGCCGGCATTGCGCACCGCCACCCAGACAATGGCGAGTTGCACGATGCCCGCCGCCAGAACGCCCCACGACAGGCTGAACCCGACAGCATGTGCGTCCAGCCCATGATACCAGGCGTAGCCAAGCACGCTGATCAGGATGATGTTGAGGAAAGCAGGCGCGATCGCCGCGGCGAAATAGCGGCGCAGGGAATTCAGCATGCCCGCCATCATGGCCGCGAGCGACATGCAGATCAGGTAGGGGAACATGATCGTCGCGAGCCGGACGGTCGTCTCGAACTTGCCCGGCGTGTCGGCGAAGCCCGGCGCCACCAGGTAGCGCACGATCAGTGGCATGGCCAGTTCCATGGCGATGGTCAGCACCAGCAGCGCCGAGAACAGAACGCCGAACACTTCCTCGGAAAAACGCTTGGCGCCGTCTGTGCCGTGCGTCTCGATCTCCTTGGCGAACAGCGGCACGAAGGCGGCGTTGAAGGCGCCTTCCGCGAACAGCCGGCGAAAGGTGTTGGGAAACTGGAAAGCGGCGTTGAAGGCGTCGGCGACCGGCCCGGTGCCGAGTGCCGCCGCCATCAGCATCTCGCGGCCAAAACCGAGCGCGCGGCTCATCAGCGTGCCGGAAGCGACGGTAGCGAATTTCTTGACGAGGCTCATGCGTTTGAAGACTGCCTTGGAGCGATTCCAGGAAAAGTGTGAGCGGTTTTCCCAGGCAAAGCGCATAGCGATTTGCTCTTGGGGATTGTGTCAAAACAAAGAGTTAGAGCTGTTCGCCGTTTCCGTGAAACGGTGAACAGCTCCTGGGATCGGGACAAGGTGGGGATGGCAGTCACTCGGCGGCCGCCTTGGCCTTGCCGCCGCGTTCGGGCGCGATTCCCTCGAGTGTCGCCATCAGCCGGTTGCGGATTGTGGCGATGCGGGCCGGGCTGTCGATCTTCTGGCCGGTGAGGTCGGTGACATAGAAGGTGTCGATGACCTTCTCTCCGAAGGTTGTGATGTGCGCCGATGCGATATCGAGCGACAGGTCGGACAGCGTGCCGGTGATCTCCGACAGCAGGCCAGGGCGGTCGAGCCCCTCGACCTCGATGACGGAAAAGCGGTTCGACAGCGTGTTGCGGATCTCGGCGCGCGGCGGGATCTTGAACACCTTGGACCCGCGCCTTGGCTTGGTGCGCTTCTCGATCATCTCCGGCAGCCAGCTCTTGCCCGACAGCACGTCCTCGATCAGCCGTCCGACGCGCTCGGCGCGCCGCCGCTCATCCTCATCGCGGTCGAATTCCCGCGAGATCAGGATCGTGTCCAGGGCGCGGCCGTCGGAGGTGGTGAAGATCTGCGCGTCGACAATGTTGCCGCCGGCGCCGGCGCACGCCCCGGCAATGACCGAGAGCAGACGGGGATGGTCCTGCGCCAGCACGGTGATTTCGGTCACCGCCTCGAACTGGTGGGTCTTGACCATGGTGGCAAGCTTGTTGCCGGCCGCGTCCGCCTCGCGGATGAATTCGGCGTGGCGAAGCTGGTCCGGCAGATCCACGGTCAGCAGGTAGTTTTCATAATGCAGCCCGACATAGCGCTTGCGGGCCTTGTCGGGCCAGTCGGCGAGCGCCTCGGCCAGGCGTTCGCGCGCCGCGGCGGTGCGCTGTGCCCGCGACACCTCCGAAAAGCCGCCGGTCAGGAGCAGTTCGGTTTCGTAGTAGAGCGTGCGCAGCAACTGGCCCTTCCAGCCGTTCCACACACCCGGGCCGACGCCCCTGATGTCGCAGACGGTGAGGATCAAAAGCAGTTTCAGCCGCTCGACCGATTGCACGATCGAGGCAAAATCCTCGATGGTCTTGCGATCGTTGAGATCGCGGGTCTGCGCCGTCATCGACATCACGAGGTGGTTTTCGACCAGCCAGGCGACCGTTTCCGTATCCGCCGCCGACAGCCCCATATGGGGACAGATGCGCCGCGCTATCCGGGCGCCGGCCTCGGAATGATCTTCCGGCCTGCCCTTGGCGATGTCATGCAGCAGCACGGCGACATAGAGCGCCTCGCGGCTCTTCTTCAGGCCCGGCATCAGCGAATGCGACAGCGGGTGGATCTTCTCGCCATCGCCGCGCTCGATCTCGGCCAGCACGCCGATACAGCGGATCAGGTGCTCGTCCACCGTGTAGTGGTGGTACATCGAGAACTGCATCATGGCGACGATCTTGCCGAAATCGGGGATCAGCCGGCCCAGCAGCCCGGCCTCGTTCATGCGCCGCAGATTGAGCTCGGCGTTGCGGTCCGAGGTCAATATGTCGAGGAACAGCCGGTTGGCTTCCTCGTCGCGCCGCAACGACTTGTTGACCAGGCCGAGCGAGCGGGTGAGCAGCTTCAGCGCATCGGGGTGGAACTCCAGCCCGTGCTTGTCGGCGAACCAGAACAGTCTCAGCAGATTGACCGGGTCGCGTTCGAACACCTGATCGTCGGCGATGTTGATGCGGTGGTTGTCGACGATGAAATCCGACGTGCCGGCGAGTTTGCGCTTGCGGCGCTGGAAGGTCAGGAAGATGCGATTGAACCCCGGCACATGCTTGGCCTGCTCCTCCTCCAGCGCGGCGCAGAAGATGCGCGTCAGGTCGCCGACATCCTTGGCCACCAGGAAGTAGTGCTTCATGAAGCGTTCGACCGCCGACAGGCCGGGATGGGTGGTGTAGCCCAGCCGCTCGGCGATCTCGCGCTGGATGTCGAAATGCAACCGCTCCTCGGCCTTGCCGGTGAGGAAATGCATGTGGCAGCGCACCGCCCACAGAAAGTCCTCGGCCTTCTGGAACTCCCGGTACTCGGCCTCGGTGAAGACGCCCTTTTCGACCAGTTCCTCGCCGGTGCGCACCCGGTAGAAGTACTTGCCGATCCAGAACAGCGTCTGCAGGTCGCGCAGGCCGCCCTTGCCGTCCTTCACGTTGGGCTCGACCAGGTAGCGGCTTTCGCCGGCCTTGGCGTGGCGCTCGTCGCGTTCGGCAAGCTTGGCCTGCACATATTCCGGGCCGGTCGTTCGCACCACCTCATGATCGAAGCGCAGCATCAGCTCGTCATAGAGCTTGCGTTCGCCCCACAGGAAGCGCGCTTCCAGGATCGAGGTGCGGATGGTGACGTCGGTGCGCGACAGCCTGAGGCACTCGTCGATGTTGCGGGTGGCGTGGCCGACCTTCAAGCCCAGGTCCCACAGCATGTAGAGCATGTATTCGACGGTCTGTTCGCCCCACGGCGTCTGCTTGTAGGGCAGCAGGAACAGGAGATCGATGTCGGATCCCGGCGCCAGCGTGCCGCGGCCATAGCCGCCGACGGCGACGACGGCCATGCGTTCGGCCACCGAGCGGTTCTTCACCCGGTAGACATGCGTCGCCGCGAAATCGTAGAGCGCCCGGATCAGCTCATCCATCAGATGCGACAGCCGCTCGGCGCAGGCGTTGCCGCCGCCATCTTGCCTTAGCATGGCCTCGGCGATCTTTCGGCCTTCGGCGAGCCGGGCCTTGAGAAGCTGGAGCACACCGGCGCGGGCGGCCTGCCCGGAACCGTCGCCGGCCGTGGCGTCCGTCAGCGCGGTCATCTCGCGGCGCAAGGCTTCGCCGTCGATCAGTTCATCGAGCTTCAGGGAGATTTTCGCCATAGGTACTGGTCGGCCTTGCCTTTTGGGCGGCGTCTATAGCGCGTTTTCGCGGCGCTGGGTATGGGGCCGGCGCGCAGCCCGGCAAGCGGGCCGAAGCAATTCCGGGAAAAGCGTAGAACCGGGAAAAGCGCGTAGCGCCTTCCCTTGGAGTTGGGTCAAAGCACAGAGATGGAGCGGTTCGGCGTTTCCGTGAATCGATGAGCCGCTAGTCCGCGGCCTCGATCGCGCCGAGAGGGACGACAATCTGCCGCCGGAACCTGCATAAGTCGGCAATCCACCGCGCGGTCCGCCGGACCTCTCTCCTGATTCGCGCCGTGAGCGGCTTCCTGCGCCTGTTGGCAAGCCCGCTGGCGACCCACTCGGCGTCTCGTTCCGGCGCGAGCAAACTGGGCAACTTGGCGCTAACGAACTGCTCCTGTGCGCACAGGGCTGGAACGAGCTGGTAGATCGTCTTACCGGTCGATGTTGCGAATGCGGGATCAAAAATGAGATTGTCCACTGCCACGTTGACCTCCTCGGTTGCCAGGAGAAGGTCGCGGGCCGCTTCTCTGGAGAGCAGGTAGCCTCCGGCTCCTATGTGGTTCCTGCGCAGTCTGAACATGGAAAAGCCGTGGCCCCCGGAAAACCGTTCTCTCTGGATCACGGTCGTGTGGAAGGTTGTCTCCAGCTTGACGATGTCGGCATCGGCCGGAACCCAGTTCGCATCGGCCAGCAGCGCACCGGCCTTCGCCGAGAACACCACGTCGTCCTCGAACACGGCGCCGTAGGGCGCGTCGCCTTGAACGATCATGGCCCAGCAGGCGCGATGGCTGTGCAGGCAAGCAACCTCGCTGCCGGAAAGCCGTTGTACGGCGTGCAGTGCATGCTGTGGTTGCAGCCCCAGATGCGGATGCTGGCTGCCGTCAATTGCCACCACCCGCTCGAAGGCGATCCCGATGCGGGTAAACTCCGCTGTCATGTGGGCAAGCCGCTCGGGGGACCGATCGAGATTGATGACCAGGCACTTCATGTTGGACCAGCGAATTTTCTACGAAAATTTTGCTTTCACGAAACCGGAACAGCCGTCCAGCGAGAGTCCTCTAGCACAGGTGACGTTATGATTTGTTGATCTTTTCTGGGGATATCCTACGCCGGAGCAGAAAGCCAAGATTTAATAACGGCATATCTTACAGAGGTTACTGGAAGTGTAGATGCGACAGGAAGTGCGGTGAATTTTCTATTCAGGGTCGCCCAAGGCAAGGCGAAATACGAGGCGGAACCAAAATTTTTCCGCGATGAGTTCAAGAAATTTCCGGCCGCAAGTGCAAGATAATCTCGCTTTCACGGATATCTAGTAGGGTTTTTTCCGCTCTGTGTGTCAGGCTGCCTGAGCCTGGAAACAAGTCTATCGGTCTGCTTCGGGTGGATCGAAAGGAACGACCGTGTATCGCCGCATTCGGCAGTAATCAATGATCCATTCGACGATGCGTCTGGTCTCCCTCCTCATTTTCTCGGTGACCGGCCTTCTGTGTTTGATGGTCAGCCCGCTTGCGTCCCATGCCGCATCGCGTTCCTCGACAAGCAAACTTGGCAGTCTGTCGCCGACGAACTGATCCTGTGCGCAAAGCGCGGGAACAAGCTGGTAGATCGTCTTTTCGCCCGACGTGGGGAACGCCGGATTGAAGACGAGATCATCGGCCGCCGCGCTGGCCTGTGCGGTAGCGTCGAGGAGGTCGCGCGCCATTTGCCTCGACAGGATGTAGCCAGCGGTTCCGACGTGGTTCCTGCGTAGCCTGACCAGGGAAAAGCCGTGACCGACGGCGGTTCTTTTCCTTTGGGTCATGGTTTTGATGAAGAATGTTTCGAGCTTGACCGCATCGGCATCAGCCGGAATCCAGCTCACGTCGGCAAGCAGGGCGCCGGCTTTCGCGGAAAACACGACGTCGTCCTCGAAGACGGCGCCATAAGGGGCGTCGTCCTGCGCGATGATGGCCCAGCAGGCGCGATGGCTGTGCATGCAGGCGATCTCGCTGTGGGACAGGCGCCGGATGGAATACATCGCATGCTGCGGCTGCAGCATCAGGTCGGGATGGTCACGCGCATCAATCGCGACGATTCGCTCGAAGGCGATGCCGATGCGGGCAAACTCCGCCGTAATATGGGCAAGGCGGTCAGGAGAGCGATCAAGATTGATGACCAGACACTTCATGTCTTGATTGGATCGGCATCACGTTGGAGGGATCGGCTTATATATTGGCAGGCTGCGCTACGGAATGTGGGCTTTTTCGGGCGAACAGCCCGGGCTGGATCTGGGAAACACGAAAAATCAAAACAACCCTTGACCTTCCAGTTACTGGAAGCACTACCTCCGCAACCAGGCAGAGGATAGAGGCATTCCTGGAATGACGCATTCAGACCACGACCATCGCGGCGATCACCATTCACATGGCGCGCACGGCAGCTGTTGCGCGCCCAAGGGTGCCGATACAGCTCTGCGCGATCCGGTCTGCGGCATGACCGTGGATCCGGACGCCGGCAAGCCGACATCGGAGCATGGCGGCCGCCTCTATCATTTCTGCAGCGAAGGTTGCCGCACGAAATTCCAGGCCGAACCGGAAAAATACATGACGGCCACCGACCCGGTCTGCGGCATGAGCGTCGACCGCTCGACGGCGAAGCATTTCGTGCGCCATGAAGGCCAGGGCTTCTATTTCTGTTCCGCCGGCTGCAAGGCGAAATTCGAGGCGGCACCGCAAACCTATCTCGGCGACAGGCCGGCGCCGGTGCCGCCACCCAAAGGCACGCAATACACGTGCCCGATGCATCCGGAAATCGTCCGCGACAAGCCCGGCTCCTGCCCGATCTGCGGCATGGCACTGGAGCCGATGGGCGTACCAACAGGCGATGAAGGGCCAAATCCCGAACTGGTCGACTTCACCAGGCGGTTCTGGGTCAGCGCGGCTTTGTCGATCCCGCTTCTGATCATCGCCATGGCGCCGATGGTCGGCCTGAGCTTCGAAAACCTGGTCAGCGATCGGACAAAAACCTGGCTGGAGTTGGCCTTGGCAAGCCCGGTGGTGCTTTGGGCCGCCTTTCCCTTCTTTCATCGCGGCTGGGAGTCGATCCTCAACCGCAGTCCGAATATGTGGACGCTGATCTCGCTCGGCGTCGGTGCGGCCTATCTCTACAGCGTCGTCGCCACGCTTTTCCCGGACATCTTTCCGCACCAGTTCCGCGGCCATGGCGGCGCGGTGCCGGTCTATTTCGAAGCTGCCGCCGTCATCGTCGCGCTGGTCTTCCTCGGCCAGGTGCTGGAACTGCGCGCCCGCGAAAAGACCGGATCGGCGATCCGCGCCTTGCTCGATCTGGCGCCAAAGACCGCGCGGCGCATCGCCGAAGACGGTTCCGAGACCGATGTGCCGCTGGACAGCGTTCAGGCTGGAGACCGCCTGCGCATCCGGCCCGGCGATGCCGTGCCGGTCGACGGCACCGTGATTGAAGGGCGCTCCGCCATAGACGAATCTATGATCACGGGCGAGCCGCTACCGGTCGAAAAGGCCGAGGGTGACGCGCTCACCGGTGGCACGCTCAACAGGAACGGCTCGCTGATCATGCGCGCCGAGCGGATCGGGGCCGAGACCACGCTGGCGCGCATCGTCGAACTCGTCGCCAAGGCACAGCGTTCGCGCGCGCCGATCCAGGGCCTTGCCGATCGCGTTTCCTTCTACTTTGTCCCGGCGGTCGTCCTTGTCGCCATCGTGGCATTCATGGCCTGGGCGGTCTTCGGCCCCCAGCCCAGTCTGATCTTCGCCGTCGTCTCGGCGGTCTCGGTACTGATCATAGCCTGTCCCTGTGCGCTCGGCCTCGCCACGCCGATGTCGATCATGACCGCCACCGGGCGCGGGGCGCATGCCGGCGTGCTGATCAAGGAAGCCGCCGCCCTCGAGCGCTTCGCCTCGGTCGACACGCTGATTGTCGACAAGACCGGCACGCTGACCGAAGGCCGGCCGAAACTGACCGATGTTGTCGCTGCCGGAGGCATCGTCGAGAATGAATTGCTGGCGCTTGCCGCCGCCCTGGAAAAAGGCTCGGAGCACCCGCTTGCCGAGGCAATCGTCGAGGGCGCCGGCTCCCGTGACCTGAAGATCGCGGAGGCCAGCGATTTCGAGGCGGTCACCGGCAAGGGTGTTCTTGGCACCGTATCGGGACAGAAGGTCGCGCTCGGCAATGCGGCGATGATGGCCGATCTCGGTATCGACATCGCCTCCATCGCTACCAGGACGGAGACGCTGCAGGCTGAAGGCAAGACGGTGATGTTTGTCGCTGCCGGCAAGACGCTGGCCGGCATCGTCGCCGTCGCCGATCCTATCAAGGCAACCACCGCCGAAGCGATAAAGGCCCTGCATGACAGCGGCCTGAGGATCATCATGGCGACGGGCGACAATGAGCGCACGGCCAGGGCTATCGCCGGGAGTCTCGGCATTGACGAGGTTCGTGCCGGGCTGCTGCCGGAACAGAAGGCAGCTCTGGTCGACGAACTGCGCGGCAAGGGCGCCGGTGTCGCCATGGCCGGCGACGGTGTCAACGACGCGCCGGCCCTGGCCGCCGCGGATGTCGGCATCGCCATGGGCACCGGCGCCGATGTCGCGGTCGAAAGCGCCGGCATCACCCTGGTCAAGGGCGACCTCAACGGAATTGTTCGGGCTCGGACGCTGGCCCAGGCGACGATCGGCAACATCCGGCAGAACCTGTTCTTCGCCTTCCTCTACAATGTCCTTGGCGTGCCGGTGGCCGCCGGCGTGCTCTATCCGCTCACCGGCATGCTTTTGTCGCCGATGCTGGCGGCGGCGGCGATGAGCCTGTCCTCGGTCTCGGTCATCGCAAACGCATTGCGGCTGCGGACGTTGAAACTCTGATCCAAGCCCCCAAATACGAAATCCAACCAACAGGAGACCATGAATGACCTTGGCCAAGAAACTCGTGCTTTTGCTGATGGCGGCCGGAATGCTGCTCGCCGTCTTCCTCGAAAGCGTTCCGGCGCAGAGCGAAGAGATGAAACACGACATGGCCGGCATGTCGACGGACGCGACCAGCCCTTCGACCGAAGGCTACAAGGCGGCGATGGACAAGATGCATGCCGACATGATGGCATCGCGGTATACCGGCAATGCCGACGTCGATTTCGTCCGTGGCATGATCCCGCATCATCAGGGCGCCATCGACATGGCCAAGGTCGAGCTTGCCAACGGCAAGGACCCGGAAATCCGCAAGCTGGCCGAAGGCGTCATCGCCGCCCAGGAAGCCGAGATCAAGCAGATGCAGGACTGGCTGGCCGCCCATCCGGTGAAATAGAGCTTTCGAGGCATCGGAACGTGGGCTGCGGCGAGAACGCTCTGGATTTCTCGTCCGGCCTGTGATGCGATCGGGCCTCAACTGGAGCCTGCCATGCCGTCGAGCGTCAGAACCACCGTGTTGCCGTCTGGCGAAGCCATACCCGTTCTCGGCCAGGGCACATGGAAGATGGGCGAGGATTCCCGCCGGCGCTCCACGGAAGTCGATGCTCTAAAGCTTGGCCTCGATCTCGGCGTCAAGCTGATCGACACCGCCGAAATGTATGCCAGCGGCGGCGCCGAGGAAGTGGTCGCCGAGGCCATTGCCGGGCGCCGCGCCGAGACCTTCCTGGTTTCAAAAGTTCTGCCGTCGAACGCTTCGCGCGCGGGCGTGCAGCGCGCCTGCGAGAACAGTCTGAAGCGCCTGCGCACCGACCGCATCGACCTCTATCTCTTGCATTGGCCGGGCAGCGTGCCTTTGGCGGAGACGGTCGAGGCCTTCGAAGCCTTGAAGAATGCCGGCAAGATCCGCCATTGGGGCGTCAGCAATTTCGACACCGAGGACATGGAGGAGCTCGCCGGTCTGCCCGACGGCGGCAACGTCCAGACCAACCAGGTGCTTTACAATCTGGTCCGGCGCGGGCTCGAGTTCGATCTGGCGCCCTGGAGCCGAAAGCGCGGCATTCCCTTGATGGCCTATTCGCCGGTCGAGCAGGGCGCGCTGGCGCGCAATGCCAGGCTCGACGCCGTCGCCGCCCGCCACAATGCGACCGCCGCTCAAATCGCCCTGGCCTGGGTGATGCATCAGGACGGCGTCGTCGCCATCCCCAAGGCCAGCAGCCAGGAGCACGTCCGCCAGAATTTTGCGGCGTTGGATATCAAGCTTACGGGCGAAGACCTCGCCGATCTCGACCGCGCCTTCCCCCCGCCGACGCGCAAGCGCGGCCTGGAGATGATCTGACTACGTTCCGGCCAGCCCCTTCAGCCGGTACATCGCTTCCAGCGCTTCCCTCGGCGTCATCTCGTCGGGATTGATCTCGCCGAGGGCAGCGCCAAGCGCGTCGCTCTTCACCGGCTTCGGCGCCTCCCGCTTCATCGCCACGGAAAACAGCGGCAAGTCATCGACCAGCCGGTTGGTCTTGCCGGAAACCTCGCCTTCCTCCAACTGGTGCAGGACTTCCTTGGCCCGATCCACCACCGCCTCCGGCAGACCGGCCAGCCGTGCCACCTGCACGCCGTAGGAACGGTCGGCCGCACCCTTGCCGACCTCGTGCAGGAAGACGACGTCGCCTTCCCATTCCTTGACCCGCATGGTGACGTTGTGCAGCCGCGCCAGTTTGCCGGCGAGCGACGTCATCTCGTGGAAATGGGTGGCGAAGATTGCCCGGCAACGGTTCTTCTCATGCAGATACTCCACCGCCGCCCAGGCGATCGACAGCCCGTCGAAAGTGGCGGTGCCGCGGCCGATCTCATCGAGGATCACCAGGGCTCGCTCGCCGGCCTGGTTGAGGATGGCCGCCGTCTCGACCATCTCGACCATGAAGGTCGAACGGCCGCGCGCCAGGTCGTCCGAAGCGCCGACGCGCGAGAACAGCCGGTCGACGACACCGATATGGGCCGATGCCGCCGGCACGAAGGAGCCGGTCTGCGCCAGGATCGCGATCAGCGCGTTTTGCCGCAGGAACGTCGATTTACCGCCCATGTTCGGGCCGGTCAGCAGCCAGATCGCGCCGTTCTTGGCGCTCCCCTCCGGCGAGAGATCGCAATCATTGGCGACGAACGGTCCCTCGCCGGAACGGCGCAGCGCCTGTTCGACCACCGGATGCCGGCCGCCGGAAATCTCGAAGGCGAGGCTGGAATCCACCACCGGCCGGCACCACGCCTCGCTTTCCGAAAGCAGCGCGAGTGCCGCCGACACGTCGAGCACGGCAAGCGCATCGGCGCCGGCGCGGATCGCCTCGGCCTCGCCGACCGCTTCCGCCGTCAGCGTATCGAAGGCGGCCAGTTCGATGCTCAGCGCCCGGTCGGCGGCATTGGCGATCTTGGTCTCGAGTTCGGCAAGCTCGGTCGTGGTGAAGCGCATGGCGTTGGCCATAGTCTGGCGGTGAATGAAGCGCGCCTTGGCGCCATCGCTGCCGGTCATGACCGCGTGGTGGTTGGCGGTCACCTCGATATAGTAACCCAGCACGTTGTTGTGCCGGATCTTCAGCGAACGGATGCCGGTCTCCTCGATCAGCGAACGTTCCAACGCCGCGATCACCTTTCGCGACTCGTCGCGCAGCGCGCGCATCTCGTCGAGTTCCGGGTGGTAGCCCCCGCGAACGAAGCCGCCATCGCGCTTGAGCAGCGGCAGTTCGTCGCCAAGCGCTTGCGTCAGGCGCTGCGCAAGCGGCTTGGGCAACGCATGAATGGCGGCAAGTGCAGCCGCCAATTCCTGGGGCAGGGTGATCGCGGCAAAGGTCTCTGCGATGGCGCCCGCCGCCTCGAAGCCGGCGCGCAACGCACCGAGGTCGCGCGGGCCGCCGCGGTTGAGCGCCAGCCTGGACAAAGCGCGCGGCATGTCAGCGACGCTTTTCAGGCTCGCCCGCACCGCCTGGCAAAGCCGCGTTTCGGAGCGGAAGAACGACACCGAGTCCAGTCGTGCGCCGATCGCCGCCGGGTCGGTCAGCGGCGCCATCAGCCGGTCGGCAAGCAGCCTTGCGCCGCCGCCGGTTACCGTACGGTCGATCGCCTTGAACAGCGAGCCTTCGCGGCTGCCGGACAGCGTGCGCAGGAGCTCGAGATTGCCGCGCGTCGCCGGATCGATGAACAGGGTCGAGCCCTGCTCTTCACGCTCAGGGCGCGACAGCGGCGGGCGTTCTGCCTTCTGCGTCTTCTCGACATAAGCGATGGCGCCCGAGATAGCCGACAGTTCGGCCCGCGAAAACGTGCCAAAACTGTCTGGTGTCGCCACCTCGAAGAAACGAGCGATGCGCCCGGTGGCAGAGGCCGAATCGAACAGCGATGGCGGTTGCGGGTTGGCGACGCGGCCAAGCACGTCGAACACAGGCTTCAGCTCCGGATCATAAAACACCGGCTCGGCAACGATCAGCTCGCGCGGATCGACCCGGAAGATGTCGGCGAGCAGGCGGTCGCCGGTGGTCTCGGCGACGCGGAAGGCGCCCGTCGAGATGTCGATCCAGGCCAGCGCAAACGAATGGTCCGCCCCACCCTTTACCCGCCCCAGCGCCATCAGGAAGCTTGATTCCGATGGCGCCAGCAATTTGTCCTCGGTGATGGTGCCCGGCGTCACCAGCCGCACCACGTCGCGGCGCACCACCGATTTGGAGCCGCGCTTCTTCGCCTCGGCCGGATCCTCGATCTGTTCGCAGACGGCGACGCGGAATCCCTGGCCGATCAGCTTCTGCAGATAATCGTCGGCAGCATGCACCGGCACGCCGCACATCGGGATGTCGTGGCCCTGGTGCTTGCCGCGCTTGGTCAGGACGATGCCCAGCGCGCGGCTCGCCTTTTCGGCATCGTCGAAGAACAGCTCGTAGAAATCGCCCATGCGGTAGAACAGCAGAGAATCCGGGTTCGCCGCCTTGATCTCGATGAACTGCTCCATCATCGGCGTCACCGCGGCCGTGCCGGGCTGTGGCGGCGTCATCACCTCGGGGGCGTCGGGCTCGTTCGGGCTGTGCATGTTCATGGCCCGGCACGCTAGCAGATGTGATGGCCAGGTTTAATGCCGGGTCATCTAAAAGCAGGGGAAGACCGAGGCTAGAGGTGCCCGCAATTTCTATACGATCCGCGATTCAGGCGTCGTGGCGGTTTACACGCGGCGGCGCGTGGTCTTAATTCGGACCGAAACAAAGCACCCGCCTCAAGGAGGTGCTGCACCGGCGAGGAAATCAAAAAGCATCATGGCAAGGAAAACCGAGAACAGCGGTCCGTCCGTCAGCGCGCAGGAAGCGCTCGAATTCCACGCCATGGGCAGGCCTGGCAAGCTGGAGATCGTCGCCACCAAGCCGATGACGACGCAGCGCGATTTGAGCCTCGCCTATTCGCCAGGCGTAGCCGTGCCGGTGCGCGCCATCGCCGAGGATCCCAGCCGGGCCTTCGATTACACGACGCGCGGCAACATGGTCGCCGTCATCTCCAACGGTACCGCCATCCTTGGCCTCGGCAATCTCGGCGCGCTGGCCTCCAAGCCGGTGATGGAAGGCAAGGCGGTGCTGTTCAAGCGCTTCGCCGATGTCGATTCCATCGACCTCGAGGTCGACACCGAGGATGCCGACGAGTTCATCAATTGTGTGCGCTTCCTCGGTCCTTCCTTCGGCGGCATCAACCTCGAGGACATCAAGGCGCCGGAATGCTTCATCATCGAGCAGCGGCTGCGCGAACTGATGGACATCCCTGTCTTCCATGATGACCAGCACGGCACCGCCATCATCTCGGCAGCCGGCCTGATCAACGCGCTGGAAGTCACCGGCCGCGACATGAAGACCACGAAGCTGGTCTGCAACGGCGCGGGTGCCGCCGGCATCGCCTGCATCGAGCTGATGAAAGCGATGGGCTTCGCGCCGGAAAACATCATCCTGTGCGACACCAAGGGCGTGGTCTTCCGGGGCCGCACCGAAGGCATGAATCAGTGGAAGTCGGCGCATGCGGTCAAGACAGATGCGCGCAGCCTCGCCGAGGCGCTCGACGGCGCGGACGTCTTCCTCGGCCTCTCGGCCAAGGGCGCGCTGACCACCGCCATGGTGCAATCGATGGCCAAGAACCCGATCATCTTCGCCATGGCCAATCCCGATCCGGAAATCACGCCGGAGGAAGTGGCCGAGATCCGCACCGACGCCATCATGGCGACGGGACGCTCGGACTATCCGAACCAGGTCAACAACGTGCTCGGTTTCCCCTACATTTTCCGCGGCGCGCTGGACGTGCGGGCCACCACCATCAATGACGATATGAAGATCGCCGCGGCCAGAGCGCTCGCCGAACTGGCGCGCCAGGACGTGCCCGACGACGTCGCCGCCGCCTACCAGGGCAACCGGCCGAAATTCGGCCCCAATTACATCATTCCCGTGCCGTTCGACCCGCGTCTGATCTCGGCCATTCCGCTGGCCGTCGCCAAAGCGGCGATGGATTCGGGCGTCGCCCGCAAGCCGATCCTCGACCTCGACCGCTACGCGCAGGAACTGTCGGCCCGCCGCGACCCGATCGCTTCGACCCTGCAGCGCATCTACGACCGCGTGCGCCGCCAGCCAAAGCGCATCGTCTTCGCCGAGGGCGAGGAGGAGCAGGTGATGCGCGCCGCCGTCTCCTATGTGAACCAGCGGCTCGGCACCGCCATCCTGCTTGGCCGTGACGATGTCATCAAGGAAAACGCCAAGCAAGCAGGCATCGACCTCAACAAGCAAGGCATCGAGATCATCAATGCCCGGCTGTCGCGCCGCAACGGCATCTACACCGACTATCTCTATGAGCGCATGCAGCGGAAGGGGTTCCTGTTCCGCGACTGCCAGCGCCTGATCAACAACGACCGCAACCACTTCGCCGCCTGCATGGTGGCGCTGGGCGACGCCGATGGCATCGTCACCGGTGTGACCCGCAACTATTCGACCGCGCTTGACGATATCCGGCGCGTCATCGACGCCAAGCCCGGCCACCGCGTCATCGGCGTGTCGATCGTGTTGGCGCGGGGCAAGACCGTGCTGGTCGCGGACACCGCCGTGCACGACATGCCGAACGCCGAGCAGATCGCCGACATCGCCGAGGAGGCGGCTGGCTTTGCCCGCCGAATGGGCTATGAGCCGAGGCTTGCCATGCTCGCCTATTCCACCTTCGGCCATCCGCAGGGCGAGCGCTCCGAGCGCGTCCAGGAAGCGGTGCGCATCCTCGACAAGCGCCGCGTCGATTTCGAATATGACGGCGAGATGGCCGCCGACGTCGCGCTCAACGCGCGCGCCATGGCGCAATACCCGTTCATCCGCCTCACCGGCCCGGCCAATGTCCTGGTCATGCCCGCCTTCCACTCGGCCTCGATCTCGACCAAGATGTTGCAGGAACTGGGCGGCTCGACGGTGATCGGCCCGCTGCTGGTCGGCTTGAACAAGCCGGTCCAGATCGTGTCGCTGAACGCCAAGGATAGCGACATCGTCAACATGGCGGTGATCGCGGCGTACACGGCGGGGACTTGACTACGGCATCACACATTTCCAAGCAGCCGGTGTTTGGCGATAACGTGCATGGCAGGTTGGCGCATGCATTCCCTTGTGCCGCGCTGGTCGACCCCCACTCCGTCTCGGCTTCGCCGAGACACCTCTCCCCCGATCGACGGGGTAGAGGAAAGGCACCAAATTCTTTATCGTCAACGCTTGTCCGGCAACGCTCCCTTCTTTTCCCTCCGGAGGGGGGAAAGGTGGCGCTGCGAAGCAGCGGCGGATTGGGGGAACCACATCGCAATCAAGTTTCGGGCCGATCAGCCGCCCTAATCACGGAAGATGCGTGCGTCACCTAGAGGGCTTAAGGCGAGAGCCATTGCAGACGAAAGCCAACAGCCGTTAGGCTAGCCCGGCGCGAACGCCCGCGCCGCTTCGACCACGTCCCCCACCTGATCCTGCCGCAGCAGGTCGATCGGAATGCGCCCGTCGAGCTCTGCCGCCGGGCGTGTCAGCCACAGCCACACCAGCCTCGGATTGCCGATCTGCTTGAGCACGTCGCTTATGCCTGCCACCGGCCTGCCGTCGACGAACTGCGCCAGCGGGAAGACGTGTTTGCGGCCGCCCTTGCGCAAGGCGATGACATCGCCGCGCCTTTGCCAGCGATGCAGGGTCGAGCGGGCTATGCCAAGGTTTTCTTCCAGGTAGGTCGAACCGGCGACACGGCCGGCCCAGTCCTCGATCAGCATCGATTCGAGGTCGTCGGACCGCTGCGGTGCAGAAAGCGGCTCATCGGCCAGCAAAGCTGTCAATCGGTTTGTGCCGGCAGTGCCGGCTTCGCTGCGGCGCGCGGCTTCCGCCGCCAGCGCGCGCACGAATTTCGAGGCAAGGCCGGGAAGGTCGGCATGGATGGCGTCGATGGCCCTCTGGTGCTTCGGCGACAGCAAGGTGACGGCGGATGCTATGCTGCCGGCGATCTTGCCGACAGAGACCACGGTGGACTGGTTTATGGCCTCGTCATAGTGGGCAAGCGCGCGCTCGACGTCCTCCGCGACCATTTCCGCGAAGTCGTCCTGTCCAAGACCAGGTGTCTGAAATCTGCTCATGCATATGTCTTCCGGCCGCGCGCGTTCCTCCCTCAGCCGCGGCCGATTGCTGAATTTCTAGTACGGAAAACGGAGATCGCGGCGGCAACGCATCGCGCTGCCCGACAGCTTGCTGTCTTGCATTTTTCAACACCCCATCTGGCTGCGGGCGTCCCGAAATGTCAGTCACGGGACACTCACGATTTCGTGTAGGGGCGATATGTGACAACCGCGCGACGGCGAGCGGGATGGTCCGGCTGCCGATCTCCTCCCTCGTGGGGGAGAGCTGCAGACGCTGTTACAACAACCCCGCCAGTTCCGCCTCGCGGCGCAGATTTTGCCGCGGCCTTGGGCCGATCTGCTGGATCACCAGTCCGGCCGCCAGCGAGCCGAGGTCGCCGCAGGTCTTGAGGTCGCGGCCTTGCGTGTAGCCATGCAGGAAACCGGCGGCGTAGAGATCGCCGGCGCCGGTCGTGTCGACCAGCTCCCGGATCGCCGTCGCCTGGATGACCACGGTCTCGTCGCCGCGCACGATGACCGAACCCTTTTCCGAACGGGTCACGGCGGCTAGTCTGCAGTCCTTGCGGATCTTGGCCAGCGCCTCGTCGAAGGACGATGTCTGGTAGAGCGACTTGATCTCGTGACTGTTGGCGAAGACGATGTCGACCGTGCCCGAGCGCATGAGGTCGAGGAACTCGTCGCGGTAGCGGTCGACGCAGAACGAATCCGACAGCGTCATTGAGACTTCGCGGCCCGCCGCGTGCGCCAGCTTCGCCGTCTGCCGAATCGCTTCCTTGGCGCGTGGCGGGTCCCACAGATAGCCCTCGAAATAAGTGACCTTGGCGCCCGAGGCCTTTTCGGCCTCGACATCCTCGGGGCCGAGTTCGACACAGGCACCGAGATAGGTGTTCATCGAACGCTCGCCGTCGGGGGTGACGAAGATCATCGAGCGCGCCGTCGGCGGCTCGCCGTTGAGCGGCTTGGTGTCGAAGGCGACGCCCTGCGCATGGATGTCGTGCGCGTAGATTTCGCCGAGCGCATCGTTGGAGACCTTGCCGAAGAAGGCGGCGCGTCCGCCGAAGGAGGCGACGCCTGCCGCTGTGTTGCCTGCGCTGCCGCCGGAGGCCTCGATCGCCGGGCCCATGCGGCTGTAGAGCAGTTCGGCGCGCCGCGTATCAATGAGGTTCATCGCGCCCTTGATGATGCCGTTGGTTTCGAGGAATTCCTCCTCGCACTGGGCGATGATGTCGACAATGGCATTGCCAATGCAAAGCACGTCATAATCCGGCATCAATATCTCCGCCAAAACCCGAGCCGGCTTCTTGCCACGCTGGCCGGGCGCGGGTTTAGCGATTAACGACAGCTTTGCCTAGAGCACGACTCAACTTTGGCGGGATCGCCCCAGAACAGCGCATCAACATCCAGGCGCTAACGACAATTCGACCGTGGACGAAGCGTTTCATCACCGCATTGCCTACAAATCGGGCCTGATCGACAGCACCGGAAGACGGCGAGCCCATGTCCGCGAAGAACGACACGACCATCGACCTGGCGCTGCTTGCCGTACTGGCGGTACTGTGGGGCGCCTCCTACACTTTCATCAAGATCGGCGTCGAGACGATCCCGCCGGTCACCTTCATCGCCGCCCGCACCTTGATCGCCGGCGGCATCCTGTTCGCCATCATCCGCTGGCGCGGGCTGGCCATGCCCGTCGATGCGGCAAGCTGGCGCCGCTTCGCCTTCCAGGCATGCCTCAACAGCGTCATACCATTCACGCTGATCGCTGCCGCCGAGCGCTCGGTCGATGCCGGCCTGGCCACGATCCTCAATGCGACCTCGCCGATCTTCACTTTCGTCTTCACCGCGCTCATCACCCGCCATGAGCCGGTGACCGTGCGCAAGCTGATCGGTGTCGGCGCCGGCATGGCAGGCATCTGCTTCATTGTCGGCACGCAGGCGCTGGGTGGTCTCGGTCACGAACTCTGGGCGCAGGTCGCCATCGTCGTGGCAACGATCTGCTATGCGGGTGCGGCGATCTTCGGCCGTGGCTTCAAGGGCCTCGATCCGATGTTGCCGGCCGCCGGTTCGATGCTGTGCGGCGCGTTCATGCTGGTGCCGCTCAGCCTGTTGGTCGACCAGCCATGGACGCTGACACCCTCGATGGCATCGACCCTGGCCCTGCTTGGCCTGTCGGTGTTTTCGACTGCGCTGGCCTTCGTCATCTATTTTCGCCTCATCCACACGCTGGGTTCGGTCGGCACGACATCGCAGGCCTATCTGCGCGTACCGATCGGCGTCGGCATCGGCGCTGTCTTCCTCGGCGAAAGCCTGGGGCCAACGGCATGGCTGGGCATGGCCTTTGTCGTGGTAGGCGTCGCGGCCATGACGATCCCGGTCAGAAAGCCGGCGTTTGCCCGATAGCGATACGCGCTTGTGCTCAAGAGCCGCGCTGCCTATCTCGTGAACGTCCCGCCTTTACGGCGCTGTCGCTGACTTGGGGTTGAAGCACGGTGATTTTCGACGCTGCCCGCACCGCGGCCCTCGAACTGCTCTCGCCGCCGTTTCGCGCCGTGTTCATCAAGACGCTTGGCCTGACCGTGCTGGCGCTGGTCGCCTTGTGGTTCGGCCTGACCAGCCTGGTCGAATGGCTGGCGCTTCCGTGGCTGCAGGCCCTGTTGCCCGGCATGCCCTCCTGGGCCGGCTGGCTGGGCGGCATCATCGCGGCAATAGCGCTTGCCTTCGGCACGGCGCTGCTCGTCGCGCCGGTGACGGCTGTGATCGCCGGCCTGTTCCTCGACGATGTCGCCGAAGTGGTCGAGCGCACCGACTATCCCGGTGACCCGATTGGGCGCGCAATGCCGGCGCTGCGCTCGCTGGTGCTGGCGATAAAATTCCTCGGCGTCGTCATCCTCGGCAACATCGTCGCCTTGCTGCTCCTGCTGGTGCCGGGCATCAACATTGCCGCCTTCTTCGTCGTCAACGGCTATTTGCTCGGCCGCGAATTCTTCGAATTTGCCGCGATGCGCTTTCGCGGCGAAGACGAAGCCAGGGCCTTGCGAAGGCAGTATGCCGGCACGGTCTTTGTCGCCGGGCTGGTCATCGCCGCCTTCCTCGCCGTGCCGTTGCTCAATTTGGTGACGCCGCTCTTCGCCGCCGCCATGATGGTGCACCTGCACAAGGCGATTTCGGCGCGGGAAGCGGCACGTCGCTCGCGGAGCTAAGCGCGGCTCAACGGAGCAGGAAACCTCGCCCCAGCTCGTCATCGGGCTCGACGATGAATTCCGTCCGCCCGCAATAGTAGGCGCGGCCGCCGACGCGGGCGATGATCGCCTCATGCGGGCCGGCCCGAGCCGTCCGCGCCACCGCGCCGGAAAAATGCGATCCGGCGATGCTCTCGAAAGTCCGCGTCTGCCCGATAGCGATCTCGCCCTTGGCAAGCATGGCGGCGAGGCGGGCGGTGACGCCAGAGCCGGTCGGCGAGCGGTCGACCTCGGCCTCGGCGAAGACGCAGATGTTCTTGGTCACCTCGCCGGAAAACGCGTCGCGTCCGTCGGTCAGGATTGTGCCGTAGAGAAAGGCGAGGTCGGCGTGGTCGGGATGCGACAGCGGGAATTCTGCCTTGAGCCTGTTCGTCAGCGTCGTTGCGGCATCGACGAAATCGCGCACGCGATCACGGCCGAATTCCAGTCCGAACTGATGGCAGTCCGCCAGCGCGTAGAAAGCGCCGCCATAAGCGATGTCGAAGCCGATCTTGCCATACCCTGTCAGCTCGATCTGCTGGTCACCGGCTAACAGGAAGGCCGGCACGCTCTCGAACGACACGGCGCCGGCCTTGCCGTCCAGAACCTCGACCGAAGCGACGACCAGGCCGCACGGCGCCTCGATGTTGACGGTCGTGATCGGCTCCTGCTTCGCCACCAGCCCTTCATCGATGGCGTAGCGGCCGAGGGCGACGATGGCGTGGCCGCACATGGTCGAATAGCCCTCATTGTGCATGAACAGCACCGCGAGATCGGCCCCCGGCAAGTCGGGCTCGACCAGCAGGGCGCCGTACATATCGTAATGGCCGCGCGGCTCGAACATCAGGATTTTTCTGAGATGGTCGAGATGGTCGCGCACATAGGCGCGCTTTTCCAGGATGGTGCCCTTCGGGATACGGGGATAGCCGCCGGTGACGATCCTCAGCGGCTCGCCGCCCGTATGCATGTCGACGACGGTCAGCGTCATGCGCCCAGCCTGTTCATCATGATGGCTTGCTGTATAGCGCCTGCAACTTGCCGAAAGGCATGGCGGCGCGGGTGAAGCCGAACGTGCCGTCCTGCTGGATCTCGCGCGCCGCCGTCTCCAGCATGCCGTAGGCGAAATTGGTCAGCCACGGCCCGAGTGAAATGCGCTTCACGCCGGCCATGGCAAGATCGGCGATGGTAAAGCCCGGCTTTGCCATGACATTGACCGGCTTGCCGACCGCCGAGCAGATCGTGCGCACCATCTCGATGTCGCCGATCCCCGGCGCATAGACCACGTCGGCCCCAGCCTTCTCGAAGGCCTGCAACCGCTTGATCGTGTCGTCGAGATCGGTTCTGCCCCAGAGGAAATTTTCGGCGCGCGCGGTGAACACGAAATCTCGCTTCAGCGCCCGCGCCGCCTCCACCGCCGCGGCGACGCGCTCGACCGCATGCGAAAAATCGTAGATAGGCTTGTCGGGATCGCCGGTGTGGTCCTCGATCGAGCAGCCGGCAAGGCCGGCCGCTTCCGCCGCGAAGATGGTTTCGGCGGCCCGCTCGGCGCTGTCGCCCTTGCCTCTCTCGAGATCTGCCGAGACCGGCAGGTCGGTCGCCGCCGTCACCTCGCGGCAGTGATGGATCATCTGCTCGAAGGTCACCGAGCCGTCCGGCAGGCCGCGCGAAAACGCGAAGCCGGCGCTGGTCGTCGCCAGTGCCTTGAAACCGAAGGAGCCGAGCAGCTTGGTCGTGCCCGGATCCCAGGGATTGGGCATGACGAAGGTCGAGGCATGCAGGTCGCGAAAGATCTTGCCCTTGTCCATGAATGCTCCCCATCACGAGTTTTGGGCGGATGCTACCGCGCTGTCTCAAGTCGGGCAAACGAATGCGTTTGGCTCAGAAGCGTTTCGCGTTCTCTGCTGACAATTTCTCGAACGCGTCGGAATCCTTGACGTAGTGCGATGTCTTCTTGTCCCAATGGTAGGTGACGGAAATGTCGTGCGACGCTGCCTTGGGCGCGGCCTCATCGCAATTTTCACCACTCGGCACGGTGGCGTCGGTCGCCGTCACCTTGATCGCCGCATAAGGCTTTCCGTCGTCAAGCGTCAGGAAGGCCAGGTCCTGGGTGCGTTTGTAGGCGCAGACGTTTTCGTCGAACGTGTTGATCGTGTCGACCAATTGAAGGCGATCCTCGCGAGGCAGGATCAGCAGCGTACTCACATAGCCCTGGTTCGAATTGAAATGCGTGCTCATGGAGATGAGCACATCGTCGCCGGCGCCGATCGAAAGCTTGTTAGGCTCGCGGAAATAGGTGCTGCGGTCGACCGCGACATTGGCCGCATCGAGCAGTTTCGGCTTGGCCGCGAGGTCGTAGAGCGCCAGCACCGCATAGCCTTCGGCACTGTCGGGAGAGTCGCCGAGATCGAACAGCATCGCCAGCCGATCCTTGCCGCCGGCCTTGATGGGAAGCACCGCAGCATTGGGCAGGCTCGTCGTCTGCGGCGGCGAGCCGCCGTCATCGCCACCGGCAATGTGGCGCATGTCGATCGGCAATCCGCCCTTGTAGAAACCGTCCTTGTCGGCGGCGAGGTCCGGGATGACCATCTTGGCCAGGTCGAGATAGGTGATGTCGCCGCGGCCGGGCAGCGGGCTGTTGAATTCGGGAAAACTCACGGCCTGCGCGCCGGCCGCCATCCACAACAACGGCAGCAGTATCAAGGCGAGCATGAGGCGGAGCAGGTTCGTCGGCATGAGTGTCCCCCCGAGATCAGGCCACTAACGCTAGCACGGGTTCCAGCGGCGTGCAGCCGTGTCGGAACAGGGTCAGTGGATCGGAACCAGGCCGGCCAGTTCGCGCATGTCGTCGAACAGGATGCCGCCGGCCTGGATCAGGCCATCACGGTCGGAATAGGGGTCGCCATGATAGGAAAACACCCGCATGCCGGCGGCTATGCCGGCCTGTGTGCCGGCGACGCTGTCTTCGATGACGATGCAGTCGACGGGAGCGAAGCCCATGGTCCTGGCCGCATGCAGGAACAGGTCCGGGAACGGTTTGCCGCGCGAGACCATGGTCGAGGAAAACATCGCATGTTCGAACAGCGGCAACAGCCCGGTCTGGCCAAGCGTGATGTGCATCTTCGAAATCCTGGCCGAGGTCGCGACGCAATAGGGTATGCCGGCCCCGCGAACCGCCTCGATGAATTCCCGCACATAGGGTATGGCCTCGACGCCATGGGAAAACAGGTCCGGCAGGCCGGCATTCCAGCGATCGACGAAATCGGTGCCGAGGCGGACATCGGTCTGCTCTTCGATTTCCTTCTGCACCGAGAGCATGCTGCGGCCGGAGAAATTCTTGCGGCAATATTCAAAGCTCGTCGGATAGCCAGCCGCGCTCAACCACTCGGCGAGGCGCCGATTGGCGAGGTTCTCCGTGTCGACGAGAATGCCGTCGCAGTCGAAGATGACAAGTTTCGGGATAGGCATCAGGCGGTGCCGGTCGATCCGAACCCGCCCGAGCCACGCGCCGTGCCGCCGGCCAGCGAACGTTCTTCGGCGGCCACCTGCGTCACGGCGGCGAAAACGATCTGGGCGATGCGCATGCCGCGCGTCACGGCAAAATCCTCATCGCCGAGATTGACCAGCAGCACCTTCACCTCGCCGCGATAGTCGCTGTCGACCGTGCCTGGCGAATTGAGGACGGTGAGTCCATGCTTGAAAGCAAGCCCGGAGCGCGGCCGCACCTGGCCTTCCATGCCTTCGGGGATTTCCAGGATCAACCCGGTCGGCACCAGGGCGCGTTTTCCCGGCAGGATCAGCAGCGGCCGGTCGTCGGGCACCGCGGCGCGCAGATCCATCCCGGCGGCGCCGGCGCTTTCATAAGCGGGGAGGGGTAGTCCTTCAGCATGCGGCAACCTGACGAAGCCGACGGTCGGACCGATGACGGAGGAGTTTTGGAGGGCTGCGCGCATAAAATCGATCCTATCGGCGCGATTGCCGATTCGGTCAATTCGCCCGCCGGGGTATTAACGGCTTTCTTTCGGGCATCACTATGACTGGGCACGCCTCAGCGTACTTCCATCGGAACCACCGTCGTTTCCTTGATTTCCTCCATCACGAAGGAGGCCGAAACATCCGACAGGGCCACCTTGGCGATCAGTCGCTGGTAGAGCCGGTCATAGGCCTTCACGTCGGCGACACGGGCGCGCAGGACATAGTCGAGGTCGCCGGACATGCGGTAGACGCCGGTGATCTCGGGGAAGCCGGTCACCGCGGCGCGGAATTTCTGCAGCCAGTCCGGGTCATGATTCGACGTCCGGACCAGGATGAACACGGACAGGCCAAGCCCGAGCTTGTCGGCATCGACCAGCGCCACGCGGCCGGTAATGACGCCTTCTTCCTCCATTCGCTTGACGCGCCGCCAGCAGGCATTGCGCGACAAGGCCACCCGCTCCGATAGCTGGTCGACCGACAGCGTGCCGTCGCGTTGCAATTCGGCGAGCAGTTTTCGGTCTATTTCATCGATTTCCATCGCCATATTGGGATATTTGTCCCATGGAATGGCAAAATACAAGGACATTTTGAGACCGATGAACCGGCGAAGCGTGTCAGGATACTCATATCGGAACCAACGCTGAAGGGGACCAGCATGTCGGTCGCAAGCATCTTTACCTCTCATCCGGCAAAGGTCGGCGAAACCTATTTCGGCCATATGGCCTTCGCCGCCTGGTTTTCCTCGCGTTTGCTGATGGCGGCGGGTGCCGCGCTCGTTCACGCTTTCTTGCCGTTTCTCTTCGAGACTACCGCAAGCCGAATCGTCCGTGAGCTTTACGAGCGGACGCACAACAGAGGCACACACGCTACCAGGGAGCCCGCGGCTCTCCCGGATCGCGCCTAGAGGACGACAGAAGCGATGTGCCGTTGGGCGGCCTATCTCGGTGAAGCGGTCTTTCTCGAAGACATCCTCACGGCGCCCTGTCACTCGTTGATCGCCCAGAGCCATTGCGCTCAGGAGGCGAAGTCACCGACCAACGGCGACGGCTTTGGCCTTGCCTGGTACGGCGACCGTCCGGAGCCCGGCCTCTACCGCGACATTCTGCCGGCCTGGTCAGATCCCAATCTGAAGAGCCTGTGCCGCCAGATCAAATCCGGCCTGTTCCTCGCCCATGTGCGGGCCTCGACCGGCGGCGCCACCAGCCGCATGAACTGCCATCCCTTCATCTCCGGCCGCTGGTCGTTCATGCATAACGGCCAGATAGGCGGTTTCGAGAAAATCCGTCGCGCGCTGGAGAATTCATTGTCCGATGCCGTCTTCGACCAGCGCGAAGGCACCACCGATTCCGAACTCTTTTTTCTCCTCATGATCGACGAAGGATTGGCCGGCGACCCGCAGGGCGCGGTGTCGCGCGCCACCAGCCGGGTTCTCGAAGCCTCGCGCCGCGCCGGCCTCGAACCGGCACTCAAACTCACCGCCGCCTTCTCGGACGGGCAGGCGCTGCACGCGGTTCGCTATGCCACCGATGCGCATGCGCCGACACTCTACACCTCTATCCTGCGCAAGGGCGGCGGCCGCTGCATCGTCTCCGAGCCCTTCGACCGCGAAGGCGGCGACTGGCAGGCGATCCCGCCGTCGAGCTTTGTCACAATGCCCCGGGATGGGGTCAGCATTCGCCCGTTTGCGCCAACAGCGGCGAAGCTGGCGCTGGTAGGGTAATCCTAGTCGGAACGCCGCCGTGGAGTGCCCACCTCAATTGGCCTCGGCGCAATCTCGATCAAACGCAGGCGATCCCTGAATGCTCAACTCCGCTTGAAGCAGCGCCGCCGTTGGGCCATCTCGATTGGATGAGCGCGGCCAAGCCGGAGCATTCACCATGGAAGTCGCCTTCTCCTCAACCGTCGACCTCGCTTCCGCGATAGCCCAGCGCAAAATCTCCGCTATCGACGCGGTCGACGCCGTTCTGGCGCAGATCGACAGCCGCAACGAAGGCGTCAACGCCGTCATTGCGCTCGACAGGGAAGGCGCTCGTGAGCGCGCCAAAAACGCCGACGCGGCACTCGCGCGCGGCGCCACGCCCGGGCCGCTGCACGGCGTTCCGTTCACCCTGAAGGACACGCACGAAGCCGCAGGCATGAAAACCACGGTCGGCTTCCCGGCCTTCGTCGACTATGTCGCCAGCCGCGACAGCCCGGTGGTTGCGAGGCTGAAGGCCGCCGGCGGCGTGCTGACGGCCAGGACCAATGTCGCGACCATGCTCTCCGACTGGCAGTCGAACAATCCGCTGTTCGGCCGCACCAACAATCCGTGGAACCTTGAGCGCACCGCCGGCGGCTCCAGCGGCGGCGCCGCCGCGGCGGTCGCCGCCGGGATGACGCCATTCGACGTCGGCACCGACATGCAGGATTCGATCCGCCTGCCTGCCGCCTTCTGCGGTGTCTATGGGCTGAAGCCGACGGAGCATCGCGTCTCGCTGGCCGGTGCCTTCCCGGACCCGGGCGGCACGGCGCGCAGCGTGCGGCTGATGTCCTGTCTCGGACCGCTGGCACGCAGCGTGGGCGATTTGTCGTTGATCTATCGGATCATCGCCGGGCCGGACGGGCGGGATACCGATCTTGCGCCGGGGCCGCTCGAGGCCATGCCGAAGCTCGACATCAGGGCATTGCGCATCGCCTTCGCGCCGTCCTTTCGCGGCTTCCCGGTGGCAGCGCACATCGGTGCGGCGGTCGAAGATCTCGCCGGAAATCTACGCTCGGCCGGGGCTACCGTGGAGGAAGCGAAACTGCCCAGGCTCGACCTGCACGACGATCTCGCGCAAGGCGGCGCGCTGATCGGCATGATGATGGAAGCTGCCCAACCCGAGCCCCCGGCGCAGCCGACATCGGTTTCGCGCTGGTTCGAGGCGCTCGCCCGCCGCGACAGATCCATTCTCGCTTGGGATCGGTTCTTCGACGACTGGGATGCACTGCTCTGCCCTGTCGCCATGACCACCGCCTTCCCGCATTGCGATCCGGGCAAGCCGATCGAGGTCGACGGTCGGGAACAGAGCTACTGGATGCTGACGGCCTACGGTGCCGTCTTCAACTACAGCGGCCATCCGGCACTTTCGATGCCGTATGGGGAAGGTCCCGACGGCCTGCCGATCGGCCTGCAACTGGTCGGCAAACGCTGGTCGGAATCGCGGCTGCTTGGTGTTGCGGCGGCGGTTGAGCCGTTCATCGGCGGCTTCCGTCGTCCGCCGGGCTACTGAGCGAAACGCGACAATCCATAGGGCGCCAGCAGCGGGTCGCGCTCGCCGTAGAGGATTTCCCTCGCGGCGAACAGGCCGACGGCCGGCGCCAGCGTGATGCCGGAATGCATGACGGCAATATACAGGCCGTCCATGCCCTCGGCGCGACCGATGATGGGAAAGCCGTCGATCGGCGCCGGCCGGTAGCCGACCGTATGGAAATCGAGTTCCAGATCCCCGGCGCCGCGCAACGCCGCCTTCGCTACTGCAAACAATTCGCGCGCCGTAGCGGCGGGGTCATCGCCTGGATCGCCGCCGGCGAAATCCGAGCCGGCGATGATGCGGCCTTCGGCCGTCTGGCGCATATGCAGCTTCTCGTCGTGCACCAGGCCGTTGAGCAGCCTTTTGTATGGCCGCGAATGGACAATCAGGCCAGGCGGCGTCTCGATCGGCAGGCTGATCCCCGCCGTGGCGGCAATGTCCGGAGCGCCGACGCCGGCGGCGAGCACCACCTCGTCGGCGGAAATCAGCCCATGCGATGTGTCCACGCCGGTAATCCGGCCATTGGTCTGGGCCAGCGCCGAGACCGTGCTGGCAATGACCCGCGTGCCATGCCGTTCGGCATCGGCCAGCAGGGCCCTGGCCGCGGCGACCGGTTCGGTCACGCCTTCCTCGGCGACATAAACAGCGAATTCAGGGGGCTCGGCGAGGTCGGGCTCGATTTGCGCCGCCCGCTCCCGGTCAACGCGTTCGATGCCGTAGCCCCATGAAGAGTGTTCGGCCGCGTAGGCTTCGAGCCGGTCAGCCGGCAGGTCCCAGCACAGGCCACCGCACCAGGCGAGCGGAAGCCCGGGCAACTCTTTTGCCAGCCGTTTCCACTCGGCCATGGCGCGGGTGCGCAGCCGGAAATAGATTTCGGGGTTGCCCCAGCTGGCGTTGATCCAGGCAAAGGAATTGGGCGTCGCGACGCCGCCCGCGCCGCTTTCGGAAACGACCGTGACCTGTGCACCGGCTTTGGCCAGGTGCCAGGCGATCGAAGCGCCGATGATGCCGGCGCCGACGACGATAAACTGTTTCGCCGCAGCCATGTTCGCTCCCTTGTCTTGTGGTCCGCCGAGGACACTCTTCCAGTGCCACCCTGCTCGTCACTTGCCAACAGCCGACACGGCAAAAAGATGTACTTGACATCAATACGTACGTACGTATTATTTCGCCATGGCTAGACAATCACTCCGCGAAAAACTTCTTGATGCCGGCTTCCGGACGATATGGGAGTCCGGCTATGCCGCGGCTGGCGTGCGCGACATCGTTGCTGCTGCCGACGCCCGGCCGGGCTCGTTCACCAACCATTTTGCCTCCAAGGAGGAATTCGCCGGCGAGGTGCTGGACCGCTACTTCGCCTATGTCGGCGGGCTGGTTGAAGCAGCGCTGGAGCGGGACGGCACGCCGCCCATCGGCAGGCTGCGCCGCTACCTCGACGTCATCACCTCGAAGCTTGAAGCGCATGACTGGGCGCGCGGCTGCATGATCGGCAATCTCAGCCTCGAGACAGCGGTGCACAGTGAGCCGCTGCGTTTGCGGCTCGTCGCCATTTTCGAGCGTTGGCGCCAGCCCTTCGCGGCCTGCATCGCCGAAGGCCAGGCGGCTGGCGACATCACCAGGGCGTTCGACGCCGAGGACCTCGCCGACTTCCTGCTGTCGTCCTGGCAAGGGGCAATGTTGCGCATGAAGGTCGAGCGCAGCCCGGCGCCGCTCGAGCGGTTCAAGAAAATCATCTTCAGCACGGTTTTTGCAAAGGAGACGGCGTCATGAACTCGAAAATCGACATGCCCCAGACGGGGACCACCACGGCAAGGCGTTCTCAGGTTCCCGTGCTCGATTCCACCATGTCTTATGTTGAAGCGGGCGCGTCTGGTCCGATCGTGTTGTTCCTGCACGGCAACCCCACTTCATCCCATATCTGGCGCAACATCATCCCGCATGTCGCGCCGTTCGGCCGCTGCATCGCGCCTGACCTGATCGGTTACGGCCAATCCGGCAAGCCCGATATCGACTATCGTTTCTTCGACCATGTCCGCTATCTCGACGCCTTCCTCGATGCGCTCGACATCGGCGATGCGGTGGTGGTCGCGCAGGATTGGGGCACTGCCCTTGCGTTTCATCTCGCGGCCAGGCGGCCGCGGCGCATCCTTGGCCTCGCTTTCATGGAATTCATCCGGCCCTTCGAGCGCTGGGAGGATTTTCACCAGCGTCCGCAAGCCCGCGAGACGTTCAAGGCGTTGCGCACGCCCGGTGTCGGCGAAAAACTGGTCCTCGAAGACAACGTGTTCGTCGAAAAGGTGCTGCCGGCCTCGGTGCTGCGCACAATGAGCGACGACGAGATGGCTGCTTACCGGACGCCGTTCCCGACGCCGCAATCGCGCAAGCCGGTGCTGCGCCTGCCGCGGGAACTGCCGATCGAGGGCCAGCCTGCCGACGTTGCCGCCATCAGCGAACACGACCACCGCGCGCTGCGGCTATCCACCTATCCGAAACTACTGTTCGCGGGCGATCCCGGTGCTTTGATCTCGCCGCAAGCGGCACGCGAATTCGCGGCCGGGCTGCGGAACTGCCGGTTCATCAATCTCGGGCCCGGCGCGCACTATCTGCAGGAAGATCATGCCGACGCCATCGGCAGCGCCGTTGCCGGCTGGCTTCCGGAGGTCATCCAGGCGAGCCGCATGAGCGAGGTGGCCTGAGCCGGGCTGTGGCATCCGGTGGCGTCAACGCCGCCGGACCGGTCGACAGCCCGGCACTGCGCTGCTAGAAGCCCGGCCTGTCACACGGAAATCCCAGAGAATGCCCGAAACAATACCAGAGGAAGTGGCGCGCCGCCGCACCTTCGCGATCATCGCCCACCCCGACGCCGGCAAGACCACGCTCACCGAAAAGCTGCTGCTGTTCGGCGGCGCCATCCAGCTTGCCGGCGAGGTCAAGGCCAAGAAGGACCGCATCCAGACCCGGTCCGACTGGATGAAGATAGAGCGCGAGCGCGGCATTTCGGTCGTCACCTCGGTGATGACGTTCGAATATGAGGACAATGTCTTCAACCTGCTCGACACGCCCGGCCACGAGGATTTCGCCGACGACACCTATCGCACGCTGTCGGCGGTCGACTCGGCCGTCATGGTCATCGACGCCGCCAAGGGCATCGAGCCGCGCACGCTGAAACTGTTCGAGGTCTGCCGGCTGCGCGACATCCCGATCATCACCTTCGTCAACAAGATGGACCGCGAAAGCCGCGACCCGTTCGAGATCCTGGACGAGATCGAGCAGAAGCTGGCGCTGGACACGGCCCCCATCACCTGGCCGATCGGCCGCGGCAAGACGTTCTCCGGCACCTATCACCTGGCGCTGAACGCGGTGCGCAAGGGCGACGACGAGAAGGAGCGCACGCCGGTCAACGGTCCCGATTCCAACCGCGTCGCCGGCCTGCTGCCGGAAAACGAGCGCGAGGCCTTCATCGAGGAGCTGGAGCTCGCGCGGGAGGCTTGCCGACCTCTTGATATAGATGCCTTCCGCGAGGGCCATCTGACGCCGGTCTATTTCGGCTCGGCGCTGCGTAACTACGGCGTGCGCGACCTGATCGAGGCGCTCGGCGCCTTCGGCCCGCCGCCGCGCGCGCAGGACGCCGATACGCGAACCGTCGAGGCGACGGAGGACAAGATGACCTCCTTCGTCTTCAAGATCCAGGCCAACATGGACCCCAATCACCGCGACCGTATCGCTTTCGTTCGCGTCTGCTCGGGCAAGCTCGAGCGCGGCATGAAGGCCAAGCTGGTTCGCACGGGAAAGCCGATGTCCCTGTCCGCGCCGCAATTCTTCTTTGCCCGCACTCGCGTCACGGCGGACGAAGCCTTTGCTGGCGACGTCGTCGGCATCCCCAATCACGGCACGCTGCGCATCGGCGATACGCTGACCGAAGGCGAGGAGATACTGTTCCGCGGCGTGCCGAATTTCGCACCGGAGATCCTGCGCCGCGTCCGCCTCGGCGACGCGATGAAGGCGAAGAAACTCAAGGAAGCGCTGCACCAGATGGCCGAGGAAGGCGTCGTCCAGCTGTTCTCGCCCGAGGACGGCTCGCCGGCCATCGTCGGCGTCGTCGGCGCGCTGCAGCTCGACGTGTTGAAGGAGCGACTGAATTTCGAATACACGCTGCCCGTCGAATTCGAGATGTCGCGCTTTTCCGTTTGCCGCTGGATATCGGCCGACGACAAGGCGGAAGTCTTGCGCTTCATCGAGGCGCATCGCGGCGACATCGCCCGCGACCTCGATAACGATCCGGTGTTCCTCGCCCAGCACGCCTTCTCGCTGAACTACGAAGCGGAACGCTGGAAGGCAATCCGCTTCGCCACGATCAAGGACTACCAGGTCCGCGACAAGGCGGCGTGAGCGCATTCTTCCTTCTCCCCCGTTCACGGGGAGAAGGTGCCCGAAGGGGGATGAGGGACAGCGCAAATCTCAAGGATTAGCGGCTGAGATGCGCCTCCGCCCTCCGAATGGCTCCCCGCCTTTCGGGTGTTCAGCCTAAGCTCGAAAAGCCAAGCAATTGGCTTTTCGTCCGCTACGCGGACTGCTTCTCACCCTTTGGCCGCTGCTTCGATCTTAGCGATGTCGATCTTGCCCATCTGCATCATCGCCGACATGACCCGGCCGGCCTTGGCCCGGTCTGGATCGAGAAGCAGCCTCGGCAATTGCTCCGGCACGACCTGCCAGGAGACGCCGAACTTGTCTTTCAGCCAGCTGCAGACGCCCGGCTCGCCACCTTCCGTGAGCTTTTCCCAGAAATAGTCCACCTCTTCCTGCGTCTTGCAGTCGATGGACTGTGACATCGCCTCGTTGAACTTGAATTGCGGCCCGCCATTGAGCGCCTGGAACGGCACGCCGTCGAGCTCGAACGTGGTCATCAGCACTTTGCCCTCATTGGCATGTCCCTTGGGCCAGCGCAGAACGCTCAGCACCTTCGAATTCTTGAAGATGGACACATAGTGGTTCATCGCCTCTTCGGCCTGGCCGTCGAACCACAGGCAGGTGGTGATCTTTTGCATGTCGTGCTCCTCGCTTGCTTCTGCAGTGAAACGGCTGACCCCGAGAATGGTGCCATTTCCGTGCCGTCTACCCAAGGACGGCCGTGCGCCGCGCAATCCGACAGCGGCATCCGATTTTTCGTCGATTCTCGTTTTTCGGCGGAATCTGGCGCATCGCAAAAATGTGGCCAGACCAAGCTCTGGCGGCTATAACGCCTGCGATCCAAATTCAGCTCCGCCGCGCCACGCTTTGGCCGCGGCCAGCCACCAAGGAAAAAACATGCCTGCCTATCGCTCCCGCACCACCACCCACGGCCGCAACATGGCCGGCGCCCGCGGCCTGTGGCGCGCCACCGGCATGAAGGACTCGGATTTCGGCAAGCCGATCATCGCCGTGGTCAATTCCTTCACCCAGTTCGTGCCGGGCCATGTCCATCTGAAGGACCTCGGCCAGCTGGTCGCGCGCGAGATCGAGAAGGCCGGCGGCGTCGCCAAGGAGTTCAACACCATCGCCGTCGATGACGGCATCGCCATGGGCCATGACGGCATGCTCTATTCGCTGCCGTCGCGCGAATTGATCGCCGATTCCGTCGAATACATGGTCAACGCCCACTGCGCCGACGCCATGGTCTGCATCTCCAATTGCGACAAGATCACCCCCGGCATGCTGATGGCCTCGCTGCGCCTCAACATCCCGACCGTGTTCGTCTCCGGTGGACCGATGGAAGCCGGCAAGGTGGTGCTGGCTGGCAAGGCGCAGGCGCTCGACCTGGTGGACGCCATGGTCGCGGCCGCCGACGACAAGATCTCCGACGAGGACGTCAAGGTCATCGAGCGCTCGGCCTGCCCGACCTGCGGTTCCTGCTCGGGCATGTTCACCGCCAATTCGATGAATTGCCTGACCGAGGCTCTCGGCCTGTCGCTGCCGGGCAACGGCTCGACGCTGGCGACGCATGCCGACCGCAGGCGCCTGTTTGTCGAGGCCGGCCATCTCGTCGTCGATCTCGCCCAGCGCTACTACGAACAGGATGACGAGACGGCACTGCCGCGCAGCATCGCTTCGAAGGGCGCCTTCGAGAACGCCATGACGCTCGACATCGCCATGGGCGGTTCGACCAATACGGTGCTGCACATCCTGGCCGCCGCGCATGAGGGCGAGGTCGACTTCACCATGGAGGATATCGACCGGCTGTCGCGGCGGGTTCCCGTGCTCTGCAAGGTGGCCCCGGCAAAGTCCGACGTGCACATGGAAGACGTCCACCGCGCCGGCGGCATCATGGCGATCCTTGGCCAGCTCGACGAAGCAGGGCTGATCAACCGCGACCTGCCGACGGTGCATACGGCCAGCCTCGGCGAGGCGCTCGATCACTGGGATATTTCGCGCACCTCCAGCCAGAATGTCCGCGATCTCTTCCTCGCCGCGCCCGGCGGCGTGCCGACGCAGGTCGCCTTCAGCCAGGACCGGCGCTGGGACGAGCTCGACACCAACCGTGAGACGGGCGTCATCCGTTCCGCAAAGACGCCGTTTTCGAAGGATGGCGGTCTTGCCGTGCTGAAGGGCAATCTGGCGCTCGACGGTTGCATCGTGAAAACGGCGGGCGTCGACGAGTCGATCCTGAAATTCACCGGCCCGGCGCGGGTGTTCGAAAGCCAGGACGCTTCGGTCAAGGCAATCCTGTCCAACGAGATCAAGGCCGGCGATGTCGTCGTCATCCGCTATGAGGGACCGCGTGGCGGTCCCGGCATGCAGGAAATGCTCTATCCGACCAGCTATCTGAAGTCGAAGGGCCTCGGCAAGGCCTGCGCCCTGGTCACCGATGGCCGCTTCTCCGGTGGCACGTCGGGACTGTCGATCGGCCATGTCTCGCCCGAAGCCGCCGAAGGCGGCACGATCGGGTTGGTCAGGGAAGGGGATACGATCGAGATCGACATTCCCAACCGCACCATCCGCCTGGCCGTCAGCGAGGCCGAGCTTGAGGCACGCCGCGCGGCGATGGCGGCCAAGGGCGCCCTGGCCTGGAAGCCGGAGGAAAAGCGCAAGCGCAAGGTGACGACCGCGCTGCGCGCCTACGCCGCCTTCGCCACCAGCGCCGACAAGGGCGCGGTGCGCCACGTGCCGGAGTAAGAGCGATTCTTCCTTCTCCCCCTGTGGGAGAAGGTGGATCGGCGCGCAGCGCCGAGACGGTTGAGGGGTGGGTGACAGATCGCCATCATTGCCAAGCTGGAGCACCCCCTCATCCGGCCGAGCTTCGCTCGGCCACCTTCTCCCACAAGGGGAGAAGGAAAGGGCCCTCACGGCATCAGCTGATACTCATACAGCTTCTGGTAAAGCCCGCCCTGATTGAGCAGCGCACGATGTGGCCCGCTCTCCACCACCTTGCCGGCTTCCAGCACCACGATCGTGTCGGCCTGGTGCACGGTCGACAGGCGGTGGGCGATGACGATCGTCGTGCGCCCTTCGGTCAGTTGCTGCAGTGCTTCGCGGAACAGCGCTTCGGATTCGGCGTCGAGCGCGCTGGTCGCCTCGTCGAGCAGCAGGATTTCGGCATTGCGCAGCATGGCGCGTGCGATCGAGATGCGTTGGCGCTGGCCGCCCGACAAGAGGCCGCCATTCTCGCCGACATCGGTCTCATAGCCTTTCGCCTGCGCCTTGATGAAGTCATGGGCGTTGGCGGCCTTGGCGGCGGCGATCACTTCGTCGTCGGTCGCGCCCTCTCGCCCGAGCCGGATGTTGTGCATGATCGTACCGGCAAACAGGAACGTGTCCTGGCTGACATAGGCGATCTTTTCCCTGAGCGAGGCGAGCGTCGCATGCGAAATGTCTTGGCCGTCGAGCAGCACCTTGCCGCTCTTCGGGTCGTACATGCGCATGATCAGGTTGAGGATCGTCGATTTGCCGCCGCCGGACGGGCCGACCAGCGCCGTCATCTTGCCGGGCGCGAAGGTCAGGTCGAAACCGTCGAGAACCGGCGGGCCGTTCTGATAGGCGAAGCTGACGGCATCGAACCGGATCTCGCCTGGTCCGGCCCGAAGCGGCGTCGCGCTCGGTTTCTCGGCCAGGGTCAGCGGTTCGTCGGCGAGCTGGAACATCATGCGCACGCCGACAATGCCGCTTTCCAGCGAGATGCGCACGCGCGCAAGCCGCTTTGCCGGCTCATAGGCAAGCAGCAGCGCCGCGATGAAGGCCATGATGTTGCCAGGCATCTGGCCGCCCTGCAGGACCAGGAAGCCGCTGACCATGACGGCCCCGGCGATCGCCAGTCCTGCCAGCGTCTCCATCACCGGGCTGGTCACCGCTTCCAGCGCGGCGATGTTGTTGGCCCGATCCTCGACGTCCGCCACCGCCTTGTACATGCGCTTGCGCATCAAGCTTTCGAGGTTGAAGGATTTGACCACGCGCACGCCGATCGCGGTTTCCTGCATCACCTGAATGATCTGGCCGACCGAGCGGAACTCCATGGCGGCGAATTTGCGCACACGCTTCAGGATGCGATTGACGCCGTAGATGGCCAGCGGCCCGACGACGAAGCAGATCAGCGACAGTGCCGGTTGCTGCCAGATCATGACGCCAATCAAGGCGAGCAGGGTCACCAGATCGCGGACGTAGGAAGTGACGATCAGGTCGAGCACGTTGCGTGCCGCCTGGGCATTGTTGGTAATGCGGGTGATCAGGTCGGATGACGAGGTCGAATGATAGAATTCGATGCCTTGCGCCAGGATGCGGTCGTAGATCTTGCGCTGCCGGTCGGCGATGATGGCATTGCCGACCCGGCTCATGAAGTAGGCCTGGACGAAATTGGCGAGGCCCTTGAGGATGAAGATCCCGGCGACCGCGCCGGCAATCATGTTGACACGGTCGATCCGCTTGTCGATCACGAATTCATTGGTGATTTCGCGCAGGATCCAGGCGCTTGCAGCCGTCATGCCAGCCACCACCAGCATCGACAGGATGGCGGCGCCGTATCCGAACTTATGCTGTCCGAAGGACTCTTTGACCAGCCGCACGATAAGGCGCTGGTTCTCGATCGAGCGTTCGTCGCGTTTCAGGAACGGCAAGTTGAAGTTCACACGGGACTTCCATGGTTTGCGACTATGGCCTTGAGTCCGAAGCCGATCGCAGCGTGGACGAGAGGCGGCTTATAGAGGGAGTTGCCGCGGGAGGAAACCTTTCGCGATCGCCGAAAGAAACGGCTGCGGCAAGCTGTCTTTTACGCCACCATGGCTGGGTGATTCTGGAACGGGATGACGACAGATGGATTTCGACCTTATCGTTCGTGGCGGCACGCTGCCGGATGGCGGGATTGCCGATATCGGCATCAGCGGCGAGACGATCGCGGCGATCGAGCCCAAACTGCAAAGTTCCGCCCGGACCGAGGTCGACGCCCGCGGCAATCTGGTCTCGCCGCCCTTCATCGATCCGCATTTTCATATGGATGCAACGCTGTCCTACGGCATTCCGCGCATCAATGCCTCGGGCACGCTGCTCGAAGGTATTGCATTGTGGGGCGAACTGAAGCCGTTGCTGACGCATGAGGCGGTGCGCGACCGGGCGCTCGCCTATTGCGACTGGGCGGTGTCGATGGGCCTGCTCGCCATCCGAACCCATGTCGATGTCTGCGATGACCGTTTGCTGGCCGTCGAGGCCCTGCTCGACGTCAAGAAAACCATTGCCCCTTACATAGACCTGCAACTGGTGGCGTTTCCGCAGGATGGCTTTTACCGCTCGCCGAAGGCGCGTGAAAACACCATCCGCGCGCTGGACATGGGCGTCGACATCGTCGGCGGCATTCCGCATTTCGAGCGTACCATGACGGACGGCACGCGCTCGGTGACCGAGCTTTGCGAGATCGCGGCAAAACGCGGCCTGATGGTCGACCTGCATTGCGACGAGACCGACGACCCGCTGTCGCGCCACATCGAGCAACTGGCCTATGAAACGCAGCGCCTGGGCCTGCAGGGCAGGGTGGCCGGCTCGCACCTCACCTCGATGCATTCGATGGACAACTATTATGTCTCGAAACTTCTGCCCCTGATCGCCGAGGCCGGCGTTTCCGCCATCCCCAACCCGCTGATCAACATCATGCTGCAGGGCCGCCACGACACTTTTCCGAAGCGGCGCGGCATGACCCGTGTCAAGGAAATGCAGGCGCTCGGCATCCGCGTCGGCTGGGGCCAGGATTGCGTGCTCGATCCCTGGTATTCGCTGGGCACCGCCGACATGCTCGACGTCGCCTTCATGGGCCTGCACGTCGCCCAGATGTCGAGCCCGGCCGACATGGCGCGCTGCTTCGACATGGTTACCAACGTCAACGCCGCCATCATGGGGTTGGATCATCTGGGCCTGGCCGTCGGCAAGCGCGCCAGCCTCGTCGTCCTCGACGCAGGCAATCCGATCGAGGCCCTGCGCCTGCGCGCCGAGCGCATTTGCGTCATCGCCAGGGGCAAGGTGGTGGCGGAACGGACAAGGCAGGATACCAGGCTTTCCCTGCCTGGCAGGCCGGCGGCGGTGAACCGCAGGCATCAGGCCCAATAGGACGCCAGCATCTGCATCAAGCTTCGCCGCTTTGCCCGTCCGCGAATAAGTCTACAGTGATCCTCCACTTTTAATCGAGGAGGGTTCCATGTGGCGCAAGACTCTTGTGGCGATGGCGCTGACGGCGCTTTGCGCCGGCTGCACGACGATGTCGGCGGAGGATCGACGCGCCGCCGACGAAGCGAAATGCCGGTCCTACGGTTTTCTCAAGAAGAATGACGCGTTCGCCGAATGCCTGCAGCGCATTGATCTCGATCGCCGCGCGGAACTGAGAAGCACGCCGGACTTCGATCCCTGGAACCGGCCGGTGATCTATCGGCCGATCATCGTCAGGCCGCAACCGAAGTAGGTTGGGACGGGCCAGAGCCAGCCGATTCCCGGTGCTGGCCTTGCCGATTTCGGGATTTCTCCTCGTCAAAGCCGCCGCTTCCGTCTACGACGCGGCCTGGAGCAATTCCAGGAAAGTATAAGACGGTCTTTCCACAGGAATGCTCTACGCGAGGGAGGAATCGGGATCGGCATGACGCAGCCCGTGGCGCAGAATTCCACAATCAGGAACGTTCTTCTGGCCGGCATTCTGCTGATGCTGGCCGGCGATTTCATGTTTGCGCTGAACGATGCGATGGGCAAATGGCTGGTCGCAAGCTTCTCCGTCGGTCAGGTGGTGCTGATCCGCTCCGTCGGCGCCTTCATCGTGCTCGGCCCGATGATCGCCAACCAGGGCCCCGCAAAGCTTTTCCACTTGGAGCGGCCTATCCTCCAACTCCTGCGCGTGCTCGCGACCACGGCCGATACCGGGCTGTTCTACGCCGCGGTCGTCTATCTCCCGCTCGCCGACGTGATGAGCTTCTACATGGCCGGACCGATCTACGTTGCGGCGCTGTCGCACCTGCTGCTGGGCGAGAAGGTCGGCTGGCGGCGCTGGCTGGCGATCCTGCTCGGTTTCTGCGGCGTGCTGATCATCCTGAAGCCGTCCTCGGAGGCGTTCTCGCTATCCTCGGCCTTCGCCCTCGTCGGCAGCATCGCCTTTGCCTTCGCCATCATCCTCAACCGGCGTTTGCGCGGCACCAGCGACACCAACCTTGTGACATGGCAGACGATCGGCACGTTGCTGGTCGGCGGCGCGCTGACCATCGGCGCGTGGCGGACACCGTCGGCGCTCGATTTCGGCGCCATGCTCCTGCTTGGCATCGTCTCCTGTGCCGCCCATCTGATGATCACCAGGGCATTGAAGCTGGCGCCGGCCTCGACGCTGGCACCGCTGCACTACACGCTGCTGCTATGGGCCGTGGTGTTCGGACTGGTGTTCTTCGGTGACGTCCCCGGCCCGCGCATCCTGATCGGCTCCGCCATCGTCGTTCTGGCCGGCATCTTCATTTTCCACCGCCAAAAGGTGGTCGACACCACGGTGCCGCCCGAAAATGTGCCGAAGGGTGTGAATTGACGCCTGTCGCCCAAAAGTGCGCGGCGTTCCTGGGACGGCGGCACGGATAAGATTTAAATCCGGATTGCGGGGCTAACCCCGGCGTATTGCCGCCAGATGCCGCGAAAACTCCGGCGTCTCCATCAACGCCTTGCAGCGCGCGAAGCGGCCGTCGGCATAGGCACGGAAATCGTCGGCGGGATTGTCGTTGGCAAGCTGGATCAGCCCCCACAGCGTCCACAGCAGGTCGCACATCGCCTTGTAGATGACGACACGTCCGCGCTCCGCCGGTTTCGCCTCGCCGCCGAAATAGGCGCGCATCAGCTCTTCGTCCTGCGTAGCGTCGAACTTGCCTTCGACACTGAGGTCGCCGAGATCCCAGAGCGGGTCGTTCATCCCCGAATATTCCCAGTCGACGATCCACATCCGCTCGCCCGTATCGAGGAAGTTCTCGCACAGCGGATCGCAATGGCAGGCGACGAGCGGCAGGGGATGGGTGGCCAGCGCCGAGCGCACGCTCCCGGCCTCGCGAACCACGTCATGATAGCCGGCGGGCAGGGCGACGTCCTTGGTCGACAGGACCTTGAGATAGTCGTCGATCATCGCGAACAGTTCGAAGCGGAAAGGAAACACCGCACCGGACGCGTGCAGCTTGCGGAACGCTTCGCCGGCGCGGGCGGGGCTGCCCGGCCGTTCCCTGAATTTCTCCGGTGACATCGTTTCCGCACCGGCGATGAAGCGCGTCACCATCACGCCGGTGCCGGCGTCGGCATGCAGCACTTCGGGGCTGACGCCGGCCTTTGCCGCCTCGCGCGCCGCCACCGCTTCGTTGGCGCGGTTGATGTATTCCTCGGTGCCCTTGCCCGGAATGCGCAGGCAGAAGTCGCCGGCCTTGAAGACGAGATTGGTGAGGCCGCCAAGCCGGTCCAGTGGTCCGGCATAGTCGGCCAGCACCGGAATGGCGGCAAGTTCTGCCCGCGCCTCGTCTGTCACCATGCCTGCGCCCCCACGCGATTATTTCTCATCGCAACGGTTCCACAATTTTCGCCGTTTGGCTATCATCCGATCGTGGTGAGCAAGAGAGCGGCTGGCGGAACGGCGATGGTGGACGGCAAACATCATGGGGCACTCGGCGCCGCCTACGCGTCGAAGCGGCCAGAGGAAGTGGCCGCCCTCTATGACCGTTGGTCGCAGACCTATGACGCCGACATGTCAGCCGCCGGTTATCGCCATCCGACGATCTGCCTCGCCTTGCTCGCCCGCCATCTGCCGCGTGGCTTGGCGCCGCTGCTCGATGCCGGCGCGGGCACCGGGCTCATCGGTGAATGGTTGAACATTGCGGGCTATCCCGAAGTCGAGGCGCTGGACATCTCGCAAGGCATGCTGGATCAGGCCGCCCGCAAAGGGGTTTATTCCGCGCTGCATTGCCTCGCGCTTGGCGGTAGGCTGCCTTTTGCCGACAATGCCTATGCCGGAATCGTTTCGGCCGGCGTCTTCACCTCGGGCCATGTCGGCGTCGAAGGGCTGGACGACCTGATCCGCATCTGCCGGCCCGGCGGGGTGATCGTGCTGACGGTCAAGAACACGCTGTGGGATCAGGGTTTTGCAGCGCGCATCGCCGAACTCGAGGCGCAAGGCATCGTCACCCGCGCCGAGGAGACACGCCCTTACGTCTCCATGCCAGGCGAGGCCGACACCGTGCCCAGCCGGGGCCTTGTCCTGCGGGTAAACTGAAGCAATTCCAGGAAAAACCGTGTCGCTGTTTTCCCTTGGGAATTGCGTCAACACAAAGAGGCGGTTCGGCGTTTCCGTGAACCGATGAACCTTATCTAGGCCTTTACCCTCTCCGCCGCTGGATCGTACATCGGCTCGAGATGGATCTTGGCCGGCGTCCGCTCCATAGCGACCACCAGTTCATAGTCGCCCGAGGCGAGGAAATCGTCGCTCACCCCGTCGCCGTTGCGCACATAGCCGTAGCCGATATTCCTGCCGATCGTGTAGCCATAGCCGCCGCTGGTCAGGTAACCGACCGGCTCGCCATCGCGCAGGATGGTCTCCCGGCCGAGCAGCACGATCTCCGGATTGTCGACCGTGAAGCCGGCAAAGCGCTTCTTCAAAGGCATGCCATCGAGTTTCTCGAGCGCGCGCCGTCCGACGAAATCGGTGTTCTTGCGCAGCTTGACCGCCCAGCCGAGCCCGGCTTCCTGCGGCGTGTCGTTGGGCGTGATGTCGGAGCCCCAGGCGCGGTAGCCCTTTTCCAGGCGCAGCGATTCCAGCGCCCGGTAGCCGACCGGGCGGATGCGGTGCTTCTCGCCCGCCGCCGTCAATGCGTCGAAGACTTCACCAGTGGCCGCGATCGGCACATGCAATTCCCAGCCGAGTTCGCCCACATAAGTGACGCGCAGCGCCCGCACCGTGTGGCCGGCAATGGCGATCTCGCGCACATGGCCGAACGGGAATGCCGTGTTCGACACATCGGCCTCGGTCACCGCGGAAAGCACATCGCGGGCGCGCGGTCCCATCAGCGACAGCGTGCCGAATTCCTCGGTGACATCGGTCAGGTTGGCATCGAGGCCCTCGTCGATATGGTCGCGGATCCAGGAGGCGTCATGCGTGCGGAAACCGGTGCCGGTGACGATATAGAATTTGTCCTCGGCCAGCCGCGCCACGGTCAGGTCGGCCTCTATGCCGCCGCGCGTGTTGAGAAGCTGGGTGTAGGTCAGCCGGCCGACCGGCTTGCTGACATCGTTGGCGCAGATCCAGTCCAGCGCCTTGGCCGCATCGGGTCCGCTCAGCTCGTATTTGGCGAAGGACGACTGGTCGAAGATGCCGACATGCTCGCGCACATGCCGGTGTTCGTCGCCGACCGCCGCGAACCAGTTCTGCCGGCCCATGGAATAGATGTCGTGTGGCTCGACGCCTTCGGGCGCGAACCAGTTCGGCCGCTCCCAGCCGAGCTTGGAGCCGAATACCGCGCGCCGCTGCTTCAGCCTGTCGTAGAGCGGCGAGATGATGCGCGGCCGGCCGCTGGCATATTCCTCGTGCGGGAAGCCGATCGTATAGTGCTTGCCATAGGCCTCCAGCGTGCGCTCGCACACCCATTGCCGGTCGCGGTGCAGGGCGGAAAACCGTCTGATGTCGACCACCCACAGGTCGAGCGGCGCCTCGCCGTCGACCACCCACTGCGCCAGCACCCAGCCGGCGCCGCCGCCGGACGCGATGCCGAAGGCGTTGAAGCCGGCGCCGACGAACATGTTGGCGCATTCGGGTGCCGTGCCGAGAATGAAATTGCCGTCCGGCGTAAAGCTTTCCGGTCCGTTGATCATCTGCTTGACGCCGACGGTTTCCAGCGCCGGCACCCGCGCGATCGCCTGTGTCATGTGCTGTTCGAAATGGTCGTAGTCGTCGTCGAACAGCCGGAATTCCCAGTCGTCGGGCACGTCACCCGTCGTCCATGCCTGCGGGTTGGGCTCATAGCCGCCCATCACCAGCCCGCCGACCTCCTCCTTGAAATAGGTGCGCCGGTCGGGGTCGCGCAGCGTCGGCGCGTCGGTCGCCAGTCCATCGATCTTCTCGGTGATGATGTATTGGTGCTTCACCGGCTGTAGCGGGACATTGATGCCGGCCATGGCGCCCACCTGCCGCGCCCATTGGCCGGCGCAGTTCACCACCTTGTCGCAGGCGATGTCGCCTTGATTGGTCTTAACGGCCGTGATGCGGCCGCCCTTCATCTCGAAACCGGTGACGCGGACATCCTCCAACAGCTTCGCGCCATGCATGCGCGCGCCCTTGGCCAGCGACTGCGTGATGTCGGAAGGGCTCGCCTGACCGTCGGTCGGCAGCCAGGAGGCGCCGACGAGATCGCCGGTTTCCATCAGCGGCCACATCGCCTTGACCTCGTCCGGCGACAAAAGATGCATGTCCATGCCGAAGCTCTTCGCCGTCGTCGCCAGCCTTTTGTATTCGGTCCAGCGGTCGGCATTGGTGGCGAGCCTCAGGCAGCCGGTCATCTTCCAGCCGGTGGCAAGACCGGTTTCAGCTTCCAGTCCCTTGTAGAGGTCGACCGAATATTTGAGCACCCGGGTGATCGATGCCGACGAGCGCAATTGCCCGACCAGACCGGCGGCGTGCCAGGTCGAGCCCGAGGTCAGCTTGCCCTGTTCGAGCAGCACGACGTCGGCCTTGTGATCGCGCGCGAGATGATAGGCCGTCGAGCAGCCGATGATGCCGCCGCCGATGACGACGATGGCGGCCTGGCTGGGCAAGGTCATGATTTCAGGATCCCGTATTTTGTCTGGTAGTTTTCCAGCGCCGCGTCGAGCCGCACCAGGTTTTCTTCGGTGTACGCGACGTAGTCGATGCCTGGCGCGTCGAGATAGAGTTCCGACACCATGCTCCACATCGCCTCGCGCAACAGCGAGGCGCATTGCATGGCGGCGTGCGAGCGGCGGATCGCATCGTCTGGTTCCTTCATGAAATAGGCGGTCAGGAAGGCGAAGGATTCCTCGTCGCTCATGCCCGCGTTCGAAGCGACGCCGGCAAGGTCGAACATCGCCGTGTTAAAGCCGGCATATTCGAAATCGATCAGCCACAGCCTGCTGCCGTCGTCGAGAATGTTTGCCGGCAAAAGGTCGTTGTGGCCGAAGACGATCGGCAGCAATTTCTGCGCCCGCTCCAACTCGTCTGCCAGCGTCAGCAGCCGTGGCAAGTCACCGCGCTTGCGGCTGCCGCCTTCCTCGAGCGTGCGCGCGTAGTCGCGAATGACGTGGAAGACCCAGAACATGAAGCCGGCGCCGGAAATATGGTTGGGCATCTCCCGATGGAAGCCGCGCATCAAGGCCGCGACGCGGCCGAGATTGGCGCGCACGTCCTCGGCAAGATAGGTCCTGGCGCCAAGGAACGCCGTCACCATGATGCCCGGTTCGGCGTAATGGACCGCCGGCGCGAAACCGGCGGCGTGGGCCGCGCGCGCGGTCATCACCTCGCGTTCGCGGAAGACATGGTGGAATGGGTAGTCCTGACCGAACCGCACGACATGCCGTCCGGCACCGTCGCTGACTACATAATTGGCGTTGCTCAGGCCGCCGGGCAGCGGGGCGATCTCGATGGCGCCGGTCCAGCAGGGCAGGGCACGGATGCGGTCTTCGGCAATCACGGGATCATCCCTGGTTTGCTGGGCTTCGACAAGGCGCCATGGACAGCGCAGCGACGGCGGGGAGAAGCGCAAATAATCTCGCCGGTGCGGGACGCCAGGATCGGTATCCCGCACCGCACCGACGAGCCCCTTGGCCAGGTTTTTGATCCCGGCATCCGCCCCCGCGGATCTGAAAATTCCTTGCGCCAGGCACGTTCGAGACTGCCCGGCCAGTGAGTTGCGGCTCTGCCATCGCCCTCCCGTTGCAGCTCCGAAACGCCTGTCGATCAACGGATTTCACGCCAAGGTTGCCCGGTTGTCAACAAAAAGATGTGACTTTTTTTGGGTATTTTGCCCGAAACCAGAAGTCGATCCCTTTAAAAGCGCTTGAATTACCTTAAAACCGGTCAAAAGCCTAAGTCTGGGAAACCCAATGGTCCATTCCAAACGCCACGGCGAGATCCTTCGGCTGCTGCAGGAAGAGGGAACCGTCACCATTGCCAGCCTCGCCGACCGGCTGGGTGTTTCGCTCGAAACCGTGCGCCGCGACGTCAAGCCGCTCACCGCTGATGGGTCGGTGCTGAAGATGCATGGCGCGATAGGCCTGCCGTCGATGATCGGCGAAGCGCCGTTCGAGCGACGCATGCGTGAGAATGCCGATGCCAAGCGCGTCATCGCCCGCATGGTCGCCGCCACCATCCGCGATGGCGAGTCCATCATGCTCGATACCGGCACCACGACCTCTTTCCTGGCGCGGGAACTGCTCGGCCACCGGCGGCTGACGGTCGTCACCAATTCGTCTGATATCGCCCGCACGCTGGCCACGATCAACGGCAACAAGGTCTATATGGCCGGCGGCGAACTGCGCAGTGATTCCGGGGCCGCGTTCGGGATTTCGGCCATCGAGTTCGTCAGCCGCTTCTCCGTCAGCCATGCCATCATCTCCACCGGTGCCGTCGATGCCGTGACGGGTGTCATGGACTATGATCTGGAGGAGGCGGAATTCGCCCGCATGGTGCTGTCACGCGGCCAGCGCTCGCTCGTCGTCACCGACCACACGAAATTCGGCCGCCAGGGCCTGGTCCAGGTCTGCGGCTTCGACGGCTTTTCCGAACTCGCCACCGACCGCGCGCCGCCGCACGATGTAGCCGCGGCGCTGGCGCAGGCGGGCGCGCGGCTCAGCATTGCCGGCGGCGAAGTCGCTTTTTAGCCGAACACCAAGGATTGGTGGGCGCACACGCCAGCGAAAGTCCCGCCCGATACGGCAAAGGCGATGTTGTGCATGGCGCGCGCCGCGTCGCCGGCAGCGTAGACGCCGGCGACTGTCGTCTGCTGCCGGTCATCGACCGTGATTATCGGGCCGAGGAAGCCGTCGGTGAAGCCGCAGCCGAGTTGTTCGGCCAGCGGGCTCGCCATCGTGTTGCGCGGTGCGGTGAACATCGCCCTGACACCAACCTGTCGGCCGCCGTCGAGGTGGACGATCAGGCCGCCGGAGCGGTCCTCGCTGAGTTCGCTGACCGTGGCGGGTTCGAACCTGATGGTCTTGGCCTCCATGGCGTGCATCTGCTCGGTGTCGGGCTCCATCTGGCCGTTGCCGAACAGCGTGACGTCGCCCCAGTCGGCAATCAATTGCGCCTGATGCATGGACATCGGGCCGGTTGCGAGCACGCCAAGTGGCCCGCCGGAAACCTCGAAGCCATGGCAATAGGGGCAGTGCAGCACGGTCTTGCCCCATTGCCCGGCAAGCCCGGGAACCTCCGGCAGGATGTCGCGCACGCCGGTGGCCAGAACCAGTCGCGCGGCGCCGAATGCCTCGCCGCCATCGGTGGTGATGTCGAAATCGCTGCTGCTGTTGGCGACGGCGTTGTTTGCCCGCGCCTGGATGAGCTTGGCTGTCGGATAGGCCAGCAATTGCCGCCTTGCATCGTCGAGTATGGCGCCGGGTGCGCGCCCGTCCTGGCCGAAAAAGCCATGCGAATGCGCGGCAAAGCGGTTGCGCGGCTGGCCGGCGTCGATCACCAGGACGTTGCGCCGGGCCCGCGCCGCCTGGATCGCGGCGGACAGGCCGGCAAAGCTGCCGCCGACGACGGCAAGGTCATATTGCATGGCTGGAGGCTCCGGTGAGGTCGTAACGACGGCGGAAATCGGCGGTCAGGTCGGCCAGCGTGATGCGGCTGAGCTTCTCCGCCAGCAGCCTCTCCGCCGCGATGCGGAAATCGTCGAGCACGGCGATCACGGCTTGCTCGACGAGACAGCCGGGGCTTTCCGGCTCGGTGCTGAACGGCAGCAGCGTCTCGCCAAGTGCCGCGCTGATCTCGGCCAGCGAGATTTCTTCGGGCGTGCGCCCGAGCAGCCAGCCGCCGCCATGCCCACGTGACGAGGTGACGATACCGGCGTCACGCAAGCCGGCGATGGTGCGGCGCACCACCACCGGATTGGTGTGGATGAAGGTGGCAAGCTGCTCGGAAGTCAGCGCCTGTTCGGGCTTCTCGGCCATGTGGACGAGAATGTGCAAGATGGATGAGAGCCGGCTGTTGCGTTTCATGCAACTTAATTAGTTACGATTTCGGCGATGTCAAACCCGCCAACGCTTTTTTTCGTCAAGGCAAAGCTATGTCGGCGAGGCGCGAAAACTCATCCGGAAGCAGGCGCCGCTCGGCTTGCCATCGAAAATCTCGATGTGCCCGCCATGTAGTTGCATGATTTCCTGCACGAGGTTGAGGCCGAGCCCCGCGCCGTGATCTTGAGGGCGCAGCCGGTAGAACGGCTCGAAGATGCGTTCGCGCTCGGCTGGCGGCACTCCGACGCCTTCGTCCCGCACCTCGATGACGGCCGGAGCGGTGACGCTGACGGTGATCTTGCCCGCGCGGCCGCCATGCTCGATGGCGTTCAGGACGATGTTGGTCACCGCGCGCTCGATGGCGGTACGGTCGCCGGTCGCGAAAACCGTGTCCTTTGCCGGCTCGAACGACATTTCATACCCGGCAGAGAACGCCATCGGCGCGAGATCGACGACGACGCCGCGCGCGATTGCCACGAGATCGACTTTCTCGAAAGGCAAAGTCTGCCGGTCGAGCCGTTGCAGGTCGAGCAATTGGTCGGTCAGCGTCGAAAGCCGTGCCGCGTCCTGCAGCAGCCGGGCCCGCTCGGGTGTTGCCGGCAGCGAGGCCAGGCGCGTGTTGAGGATGGCGACCGGTGTCCTGAGTTCATGGGCGGCATCGGTCAGGAAGCGCTTGTGGCGTTCATAGCCTTTGTCCAGGCGTGCGAGGGCGGCGTTCACCGCCTTGACCAGCGGCGCGACCTCCTTTGGCACATCCTTCAGCGGCAGCTGCACACCGCGCTGGTCGATGTCGATGCGCTCGGCCTCGGCCGCCGCATGGCCAAGCCCCGACAGCGCGCCGCGCACCACCCAGGGCGTCGCGAACAGCGTGGCAAGTGCCATCAATCCGGCCAGCGGCAATATGCCTTGCAGGAAGAATTGCGGCGCCTGTCCGAGCAGGCGCGGCAGCGAAAGCCCACCCTTGGTGCCGGTGAAGATCTGGACATTGCCGGCGGCCGTCTCGGTCCAGCGGATCTTTGCATCCGGCGGTGCGCTCTCGCCGATGGAATTGTCGATACGCGCGTCGCTGATGGTGTCCAGCAGGTCGGCGAAGGGCTGGAAGATGGCCGGCACCGTGCCTTCCTGCAGCCGCTGCCCCTGCTTGTCGCGGATGATGAACCACAGGCCGGGGATATCGGATCGCAGCTTCGTCAGATCCGAAGTCTCGCGCAGCACAAGCTTGCCGCCCGTATCGCGCGCCACGGCATCCGCCAGCACGTCCATCGTGCCGTCCTCATAGTCGTGCGGAATGAGGCCGGTGGCGAGCAACGCGCCGAGAATACCGACGATGATCAGCGTCAGCATCGCGCATTGCAGCAAGGCGATGCGCAGCACCAGGCTCCATTTGAGCGAACGCGGGCGTTTGAGGCTCATCGCTCGACACTCATGGCGTTTCGCGCAGGAGATAGCCGACGCCGCGAATGCCGTTGATCGTCACGCCGCTCTCCGCGTCGGCGAGCTTGCGGCGCAGGCGCGAGACATGGGTGTCGAGCGCGTTGGACTGGATCTCGTCGTCGAGGCCGAACACCGCTTCCATCAGCGCCTCGCGCTGCACCATGCGGCCGGTGCGCCGCATCAGCGCCTCCAGCACCAGCAGTTCGCGGCGCGGCAGGCTGAGCGGCTCGCCGCGGATCGCCGCCTCGCGATGTCCGACATCGAGCACCAGATGGCCGGCACGGATGAATTGCGACTGCATCGGCGCCGGCCGCCTGAGCAAAGCGCGCAAACGGGCCAGCAATTCCTCGAAGGCGAACGGCTTTGCCAGATAGTCGTCGGCGCCCATGTCCAGCCCGTCGACCTTGTCGGACGTTTCGCCCTTGGCCGTCAGCACCAGTACGGGCGTGGTGTTGTTCGCCGCGCGCAATCTCGGCACCAGCGACAGCCCGTCGCCATCCGGCAACTGGCGGTCGAGCAGGATGGCGTCGTAGCCGTCGACGGCAACGAAGCCTTCCGCATCGAGCAACGTGCCGGCGTGATCGACCACCATGTCGTGGCGCTTCAGCGCCGCACGCAGCGCCGAGACCATTTCGGGCTCGTCTTCGACCAGCAAGATACGCATCCACACTCCCCCGGCAACGAGCACACCGTATCGGGCGCTACCGCGCCAACATTGCGTAGACATGGCAAAGCCGAATGGCCCGAGACCGGCAAGTCCTTTCTTTGCGTCCGCGCTATTGCGCAATGTCTATGCAATCCAGCCACGGCAAACAGCGCCGGCCGGCAGGAATCGCCATGCCGGCATCAAGGTGTCGGGCCCGGATATGCAACGGATTCGGGTCCGACGCTGAAACGAAATCAAGCGGCACGCCAAATTGGTTGGGGTGCTGTTGTCCGGGATTGAGGTTTGCTTATGCCTGCACATGATGCCCTGTCTTTTCTCATGGCGTGGACCTTCGCGCCGTTCCGGGTCGGCTCCGTCACGCCGTCCAGTTCCAGCCTGGCGGCCTTGATGACGCGCGATATCGGTCCCGAAACCGGCCCCGTGCTGGAACTCGGTCCCGGGACCGGCCCGTTCACACGGGCGCTGCTGTCACGCGGGGTGAGGGAAGAGGATCTGACGTTGATCGAATCCGATCCGGATTTTGCGGCACTTCTCATGCGCCGCTTTCCCGCCGCCCGAATTTTCGAGACGGATGCCGTCGGTCTGCGCCATCTGTCGCTGTTTCCCGGGCCGGTGGTTGGCGCTGCCGTCAGCGGGTTGCCCTTCCGACTGATTTCGCCGCGCAAGACGCTTGCCATTCTCGAAGGCGTTTTCGCGAACCTTCGCCCGGGCGGGGCGCTCTATCAGTTCACGCTCGGCCGGCGCTGTCCGTTCGACCAGTCGTTGCTCGACCGGCTCGATCTCGAGGTCACGCGGGTCGGTCATACCTTTCGCAATTTCCCGCCGGCAACGGTCTATCGCGTCGCCAGGATCAAGACTGCTACGTCCTATGACTGGCGCTTCGCATGACCGGGCCGCTGTCGGCCATTCTCGGCTTCGGCCTGTTCGGCGTCTTCTGCCTTGCCTTCACCGAGAAGATCCTGCCGGTTCCGCCCTCGCATGTGCTGCTGCTGTTCCTCGGCATGACGGCTGCACCGGATGGCTTCACACTGGCGATCCTGCTGGTGGTGACGACGCTTGCCTCCTTCCTTGGCTGCCTTGTCTGGTATGGGGTTGGCCGCCGGATCGGATTCGACCGTGCCGATCGCCTGATCGAACGGGTCGGCAGATATGTCTTCCTGCGCCCCGCAACCTACCGCAAGCTCGGCCAGGCCTATCGCTGCAATCATGTCCGCGTATCGCTGCTGGCGCAGTTCATCCCGACAGTGCGCAACTACCTGCCGATCGCGGCGGGCGCCCTCAGTCTGCCGGCGTTGCCCTTCGCGATCGCGACGCTGCTCGGCGCCACCATTTGGAATGCGGGCTTCCTCCTGACAGGCTATCTCTTGCGCGGCAGCAGCCAGGATTCCTTCACGGTGGGCTTGCGCATCATCGTTATTGTCGTGGCGCTGGAAACGGCGTTCATGCTGGCATTGCGCTATGGGCCCGCATGGCGGCGGCGCATCCGGCTGGTGCTCGGCTGAGCGCGCTGCCCCAGTCTCCGGTCATGGGATAAGTTCCGCCGTCGGCTTTTCTTCGCCCGGCCGCCGGTGTTTAGTCCGGCGATGGCTTTCACCATCCGACAGTTGCAATTCTTCATCGCCGTCGCCGAGCAAGGCACGGTGTCGGGCGCGGCACAGAACCTCTCCATCTCGCAATCCTCGGTCACCGAAGCGATCAAGGAACTCGAAAGCGATCTCGGCGTCGAGCTGTTCGAGCGCCATCCCCGTGGCCTCAACATCACCCACAAGGGCCATCAATTCCTGCGTCATGCGACCAAGATCCTCGCCGACGTGTCCGATGCGCGACGCTCTTTCTCTGGCGAGCAGGCCGTGGCGGGCGGCCGGCTGCAGCTCGGCGTCACCTCGCTGGTCGCCGGCTATGTGCTGTCGGACCTGCTCGCCCGCTATCGCCGCGCCTATCCGGGCGTCGAGGTTTCGGCCATCGAGGACAATGGCGACTACCTTGAACATCTGCTGATCGGCGGCAAACTCGACATCGCCGTCATGGTCACTTCCAATTTGCGCGATCGCACGGCGCTGCAGTCCGAAATCCTCGAGGTCTCGGCCTACCGCCTGTGGCTGCCGCTCGGCCATCCGCTCGCCGGCGCCGACATCATCGGCATTGGCGACATCGCCGGCGAACCGCTGATCATGCTCACCGTCGACGAGATCGAGGAGAACACCGGCAAGCTGCTGACGGCGATCGGCGCCAAGCCGCATGTCGCCTTCCGCACCCGCTCGGTCGAGGCAGTGCGCAGCCTGGTCGCCACCGGGGCCGGCGTGGCGCTGCTGCCCGATCTTGTCTACCGGCCATGGTCGCTGGAAGGCGACCGCATCGAATCGCGCGATATTTCGGGCTCCTTGCCGGTGGTTCAGGTCGGCATGGTCTGGCGGCGCGGCTCCGGCCTGCCGCAGGCGGCACGGGACTTCGTCGGCCTTGCCCAGTCGCAGCGCACGGTCCGCCAACGCCCCTGATTGAAGAGCGTTCATCTATCGGAAAAACCGATATCGCCTTTCTGATAAATGAATTTGCGAAACCGGAATTTTCCAAGCACCTTCCGTTCCACGGACCAAGCCGCCACCAGAGCGACATCAAGTCCATAGGACGAACCGGCAGTTTTTCAGTCCGCGCTTGATCTGGCGAAAACCGGAGCGGTTTCGGGATCAGGCGCCAAAATGGGAGATCGATGATGAATTCATTCCTGAAGTCATGCACTGCGCTGACGGTCGCGCTGACCTTCTCGGGTCAGGCCATTGCCCAGGTCAAGGAACTCGGCAAGGGTGAAGGCCAGGTCAACATCGTTGCCTGGCCGGGCTATATCGAGCGCGGCGAGACCGACAAGGGCTATGACTGGGTTACCGCCTTCGAGAAGGAGAGCGGCTGCAAGGTCAACGTCAAGACCGCCAACACGTCCGACGAGATGGTCTCGCTGATGAACGAAGGCGGCTTCGACCTCGTCACGGCTTCAGGCGACGCCTCGCTGCGCCTGGTCGCCGGCAAGCGCGTGCAACCGATCAACACCGATCTCATCCCGAGCTGGAAGGCGGTCGACGATCGTCTCAAGGATGCGCCCTGGTTCACCGTCGACAAGGTGCACTACGGCGTTCCCTATCAGTGGGGCCCCAACATCCTGATGTACAACACCGAGGTGTTCAAGGAAGCGCCCAAGAGCTGGAACGTCGTCTTCGAGGAGATGAAGCTGCCGGACGGCAAATCCAACAAGGGGCGCGTCCAGGCTTACGACGGGCCGATCCACATCGCGGACGCCGCCAACTATCTGATGTTCCACAAGCCGGAACTCGGCATCAAGGACCCCTACGAGCTCAACGAAGACCAGTACAAGGCCGCTCTCGACCTGCTGCGCGTCCAGCGCACGCTGGTCGGCCGCTACTGGCACGATGCCGCCATCCAGGTCGACGATTTCCAGAATGAAGGCGTCGTGGCATCCGGTTCGTGGCCTTACCAGGTCAACACACTGGTCGCCGCCAAGAAGCCGGTCGCCTCGACCGTGCCGGAAGAAGGCGTCACCGGCTGGGCCGACACCACCATGATGGAAGCCGACGCGGCTCATCCGAACTGCGCCTATATGTGGCTTGAGCATTCGCTGTCCCCGAAAGTGCAGGGCGATGTTTCGGCCTGGTTCGGTTCGCTGCCGGTCGTGCCTGCGGCCTGCAAGGGCAATGAATTGCTCGGCGAGGAAGGCTGCAAGACCAACGGCTACGACAATTTCGACAAGATCAAGTTCTGGAAGACGCCGGTCTCGAAATGCGTCACCCAGAACGACCAGTGCGTGCCTTACTACCGCTGGGTGTCGGACTATATCGGCGTCATCGGCGGACGGTGATCGTCTTTACCCTCCCCTTGTTGGGAGGGCCGACGCGCAACGTCGGGTTGGGGGCAGCGCGGGCGTTCGTGCCGGATCACCCCCACCCGCGGCTTCGCCGCGACCTCCCCCATGGATGGGGGAGGTAAAGTGGCCCGCGAATTTGCCATCCAAGCCATGATTTGCAGGCGAAGATGATTCAATAGAACAAAACCGGCAACAGACTGACAGCCCATGACCTCTGCCGTCTCCTTTCATAAAGTCTCCCGCCATTTCGGCAGCGTTCGCGCCGTCGACGCGGTCGATCTCGACATAACGCCGGGCGAGTTCTTCGCCATGCTTGGGCCGTCGGGTTCGGGCAAGACGACCTGTCTGCGCCTGATTGCCGGTTTCGAACAGCCGACCGCTGGTTCGATCTCGATCTTCGGCGAGCGTGCCGAGGGCGTGCCGCCCTACCGCCGCAACGTCAACACCGTCTTCCAGGATTATGCGCTGTTCCCGCATCTTAATGTGCTGGACAACGTCGCTTATGGGCTGATGGTCAAGGGCGTCGGCAAGGCCGAGCGCCACAAGGCGGCCGAGGAAGCGCTGTCGCTGGTCAGGCTGCCCGGCTACGGCGCCCGCCGGCCCGGCCAGCTTTCCGGCGGCCAGCGCCAGCGTGTCGCGCTCGCCCGCGCGCTGGTCAACCAGCCCAAGGTGCTGCTGCTCGACGAGCCGCTCGGCGCCCTCGATCTCAAGCTGCGCGAGAACATGCAGGAAGAGCTGAAATCGCTGCAGAAGGCGCTCGGCATCACCTTCGTCTTCGTCACCCACGACCAGGGCGAAGCGCTGTCGATGGCGGACCGCGTTGCCGTCTTCAATGACGGCAGGATCATGCAGATCGGCACGCCGGAGGATATCTATCAGCGGCCGAGAACCCGTTTCGTCGCCGATTTCGTCGGTTCCTCCAATGTATTGCCGCCGGATTTTGTCCAGCGCTATTCCGGCCAGCATCGCTGGGGCAGTCTCCGTCCCGAATCCATTCGTGTCGGCCGTGCCGCAAGCGGCGAAGGGGTTTCTGCCCGCCTCGTCTCGACCAACTATCTCGGCGCCACCACTAGGCTGGCGCTCGATGCCGACGGATTGAAGCTGCACGCCGTGGTGCCGGCCGGCACTGCCCTGCCGGCGGAAGGCGAGGCGGTGGTGCTCACCTTCAACCGCGAGCACCTGCATCTGATGGACGAGCCGGCATGAGCGTCGACGCCACCATGCCGCGCGCCACGGCTCCCGCCATCCTGCCGGGCAGCGGCGGCATGCGCGGTGCGCTGTCGGACCTGTTCTGGCGCCGGCCGCGACTGCTTCTGCTCCTGATGCTGTTGCCGCCGGTGCTGTGGCTCGGCATCGTCTATATCGGCTCGCTCTTCGCGCTCTTGGCGCAGAGCTTTTTCTCCATCGACGAGTACTCCGGCCTGATCAACCGCCAATTCACGCTGAAGACCTATGGCGACCTGTTCCAGGCCGCCAATCTCGACATCATCCTGCGCACGGTGACGATGGCGGCACTCGTCACGCTGGCCTCGGCCGTCGTCGCCTTTCCGATCGCCTACTATGCGGCGCGCTATGCACGCGGCCGCTGGAAAGCGCTGTTCTATCTCGGCGTCATGCTGCCGCTGTGGTCGAGCTACCTGGTCAAGATCTACGCGTGGAAGCTGATCCTGGCCAAGGAAGGCATTTTGACCTGGCTGCTCGCCAAGTTGCATCTGCTGTGGCTGCTTGATGCCTGGCTGTCGCTGCCGGTCGTCGGCGGCAACTCGCTGTCGGTGTCGTTCACCGGCACCTTCATCGTCTTCGTCTATGTCTGGCTGCCCTTCATGATCCTGCCGGTTCAGGCAGCGCTTGAGCGCGTGCCCGGCAATCTGGTCGAGGCCTCGTCCGACCTCGGCGCGTCGCCGGGGCAGACCTTCCGCAATGTTTTGTTCCCGCTGGCGCTGCCCGGCATCGTTGCCGGCTCGATCTTCACCTTCTCGCTGACGCTGGGCGACTACATCATCCCGCAGATCATCGGCACGTCGCGCCTGTTCATCGGCCAGGCCGTCTATTCGCAGCAAGGCACGGCCGGCAACATCCCGCTCGCCGCCGCCTTCACCGTGGTGCCCATCGTCATCATGGGTTTCTACCTCTGGGGCGCCAAGCGCATGGGGGCTTTCGATGCGCTCTGATCGTGGTCAATCCGCTCCGCTCGGCCTGAAGATCGCCGCGGCCTGCGGCCTGCTCTTCCTGCACCTGCCGATCCTGCTGATCTTCGTCTATGCCTTCACCACCGAGGAAAAGAGCTTCGTCTGGCCGCCGCCGGGGCTGACCACGCAGTGGTTCGCCGTCACCTGGAACCGGCCTGACGTCTGGGAGGCGCTGTCGCTGTCGGTGCGCGTCGCCGCCATCTCGACGGCGATCGCACTGGTACTTGGCACGCTGTGTGCCGCCGCGGTGTCGCGCACAAGATTCTTCGGCCGCGAAACCATTTCGCTTTTGGTCATCCTGCCGATCGCGCTGCCCGGCATCATCACCGGCATCGCGCTGCGCTCGGCCTTTGCGCTGGCCGATATTCCCTTCTCGTTCTGGACGATCGTGCTCGGCCACGCCACCTTCTGCGTGGTCGTGGTCTACAACAACGCTGTCGCCCGCTTCCGCCGCACCTCCGGCTCGATGATCGAGGCCTCGATGGATCTCGGCGCGGATGGTTTCCAGACCTTCCGCCATGTCGTGCTGCCCAACATCGCCACCGCACTGCTTGCCGGCGGCATGCTGGCCTTCGCGCTGTCCTTCGATGAGGTCATCGTCACCACCTTCACCGCCGGCCAGCAGCAGACTGTGCCGATCTGGATGCTGGAGGAACTGATCCGTCCGCGCCAGCGCCCGGTCACCAATGTCGTGGCCATGGTCGTCGTGCTGGTGACGCTGTTGCCCATCCTGTTTGCCTACTACCTGACCCGCGACGGTGATCAGATCGCGGGTTCGGGCAAATGAGAACAGTGAGTAGTGAGTAGGGAAATCCACAGCCGGAGCCTGCTCATCACTGACTACCAACTACTCACTATTCACTACTCACCTCGGTTCAAGGAGAAACCCGATGGACACCCAGATGCTGATCGGCTCGAAGTTCGAGAAGGGCGCCGAGACCGAGGAGCCGATCCTCAATCCCAAGACAGGGGCAACCATTCTCAACCTGCCCGAGGCCAGCCAGGCGCAGATCGAGGCGGCTGTCAGTGCCGCCGAACAGGCGTTCGTCTTGTGGTCGCGCACCACGCCGGCGCAGCGCTCCGGCTATCTGCTGAGGATCGCCGACCGCATCGAGGCCGAGGCCAAGGATTTCGCCACGCTCGAGGCACTGAACTGCGGCAAGCCGATCAATGCCGTGCTCAATGACGAGATCCCGGCGATCGTCGACTGCTACCGCTTCTTTGCCGGCGCGGTGCGCTCGATGCCGGGCGTTGTCGCCGGCGAATATCTGCCTGGCCACACCTCGATGGTGCGGCGCGACCCGATCGGCATCGTCGCCTCGATCGCGCCCTGGAATTACCCGCTGATGATGATGGCCTGGAAACTGGCGCCGGCGATCGCCGGCGGCAACACGGTCGTCTTCAAGCCCTCCGAACAGACGCCGCTCACGGCGCTGAAGCTGGCGAAAATCCTGGCCGAGATCCTGCCCGAAGGTGTCGTCAATGTCGTGCTTGGCCGTGGCGACAGCGTCGGCAACACGCTGATCAACCACCCAAAGGTCAACATGATCTCGATCACCGGTGACGTCGCCACCGGCAAGAAGGTGCTGCAGGCGGCCGCCAAGTCGGTCAAGCGCACCCATCTCGAGCTTGGCGGCAAGGCGCCGGTCATCGTCTTCGACGACGCCGATCTTGGCGCCGTGGTCAATGGCCTGCGCGCCTTCGGCTACTACAATGCCGGCCAGGATTGCACCGCCGCCTGCCGCATCTATGCCGGCAAGAAGATTTACGACAAGCTTGTCGCCGATCTGTCCTCGGCGGTGTCGACCATCAAGTACAATTTGCCCGACGATACCGAGAACGAGATCGGGCCGCTGATCTCGCGCCGTCAGCGCGATCGCGTGTCGAGCTTCGTCGAGCGCGCCTCGGAACTGAAGCACATCGAGATCACCACCGGTGGCAAGCCGGGCGAGGGCACCGGCTTCTACTATCAGCCGACAGTCGTCGCCGGCGCGCTGCAGGAAGACGAGATCGTGCGCCGCGAAGTCTTCGGCCCGGTCGTCTCGGTCACCCGGTTCTCGGAAGTCGACGAGGCGGTGAACTGGGCCAATGACAGCGACTACGGCCTGGCCTCATCGGTGTGGACGAAGGATGTCTCGCGCGCCATGGCGACGGCCGCCCGCCTACAATATGGCTGCACCTGGATCAACACCCACTTCATGCTGACCAACGAGATGCCGCATGGCGGCCTCAAGCAGTCCGGCTACGGCAAGGACATGTCGCTCTATGCGCTGGAAGACTACACCGCCGTCCGCCACGTAATGGTGGCGCATGGATAGGCTGGGAAGGAAGGCAAGCATTCAACGAGAGGGAGAAAGACAATGCAGCGCCGACAGTTTCTGACATCCGCAGCCATCGCCGCCACGTTTCTTGCCGTGGCGCCGTCCTTCGCCGCCGATACCGCGCAGTCGGTGGTCGAAGCCTATGTCGCGGCCTGGAATGCGCATGACTCGGCCAAGGCCGCCGGCTATTTTGCCGACGACGTCACCTACTACGATGCTTCAGTCGGAAAGCCGGTCGCGGGCAAGGACGCCGCCAAGACAGGCGTCATCGACAATTTCCTGAAGGCTGTTCCCGACGCCGTCTGGACGATGAAGGGCAAGCCCGTCGTCGACGGCGACCGCGTCTCGTTCGAATGGGAATTTTCCGGCACCAACACCGGGGCCTGGGGTGACGGCACGGCTGCGACCGGAAAGAAGTTCTCTTTCACCGGTGCCTCGATGTTCTCGATCAAGGATGGCAAGATCGCGACCCAGAGCGACTACTACGACGCGCTCGGCTTCTACAAGCAGCTCGGTCTCATGTAACAACGGTGTGTCTGCACCCTTCTCCCCGTTGCCGGGGAAAAGGGTGTCGGCCGCTACTCGACAATACGATAGATGTTCCACAGGCTGGTGCCTGACACGACGTAGGGCTCCATCTCCTTGCCCCATTTGGCGTGTGCGTCGATCTTGCCGATCTTGGCGAAAAACGCCTCCAGCTGGGCCAGGCTCTCGACCTGGTGATGGGATTCGACCGTCGCCTCCCGCGCGCCGATCGATCCGGTCATGATCTGGAACTGGAGGTCGGCGAGACCGACCTGTGAGCCAATCTCGCGTTCCCATTTCTTCAGCAATTCGAGCACGGTCTGCTTGTGGCCGAATTTGGCGTCGATCTGCCATCTGGCGCTGAACATGGCGGCCTCACTCGTCCCAGGCCTGCACGACCGTCTGGCGTGCGATCTGCCCGTTCTTCAGTTCCAACATCGCCGCGGCGAACACTTTTGTGCCGTCCGGATAGGCGCACGCCTGGGTAAAGGCCAGGCTGTTGCCGTCGGCGATCGTTGTATCGACCTTGTGGGTCATTGCCCGGCTGCAGATATCATCCCAGAAGGTGGTGATCGCCGCCCGCCCACGGATTTCGCGCGGTTTGCTCGGCGGGTTGTTGCGGTCGATCACCCGCACCAGCGCGTCATCGGCATAGAAGCTCGACAGCATCTTGCCGTCACGGGTTTCGATCGCCTTCTTGATGGCCGCGCCATCCACGGCTTGGGTCTTGGTCAGCATTTTATCCTCCATGGCCCGTCTTCACGATCGGGCGGTTGACGTTTGCAAGTCTGCCCGGCGCTTATCGGCGGGCAGGGTCTTTCACTGCGACTTCGCCTTGACGGCCGCGAAGACGTCGTCGGTCTGCTTCTTGAAAGTGGCGAGATCGACCTGGCTGCCATTGAGCATCGTCGACCAATGGCGAACGATCGCCGCCATGGCGATCGCCTCCTTGATCTCCTCGTCGCTCGCGCCATTGAGCTTGGCCGCCTCGGTGTGGAAATAGATGCAGTACTGGCAGGGGATCTGGGAGGCCACCGCAAGGCCCATCAGCTCCTTGGTCTTGCCGTCGAGCGCGGTCTTGGGGTTGAGCTGCACCCCCTTGATCTCGGCCCAGGCACCGGCGACCGCGACGTCGGGCAGTGTCCTGAACATGTCCGGCACCGAGCCGAGCGTCGCCTGGATGTCCTTGTAGGCGGCTGTCGCCGATGCATCCTCGGCCTTTGCGGGAGCGATCGCGGACAGCGCGCCAATGCCTGCCGCGATCACAAATGATCTGACATTCGGTTTTGACTTGAGCATTTCCTCCTCCGTTCGCAGCGCCTTCCCGGCGGCATCCGCCTGGCCTGCATGGGGGAAATTGATAGCGCTACATCGGCATGCCCGCTTCGCCCGAAAGCGCCATGGCTCTCATGGCCCGTCCGGGCCAGTGTGCCTGACGGAAAATGCCGCCGCCGCGGCTCGCGATGGCAGGTCGAGTTTGAGCAATATGTTGGCGACGTGGCGCTTGACCGTGTGCTCGCTCAGCCTGAGCTCGGCGGCGATCGCGGCATTGCTCTTGCCGTCGGCAATCAAGTTCACCACCTCGCTTTCGCGCGCCGTCAGGCAGGCAGGCTCGGTCGCCTTGGCCTTTGGGCGGCAAGCCGGTTCCAGATGCTGTTCGGACATCGCCAGGACAAGCGCCAGCGGCTCGTCCAGTTCGTCGATGCCGATGCGGCCGGCGTCGGTGAAATGAAGCCCTGACCCGGCGGCCAGGTCGGCGACCAGCCGCGACGCCAATATGTCGCCGCGCCCGGCATGCGTGGCGAGGTGCATCGTGACGCGGCCCGTCAATCCGGTCGGTGGCCCGCGCAACTCGATCTCGCCGACATGCGCCCCCTGGGCGCTCGCCACGCCGATCTGCTGCGCCGCCTCGCGCAACGACGCCGCGCAACGCAAGGCGCGCCCTGGCCCATCGAAGCGCGAAATCATCGTTTCACCATGCATGTCCACGCAGCGCCCGCCATGGCGCCCGACAAGCGTCCGCCATGTTTCCTGGAAACGCTCACAGCGTTCGCTCCACATCCGGTCGCCAAGCCGCGCGGTGTCGTAGATGCGCGTCACCAGAAGCGCGGCCAGGACGCGTTCGGCTTCCGCCACGGCGCACTCGCCGGTCAGGAATTCCTCGATCAGGTCGGCCACCCGGTCGACATCGCCGGTCCAGATCGGATGGTCGCGTCCCGGGATTTCGGCCAGCCGCGCATTCGCCATCTTCCTGGCCAGGAAGCGGCTGGCGTCGGGATCGACCCGGGCATCGTTGCGGCGATGGATCAGCAGCGTTGGCGCGCTGATTGCGGGCAGCACGCCGCGCACGTCGATCTCCGCGTTCATCCGCGCCAGTGCCGCCGCTGCTGTCGGGCTCGCCGACAAGCGCTCGAAGCGCGCCCACCAGGTCGAAAAACGGGTGTCATCCACCCGTCCCGGCGCGAAGCTGGGCAAGGTGGCGCCGGTGCCCCAGGCCGTTTCGGCCGTCGCGATGAAGGCATCGAGGCGTTCGGGCGACATCACCCATTTGTGGAAATGCGCATAGCCGCCATAGAGCGCCAGCGCCCGCGTCCGTTCCGGATAGGTGGCGGCGAACAGCATTGCCATCGGCGCGCCTTCGGAAGCGCCAAGCAGTGCCGCCCGGCCGCTGCCGGCCGCGTCCATCACCGCGCGCACATCGTCCATGCGCATTTCGAGACTGGGCAAGTGATGGACATCGACACGATCGGAAAGACCCGTGCCGCGCTTGTCGAACAGGATCAGCCGGGAGAATGCCGACAGCCGTCTCAAGAGCCTGGTATAGCCCTCGTCTTCCCAATGCAGGTCGAGATTGGAAATGAAGCCCGGCACGAAAACGAGATCAAGTGATCCCTGGCCGACCACCTGGTAGGCGATCCGCACCTCGCCACTGAGGGCATATCGGGTCTCGATCGGCCTCACGAGTTCTTCCGCCCGGCCTGACGATTTCTGATCGTCGAACATAGCAGAGCCGCATCGATAGCGGCAGCTCAAACTTTAGCAAAAGGAAATATAAGTCCGTGCGATCCGCAGGCTACTTTTGCGAGGCGGTAAGGTCGGCTGGGGAGGGATTCAGTCCGAGCTTGATGTCGGCCTCGGCCGGCGAGATCGGGCGCTTGATCCTGGCGGATGCGGCCACGACGAGTTCGTCGAAGCCTTCGCCGCTGTCCAGCATCTCGAAGAACTGCCGCCGCATCCTGGGCTCCCAGAACTTGTTGATATGCTCGGCGACGCTCGCGACACCTTCCTCGCGCGGCCTCGAATGAAAAAAGGTCGCGATCTGATTGGCCATGCGCACCAGCTTTTCGCTCGTGCTCGTGATGTGGTCTTCGTCATGCGACATGCTGGGCGGCTCCATAGATCACCCGGTCGGGGTGAGTGAAAACATCGAAATCGTCGCCGCGCACCAGCGCCACCAACGTCATGCCCGCCTCCTGCGCCGTGCGGATGGCAAGCGCGGTCGGCGCCGAGACGGCAATGATGAAGGCCGAGCCGATCGCCGCCGTCTTCTGCACCATCTCGACCGAGACGCGCGACGTCACCACGACAGCGCCCGACGCGCCGTCGATGCCGGCTTTGGCCAACGCGCCGGCCAGCTTGTCCAGCGCATTGTGGCGGCCGACATCCTCGCGTGCCATCACGACGCCCTTGCCCGGGATGTAGAAGCCGGCGGCATGCACGGCTCCGGTTTCCGTGTGCAGCGGCTGCACCTTCGACAACAGCCTGACGGAGCGCACGATGTCATCGGCATCAAGCGTAAGTTTTGACGCACCAACGGCGTCAGCCGACCGCAGTGCTTCCTCGATGGATTCAATGCCGCACAACCCGCAGCCGACCGGCCCGGCAAGCCTGCGGCGCCGCGCCTCGAAGCGCGTATTGGCAAGGTCCTTCAGCCGGATCTGGATATCGATTCCGGCGCCATGATCCTCGACCTCGATCGCCTCGATCTCTTCAGGGGAAGCAATGATGCCTTCGGTCAGCGAGAAGCCGAGCGCGAAATCCTCGAAGTCGGCCGGGCTTGCCATCATTACCGCATGCGTGGTGCCGGCGAAGGAGAATGCCACCGGCGTCTCCTCCGGCACCATGCGGTTGGCCGCAGCCGTGCCACTGGCACGGTGCGCCAGCCGCGATATCTCAGTCGTTGCTTTGCGGCGCGCGGCCAAGGTTACTCCGCCGCTTGCAGCGAGGCGATGCGGCGGCTGTTTTTTGCCTGTTCATCGTACTCGCGTTGCCATTCCGACGGCCCGTTGGAGGCACCGACTTGCACGGCGGTGACCTTGTATTCGGGACAGTTGGTCGCCCAGTCGGAGAAGTCGGTGGTGATGACGTTGGCCTGCGTGTCGGGATGGTGGAACGTCGTGTAGACCACGCCCGGCGACACCCGGTCGGTAATCAGCGCGCGCAGCGTCGTTTCGCCGGAACGGCTGGTCAGCCGCACCCAGTCGCCATCGCGCAGGCCGCGGTTCTCGGCATCGTGCGGATGGATCTCCAGCCGGTCTTCCGAGTGCCACATGACGTTGTCGGTACGCCGCGTCTGCGCGCCGACATTGTACTGGCTGAGGATGCGGCCGGTGGTCAAAAGCAGCGGGAAGCGTGGCCCGGTTCTCTCGTCCGTCGCCACATATTCGGTGCGGATGAACTTGCCCTTGCCGCGCACGAAACCATCGACATGCATGATCGGCGTGCCGAGCGGAGCCTTCTCGTTGCAGGGCCATTGCACCGACCCGACACGGTCGAGCAACTCGAAGGAGACGCCGGCGAAGCTTGGCGTTGTCTTGGCGATCTCGTCCATGATCTGCGAGGGATGCTCATAGTTCCAGTCCAGCCCGATCGCGCGGGCGAGCTCCTGCGTTGCTTCCCAGTCGGCGTAGCGTGCCTTCGGCTCCAGGACCTTGCGCACCATGTTGATGCGGCGCTCGGCATTGGTGAAGGTTCCGTCCTTCTCCAGGAAGGTCGAACCCGGCAGGAAGACGTGCGCGTAGTTCGCCGTCTCGTTCAGGAACAGGTCGTGCACGACCACGCATTCCATCGCCGCAAGGCCGGCGGCGACATGCTTGGTGTCGGGATCGGACTGCAGGATGTCCTCGCCCTGGATGTAGATGCCCTTGAACGAGCCGTCGACGGCGGCATCCAGCATGTTGGGGATGCGCAGGCCAGGTTCGTCGTCGAGCTTCACGCCCCACAGGCTTTCATAGATGTCGCGCACGGCTTCCCCGGAGATGTGGCGATAGCCCGGCAGTTCATGCGGGAAGGACCCCATGTCGCACGAACCCTGCACGTTGTTCTGGCCGCGCAGCGGGTTCACGCCGACGCCTGGGCGGCCAATATTGCCTGTCGCCATCGCAAGGTTGGCGATCGCCATGACGGTGGTCGAGCCCTGGCTGTGCTCGGTGACGCCGAGGCCGTAATAGATCGCGCCATTGCCGCCCTTGGCGTAGAGCCGGGCAGCGCCACGGATCAGCTCGGGATCGACGCCGGAAAGCTTGCCGACGGTTTCGGGGCTGTTTTCCGGCAAGGCGACGAACGACGCCCAGTCCTGGAACTCCGTCCAGTCGCAGCGTTCGCGGATGAAGGCTTCGTTGAAAAGGCCCTCGGTGACGATGACATGGGCCAGCGCCGTCAGCACCGCGACATTGGTGCCGGGCTTCAGCGGCAGATGATAATCCGCTTCGACATGTGCCGATTTCACCATTTCGGTGCGGCGCGGATCGAGCACGATCAGCTTGGCGCCCTGGCGCAGACGCTTCTTCAGCCGAGAGGCGAAGACCGGATGGGCGGAAGCCGGATTGGCGCCGATGATGACGGCGACGTCGGTGAACTCGACGGAATCGAAATCCTGCGTGCCGGCCGAGGTGCCATAGGTCTGGCCGAGCCCATAGCCGGTCGGCGAATGGCAGACGCGTGCGCAGGTGTCGACATTGTTGTTGCGGAAGCCCTGCCGGACCATCTTCTGCACGAGATAGGTCTCTTCGTTCGTGCAGCGCGACGAGGTGATACCGCCGATCGCGGTGCGTCCATACTGGTACTGGATCCGGCGGAATTCCTTGGCCGTATGGGCGATTGCCTCTTCCCAGCTCACTTCACGCCAGGGATCGCTGACCTTTTCCCGGATCATCGGCGACAGGATGCGGTCCTTGTGGGTGGCGTAGCCATAGGCGAAACGGCCCTTCACGCAGGAATGGCCATGGTTCGCCTTGCCTTCCTTGTAGGGCATCATGCGGATGACTTCGTCGCCCTTCACCTCGGCCTTGAACGAGCAGCCGACGCCGCAATAGGCGCAGGTGGTGACGGCGGAGCGCTCGGGCATGCCCTTCTCGAGCACGGTCTTCTCACGCAGCGCATCCGTCGGGCAGGCCTGCACGCAGGCACCGCAGGACACGCATTCGGAGGCGATGAAGTCCTCATGCATGCCGGCAACCATGCGCGACTCAAAACCGCGGCCCTCGATCGTCAGGGCGAAGGTGCCTTGCACCTCCTCGCAGGCGCGCACGCAGCGCGAGCAGACGATGCACTGTGCCGGATCATAGGTGAAATAGGGGTTGGATTCGTCGCGGGCGATATAATCGACCGCCAGCGAACCATGGCCGGGCGCCACGCCATCTTCCTGCTTGACGTGGTTGCGGCCCTCGATGCCGTAGCGGTTCTCTGTCAGGCCGACCGACTTCGCCACCGCGTCGAACTCGCTGGCGCCGGTTCCGGCCTTCTCGTTCCAGCCGGTCGGATGGTCGGAGACGTAGAGTTCCATGACGCCGCGACGGATGGCGTCGAGCCGGTCGGATTGTGTGCGCACCACCATGCCTTCGCCGACCGGCGTCGTGCAGGACGCCGGCGTGCCGCCGCGTCCTTCGATCTCGACCAGGCAGACACGGCACGAGCCGAACGAGTCCAGCATGTCGGTGGCGCAGAGCTTCGGGATCTCAACCCCGCCTTCCATCGCCGCCCGCATGATCGAGGTGCCTTCCGGCACGCTGATGCTGCGGCCGTCCACGACCAGCGTGACCTGCTTTTGCGCCTTCGATTCCGGGGTCCCGTAGTCGAGTTCTTCGATGAGTATCGGGAAGTCGGCCTTGATGTTCATCTGCCAGCTCCTATTCAGCAGCCACGCGCGCAGGCGCGGGCTTGAAATCCTCGGGGAAATGGGTGATCGAGCTCATCACCGGGTAGGGCGTGAAACCACCCAGCGCGCAGAGCGATCCGAACTTCATCGTGTTGCAGAGATCGGTGACCAGAGCGAGGTTCTTTTCCGGCTCGATGCCGGCGGCGAGCCGGTCGATGGTCTCCACCCCACGCGTCGAGCCGATGCGGCAGGGCGTGCACTTGCCGCAGCTTTCGATGGCGCAGAACTCCATGGCGAAGCGCGCCTGCTTCAGCATGTCGGCCGTATCGTCGAACACGGTGATGCCGGCATGTCCGATCAGCCCGTCCTTGGCGGCAAAGGCTTCGTAGTCGAAGGCGGTGTCGAACAGCGAGCGCGGGAAATAGGCGCCGAGCGGGCCGCCGACCTGCACGGCCTTCACCGGCCGGCCAGTGGCGGTGCCGCCGCCGATATCGTCGACGATCTCGCCCAGCGTCAGGCCGAAGGCCGTCTCGAACAGGCCGCCATGCTTGACGTTGCCGGCGATCTGGATCGGGATCGTGCCGCGCGAGCGGCCCATGCCGAAATCCTTGTAGAACGCCGCCCCCTTGTCCATGATGATAGGGACTGAAGCCAGCGAGATGACATTGTTGATCACCGTCGGCTTGCCGAACAGACCCTGGATCGCCGGCAGCGGCGGCTTGGCGCGCACGACGCCGCGCTTGCCTTCGAGGCTGTTGAGCAGCGATGTTTCCTCGCCGCAGACATAGGCGCCGGCACCAACACGGATTTCCATGTCGAAGGCGTTGGGTGAACCCATCACGTTGACGCCGAGCACGCCTGCCTTGCGGGCGATCTCGACGGCCTTGTTCATCGTCGCCACCGCATGCGGATATTCCGAGCGGATATAGACGAAACCCTTGGTGGCGCCGGTCGCGACACCGGCGATCGTCATGCCTTCGATCAGCACGAAGGGATCGCCCTCCATGATCATGCGGTCGGCGAAGGTGGCGCTGTCGCCTTCATCGGCGTTGCAGACGATGTATTTTTGGTCTCCCGCCGTATCCAGCACCGTCTTCCATTTGATGCCTGTCGGGAAACCCGCGCCGCCACGGCCGCGCAGGCCCGACTCGGTAACCTGCTTGACGACATCGGCGGGCGCCATGGCCAGCGCGTTCTGCAGGCCTTTCAGCCCGCCGAGCGACTTGTAGGCGTCGAGCGACAACGGGTCGTTGATACCGCAGCGCGCAAAGGTCAGCCTGGTCTGCTTGGCCAGGAAAGGAATCTTGTCCGGCGCGCCCAGCCAGCGCTTGTGATGGCCGCCGGTGAGGAAGCCGCTATCGAACAGGCTCTTGACGTCCGACGTCTTGACCGGTCCGTAGGCGACACGGCCGTTGGCGGTCGCCACCTCGACCATGGGCTCGAGGAAATAGGCGCCGCGCGACCCGTTGCGCACGATCTTGGCCTCGATGCCGCGTTCGGCGAGTTCAGCGCGAATGGCGTTGGCGACCTTTTCCGCGCCGAGCGCCAGCGCGCCGGAATCGCCGGGAATGTAGATGCGGGGGATCATGAGCGCACCTCGGCAACGATCTCGTCGATCTTGTCGTCATCGAGCCGCCCGATCACCTCGCCGTCCAGCATCGCCGACGGCGAACAGGCGCAAAGCCCGAGGCAATAGACCGGCTCAAGCGTGACCGATCCATCGCGGGTCGTCTCATGGAAATCGATGCCGAGCAGCTGCTTGACCCTGGCGGCCACCGCATCCGAACCCATCGACTGGCAGGCTTCCGCCTGGCACAGCTTGAGCACGTGCCGACCGGCCGGCCGCGCACGGAAGTCATGATAAAAGGTCACGACGCCATGCACCTCGGCCCTGGACAAGTTCAGTTCATCGGCGATGACGGGCACGGCGTCCTGCGGCACATGCCCGAATTCTTCCTGGATGCCATGGAGGATCGGCAGCAGCGGGCCTTCGAGGCCTTTCAGCTCGTGGATAATCGCGGCCGTGCGCGATACGATCTCGGTACTTGCAGGCTGCATCGTCAAGCAGCGCCCTCCCTGGTCGGTAGCGCTCGAGCGCTAAGTCGTTACAAAAACAGAGGAAACCCGCGAAATCAATAAAGCTGATCCGTTGCTCGATAGAAATCTTCTATCGATGACGGTCAGCTCACCGTGTCTAAACTAGCGATGGGCGCGGAAATCGTCTGCCAGCGCCATTGCCTCGTCCAGCAGCGCCTGCACCAGCGGCGTGTGCGGTTCGCGCGGCGCGGCCACCAGGCCGACCGTATGGCTGGCATCCGGCTCGACGATTGGAATGGCCCGGATCGGCTCCGAAAAGCCGAATGTTTCCGCGAGGTTGAGCGGCATGATCGACGACCATTTGCCGGTGCGGATATGCGAGAACAGCACAATCATCGAATTGGATTCGAGCGTCGGCCGCACCTGCACGCCGGCCTCGGCCAGATGCTGGTCGATGAGGCGGCGGTTCTGCATGTCAGGCGTGAGGAGGCACAGCGGCAGCTGACTGATCTCGGCCCATGACACTTTGTCGCGATCCGAATAAGGGTTGCCTATGGCTGTGATCAATTGATAGCGCTCGTCGTAGAGCGGTACGCTGGTCACCCGCCCAAGCGGCTCGTTGTCGAGATAGGTAATGCCGGCATCGATGTCGAAATTGCCGAGCAACGACAGCACCTCGATCGAAGTGCGCGACAGCACCGAGAAGGTGACGCCCGGGTGCTTTTCGCGAAACGGCGTCGTCAGCCGCGCCACCATGGCGAGCGCGGTCGGAATGGCGGCGATGCGGATGCGGCCGGAAAGGCCGTGCCGCGCCGCCCGCATCTCCTCGCGCATGGTCCTCGAATCGCCGACGATGCGGCGCGCCCAGACCAGCACCTGCTTGCCCTCCGGCGTCAGCCCCTGGAAACGCGACCCGCGGTTGACCAGCATGACGCCGAGCTGCCCCTCCAGCTGTTTGATGCCGGCCGACAGGGTCGGCTGGGTCACGCCGCATGCTTCCGCCGCCCGGCCGAAATGCTCTTCCTTGGCCAGCGCGATGAAGAATTCGAGTTTGTCGATCATGCTATCTTTCCGGTCGTCGCGCACAGGCTCGGGGAAATCGTCCTTTGCCGCAAGCGGTATGCGCAATCGTTTCGCATCCACATCTTTCAGCCGGCTTACTGTTTCCCGCGGCTTCGCGCGGCGTTATGTCAATGAAACGGTCGTGGGCCGGGCGCGATGGGAGACTGACATGCTGGGCTGGTTTCACAAGCTGCTGCCACGCGAAGATCGTTTCTTCGACCTGTTCGAGCGGCATTCCCGCACGGTGGTCGGCGGCGCGGAGGCGCTGCAGCAGCTTCTCCAGGGCAAGGACATCGATCGCTGGTGCCAGAAGATCGTCGATCTCGAGGACGAGGCCGATCACGTCACCGCGGAAGTCCTGCTCGCCGTGCGACGCTCCTTCATCACCCCTTTCGATCGCGGCGACATCAAGGATCTGATCCAGTCGATGGATGATGCCATCGACATGATGCACAAGACCGTCAAGACGGTAAGGCTGTTCGAGAAGCGGGAGTTCGATCCGCTGATGCAGGAAATGGGCGCCGTCATCGTCGACGCAGCGCGGCTGGTCGCGGAGGCGATCCCGCTGCTCGCCAAGGTCGGCGCCAACAGCGCCCGCCTGAACGTTCTCGCCGAGGAAGTCATGCGCGCCGAGGGCCGGGCCGACGACTTGCATGAGCAGGGCCTCAAGGATCTGTTCAGGCGCCACGGCCGCGGTGACGCGATGGCCTACCTGATCGGCTCGGAAATCTATGGTCAGCTGGAGAAGGTGGTCGATCGCTTCGAGGACGTCGCCAACGAGATCAGCGGCATCGTGATAGAGAACGTCTAGGCGATGGACGTCGCGATCGCCTTCCCCCTGCTGGCCGGCCTTGTCGCCGTCGCGCTGTTCTTCGATTTTCTCAACGGCCTGCACGATGCGGCCAATTCCATCGCCACAATCGTCTCCACGCGCGTACTCAGGCCGCAATATGCGGTGCTGTGGGCAGCCTTCTTCAATTTCATCGCCTTCATGTTCTTCGGCCTGCATGTCGCCGAGACCGTGGGGAAAGGCATCGTCGATGTCAGCATCGTCACGCCGGCGGTGATCTTCTCGGCTCTCGTCGGCGCCATTGTCTGGAACATCGTCACCTGGATTGCCGGCATCCCTTCGAGCAGCTCGCACGCGCTGATCGGCGGGCTGGTCGGCGCCGGGGTTGCCAAGGCGGGCATCGGTGCCATCGTCTGGTCGGGACTCGGCAAGACGGTCGCCGCGATCGTGCTCTCGCCGGCGACCGGTTTTGTCCTGGCGCTTGTCCTGATCCTGGTGGTTTCGTGGCTGTTCGTGCGCCAGACGCCGTTCGCCGTCGACAGCACCTTTCGCGTCCTGCAGTTCTTTTCCGCCTCGCTCTATTCGCTCGGGCACGGCGGCAACGATGCGCAGAAGACCATGGGCATCATCGCCGTGCTGCTTTATTCGCAAGGCATGCTCGGCGAGAAATTCTACGTGCCGCTCTGGGTTGTCCTCACCTGCCAGTCGGCACTGGCGCTCGGCACGCTGTTCGGTGGCTGGCGGATCGTCCACACGATGGGTTCGAAGATCACCCGGCTCAATCCGATGCAGGGCTTTTGCGCCGAAACCGGCGGCGCCATCACGCTGTTCGCCGCCACCTGGCTCGGCGTTCCCGTATCGACCACGCATACGATCACCGGTGCCATCATAGGCGTCGGTGCTGCCCGCCGCGTCTCGGCGGTGCGCTGGGGCATCGCCGGTAACATCGTCATCGCCTGGATCATTACCTTGCCGGCGACGGCGGCGATTTCGGCTCTTACCTATCTCGCCGTCAACCTGACGGGTTGACCGCAGGCATCGTGGCGCTTGGAGTCGGCTTCAATCTGCACTATCTGAGCGGCAGCCCAACGCCAGGATAAAATCATGTCCGTCACCAAGGAAATCGTCACCGAGCGTCTGAAGACGGTCAATGGGCCGGATTTCACCGGCAACATCGTCGACCTCGGCATGGTTTCCGAGATTTTCATCGCCGATTCGAAAGTGTTCTTCTCGATCACCGTTCCCGCCGCCAGGGCGCAGGAGATGGAGCCGCTGCGCGCCGCCGCCGAACGTGTCGTCAAGGCAATTCCAGGTGTTGCCGGTGCCGTTGTCGCGTTGACGGCGGAAAAGAAGGGCGGCGGCATGGAGGCGCCTGTTCCGACGCGTCCCGCGCCCAGGCCGGCTCCGCCCGCCGCACCACGTTCCGCTCCGCATGCCCCCGCTTCGCACAGCCAGGGCAAGCGCGGCGTGCCCGGCATCGAGGCGATCATAGCGGTTGCTTCCGGCAAGGGCGGCGTCGGCAAGTCGACCACCGCCGTCAACCTGGCGCTTGGCCTTGCCGCCAATGGCTTGCGGGTCGGCGTGCTCGATGCGGACATCTACGGCCCGTCCATGCCCAAGCTGCTCGACATCCATGGCCGGCCGCAGACGGTTGACGGCAAGATCCTCAAGCCGATGGAGAATTACGGCCTCAAGGTGATGTCGATGGGCTTCCTCGTCGATGAGGAAACGCCGATGATCTGGCGCGGGCCGATGGTGATGTCGGCACTCACACAGATGCTGCGCGAGGTTGAATGGGGCCGGCTCGACGTGCTTGTGGTCGACATGCCGCCCGGCACCGGCGATGCGCAATTGACCATGGCGCAGCAGGTGCCGCTGGCCGGCGCCGTCATCGTCTCGACGCCGCAGGACCTGGCCCTCATCGATGCCCGCAAGGGGCTGAACATGTTCAAGAAGGTCGACGTGCCGCTGCTCGGCATCGTCGAGAACATGAGCTATTTCATCGCGCCGGACACCGGCAAGCGCTACGACATTTTCGGCCATGGCGGCGCGCGCCGCGAAGCCGAACGCCTCGGCGTCACCTTCCTCGGCGAAGTGCCGCTGGAAATGGGCATCCGCGAAAGCTCGGATGCCGGGGCGCCGGTGGTCGTCTCGAAGCCCGACGGCGCCGCGGCGAAAACCTATCGCGACATCGCCGCCAAGGTCTGGGACAGGGTCAATGAAGAGCGCGGCGCGGCCGAAGCGGCGGTGCCGAGCATCGTCTTCGAGTGACCTCCCGGGAGGATGGTCAGCCGCCGACCTTCTCGCCAAATGTCGAAAAGAACTGCCCGGCCAGTTTTTTCGACGTCGACTCGATCAGCCGGCTGCCGAGCTGGGCGATCTTGCCGCCGACTTCGGCCTTGGCGGCATATCTGAGCACCGTGGCGTTCGGCCCATCCGCCGTCAGCGTCACGTCGGCGCCGCCCTTGGCGAAGCCGGCGATGCCGCCCTTGCCTTCGCCCTGGATCGTGTAGGAATGCGGTGGCTTGAGGTTCTTTAGCGTCACCTCGCCATTGAAGGTCGCCTTGATCGGTCCGATCTTCAGCACGACCGTCGCCGCCATCTCGGTGTCCGACGTCTTCTCCAGGCTCTGGCAACCGGGAATGCTCTCCTTGAGCACCGCCGGGTCGTTCAGAGCTTCCCATACTTTCTGGACGGGCGCCGCGATGCGTTCCTCGCCTTCGATCACCAAAGCCATCAAGACCTCCCGTGCAATTGATGTCGATTGGTCCTAGCGCGCGGCCCGATACATGTCTATCGCACCAAAGTCCGGATTCAGATCGCGCGTGCCCCTTGCCTGCATCCGCGCGTTGTCATATCGATTTGTCATACAAATACGGAGACCATGATGGCTGGCGCCCCCACAGGAAAGAAGAAATTTCGCTCGCAGGAGTGGTTCGACAATCCCGATAATCCGGGAATGACGGCGCTCTATCTGGAGCGTTACCTGAACTACGGGCTGACCCGCGCCGAACTGATGTCGGGCAAGCCGCTGATCGGCATTGCCCAGACCGGCTCTGATCTGTCGCCTTGCAACCGGCACCATATCGAGCTCGCCAAGCGCGTGCGCGAAGGCATCGTCTCGATGGGCGGCATCCCTTTCGAGTTCCCCTGCCATCCGATCCAGGAGACCGGCAAGCGCCCGACCGCGGCCCTTGACCGCAACCTTGCTTATCTCAGCCTGGTCGAGGTGCTCTACGGCTATCCGCTCGATGGCGTCGTGCTCACCATCGGCTGCGACAAGACCACGCCGGCGCTGCTCATGGCGGCGGCCACCGTCAACATTCCCGCCATCGCGCTGTCGGTCGGCCCGATGCTCAACGGCTGGCACAAGGGCAAGCGCACCGGGTCCGGCACCATCGTCTGGGAATCGCGCCAGCGCCTGTCGGCCGGCGAGATCAATTATGACGAGTTCATGGACATCGTCGCCTCCTCGGCGCCCTCCACCGGCTACTGCAACACCATGGGTACCGCCACCACGATGAATTCCCTGGCCGAGGCGCTCGGCATGCAGCTGCCGGGCTCGGCCGCCATCCCCGCGCCATACCGTGAGCGCGGCCAGATCGCCTACGAGACGGGAAAGCGCATCGTCGACATGGTGCATGAGGATCTGAAGCCATCAGACATCATGACGCGCAAGGCCTTCGAGAACGCCATCGTCGTCAATTCGGCGATCGGTGGCTCCACCAACGCACCGATCCATCTCAATGCCATCGCCCGCCATCTCGGCGTGCCGCTCGACAATGACGACTGGCAGAAGGTCGGCCTCAAAGTGCCCCTCATCGTCAATCTGCAGCCGTCCGGCGAGTATCTGGGCGAGGACTATCATCATGCCGGCGGCGTGCCGGCCGTGGTTGCCGAACTGATGAAGGCCGGGCTGCTGCCCTATCCTGAAGCCATGACCGTCAACGGCAAATCGATCGGCGACAATTGCAAGGGTGTCGCAAACGAAAACGCCGACGTCATCCACAGTGTCGACAAACCGCTCAAGACCAATGCCGGCTTCATCAATTTCAAGGGCAATCTGTTCGATTCCGCGATCATGAAGATGAGCGGCATCTCGCCGGAATTCCGCGAGCGCTATCTGTCCAACCCCAACGACCCGGAAGCCTTCGAGGGCAACGCCATGGTCTTCGACGGTCCGGAGGACTACCACGCTCGCATCGACGATCCGGCGCAAGGCATCGACGAGCACACCATCCTGTTCATGCGCGGCGCCGGCCCGGTCGGCTATCCCGGCGGCGCCGAGGTCGTCAACATGCAGCCGCCGGCCTATCTCATCAAGAAGGGCATCCACTCGCTGGCCTGCATCGGCGACGGCCGCCAGTCGGGCACGTCGGGCTCGCCATCGATCCTCAACGCCTCGCCGGAAGCCGCGATCGGCGGCGGACTGGCGCTGCTCAAGACGGGCGACCGCGTGCGCATCGACTTGCGCAAGGCCACCGCCAACATGCTGATCAGCGATGAAGAGCTTGCCAGGCGGCGCGCCGAGCTGGAGAGCGATGGCGGCTATCACTACCCCAAGCACCAGACGCCGTGGCAGGAGATCCAGCGCGGCATGGTCGACCAGTTCTCCGAAGGGATGGTTCTGAAGCCGGCCGTGAAATACCTGGACGTCGCCCATACCAGCGGCGTTCCCAGGGACAATCATTGATTGCTCCGGGGACAATCACTGACATCGGATCGACGGCTGGCAGCTTGATCAATCAGGCCGCCAGCCGTTCTTCCATTTGGCATTGTGCGTCCTGACCGTGGTTCGAGACCGGTCACCATCCTTGACAAGCGTGCCCAACAAATCCACGATCACGCCAAGGGGTGCATCGCGACGACCCCGTGAGGCGTCAGCCCAACGTTCGCGTCCAGGCTTCTCTATCAGGAGGTGGACGCCATGCCGTCAACAACCGCTATCACCGTATCGCAACTCTCCCGGCTGGTCGGCCTGCCGGGCGCGCCTGCAATCGTCGACGTCCGCATTGATGAGGATTTCGACGCCGATCCGCGCCTGCTGCCGGCCTCGGTCCGTCGCGATTTCAAAACCGTTTCGACGTGGGCATCCGACTTCGCCGGCAAGCCCGTGGTGGTGGTCTGCCAGAAAGGCCGGAAACTCTCGCAAGGTGTAGCCGCATGGCTGCGCCACGGGGGGATTCCCGCCGAAACCCTCGAAGGTGGCTTCGAAGCCTGGCGCGATGCGGACGCGCTTCTGGTCCGCACCGACAAATTGCCGCCGCGCGACGAAAAGGGCCGCACGGTCTGGGTGACGCGCGCCCGCCCCAAGGTCGACCGCATCGCCTGCCCCTGGCTGATCCGGCGTTTCATCGATCCTCGCCCTGTCTTCCTGTTCGTCGAGGCGGCCGAAGTGCCTGCCGTGGCCGACCGCTTTCAGGCCGAGCCGTTCGACATCGACAACGTGTTCTGGAGCCATCGTGGCGAACGCTGCACCTTCGATACGATGATCGAGGAATTCGGCCTGGAATCCGCCGCACTCGATCGCCTTGCGGTGATTGTGCGCGCGGCCGACACTGCAAGTCTCGATCTGGTGCCCCAGGCCGCCGGCTTTCTGGCTGCCTCGCTTGGCCTGTCGCGGATGTTTCGCGACGATCTGGAGCAACTGGAAGCAGGCATGCTGCTCTACGATGCGTTCTTCCGCTGGTGCCGTGATGCCACCGAGGAAACGCACAATTGGCCCGGTGCAGGTAAACCGTCATGAGCGCCGTTGTGCCTGCACACAGGTCGGGGAACGCCGAAGCGCCGGCGGCACCGACCCTTGCCGAAGCCGTGAAGGTCTGGGCGGAGATCGGGCTGCTCAGCTTCGGCGGGCCGGCAGGGCAGATCGCGCTGATGCACAAGGAACTGGTCGAGGAACGACGCTGGATCGGTGAACAGCGTTTCCTGCATGCACTGAATTACTGCATGCTGCTGCCCGGCCCGGAAGCCCAGCAACTCGCCATCTATATCGGCTGGCTGCTGCACAGGACGATCGGTGGCCTTGTCGCCGGCATCCTGTTCGTCCTACCGGGCGCGCTCGTCATGCTCGTCTTGAGTAGTCTCTACGTGCTCTATGGCGACATGCCGCTCGTCGCGGCACTGTTCCTCGGGGTGAAGGCGGCGGTGCTTGCCATCGTCATCGAGGCGGTGATCCGCATCGGACGGCGTGCGCTGAAAAACCCCGCCATGGTGTCGATCGCGGTTGCCGCCTTCTTCGCCATCTATGCGTTAAATGTGCCGTTTCCGCTCATCATCCTGCTCGCGGGCCTGACAGGATGGCTGGGAGACCGCGTTGTTCCCGGCCTGTTTTCCGGCGCCGCGCACGGCAAGGGCGATGTTGCCGACATCAAGGGAGCCGTCGACCTGATGTTCGAGCGCGGCGAACTGACCCATGTCGAACCGACCAGATGGCATGCGCCGCGCACTGTCGCGATCTGGCTGCCGATCTGGCTCGGACCGGTTCTTGTTATCTGGTGGTTCACTGGCTCCGCCAGCGTGTGGACGGAGATAGGCCGGTTCTTCAGTCTGATGGCGGTCGTCACCTTCGGTGGTGCCTATGCGGTGCTTGCCTATGTCGCGCAGGCGGCTGTCCAGTCCTTCGGCTGGCTCGCGCCCGGTGAGATGGTCGATGGTCTTGGGCTTGCCGAGACCACGCCTGGTCCACTCATCCTGGTGTTGCAGTTCGTCGGCTTCATCGCCGCGTTCCGTCACGCCGGGTCACTGAACCCGTTGCTTGGCGGATCGCTTGGCGCGCTGCTGACTTTGTGGGTGACGTTCACGCCGTGTTTCTTCTGGATATTCCTTGGCGCGCCCTACATCGAGGCCTTGCGCGGCAACAGGGTGTTGTCGGCCGCGTTGGGGGCGATCACCGCCGCTGTTGTCGGCGTCGTCATGAACCTCGCACTTTGGTTTGCCTTGCACGTCGTTTTCCGCGAGGTGCACGCGATGGGTCTCGGCATGAATGTCCCGGTGCTTTCGTCGATCGACTGGCGGGCGGCGCTGCTTTCCTGCGCCGCGATGATCGCCATCCTGAGGCTGAAGATCGGCGTGCTGCCGACGCTCGCCGGATCGGCCCTTGCCGGTGTCTTGCTGCTGGCGGCGAGGGGATAGAGGCTCGCCTGCCTTTGTATTCCGCTCGCCGACCATTTAAGTGGTTGGAAACGGATTGGAACATCATGGCGCAGCGACGCTCTTCCCTCGGTTTCCTTGGCATGTTCGGACGATCGGGCGATCTGAGGCAGCTTGATGCGGCATTGCGTGACGCCGACCTTCATCCCGCGCTTGTGCCGGAGGGGGTGAAACTCACCCTCGTCAATCTGATGAAGGATCGCTGGTCCGACGAGCCGCCGCCACAGGCCTACCCGGATGTGGCGCGACTGTTCAGCTACTGCGTTGCCGGACCGGAGACGTTCGAGCGCTCCCACGGCTTGCAGCAGCGGCAGGACGTGGAGCGCCGTATCGAGGACGCGGTCGAGGCCGGCGACAGTTTCGACGCCCGGATCGTGTTGATGACGCTGCACGCCAAGCTGATCAACGCCGAAGTCGTTGAACGCTACGGCCTGGGCGCCGACTGACTGCTTTGACGAGGCTCAGCCGCCCATATTGGCGCGCGGCAGCTTGATCATGTCGCCGAAGCGCGCGCGCAGCCTGTCGTCGAGCAGCTTCGGCACATGGCGCGGGAAGCGTTCGGCAAGGACGCGCTTCTTCTCGATGATCGCGCGCTGCAATATGTCGGGCCGGCCCTTTTCGTTCCATTCCTTCGGCGAAAACCGGTCGCCGACAGCCGGATAGAAATACTCGGTTTGCATCAGCCGAAGCGTCTGCTCGTTGCCGAGATAATGGCCCGGTCCCTTCAGGCAGACTTCGGCGATGGTGTCGATCGACAGCGCCTCATCGGTCACCTCGATGCCGCGGACGCAGCGCAGGCAATGTCCGAGCATGTCATTGTCGATGATCAGGCTTTCCAGGCAGAAGCCGAGCAGCGAGGCATGCATGCCGGCCGATTCGTAGACCAGGTTGAGCCCGGCAAGGCCGGCCATCACGTCGGTGATGCCTTTTTCATAGCCGGACTGGATGTCGGGCAGTTTCGAATCCGTCATGCCGGCGGCCGAGCCGCCGGGCAAATCGTAGAACTGCGCCATCTGCGCGCAGGCAGCGGTCAGCACCGCCTGCTCGGCCGAGCCGCCCGACATGGCGCCGGTCCTCAGATCCGACACGAACGGCCAGGTGCCGAAGATCGCCGGGTGTCCCGGCTTGATGGCGTTGACATAAACCAGACCGGCCAGCACTTCGGCCACCGCCTGCACGACCGCGCCGGTAATCGCCGCCGGGGCGGTCGCACCGGCCTGGCCAGCCGACAGAAGCAGGATCGGGATGCCGCCCTCGACACAGGCCTCGAGCACGCCGCACGCGTCCTCGGCGAACTTCATCGGCGGCACGACGAAGCAGTTGGAGTTCGAAACGAAAGGCCGGGCGCGGAAATTCTCCTCGCCGCCGGCGATGGCATAGAGCATCTCCAGCGCCGGTTGCACGTTCTCGCGCACCGTGAACGAGGTGCCGACATGCTTGGACGTGCCCATCACGCAGGCATAGAGCGTGTTGAAGTCCATTTCGAGCGGATCGGGAATGTCGCGCGGCACCATCGGCCGCTGGAAGAAATGGATGTTGTCGAGCCCCTCGACGATGCGGGCCGCGTCATAGATGTCCTGCAGCAGCGATTCGCGATATTCACGCTTCTCCACATCGACCAGATGCACGGCGGCACCCGCCGTGCCGTAGTGCACGCGCTTGCCCTGGATCACCATGTCGTGTTTCGGGTCCTGGCCGTGCAAGGTGAAATTGCGCGCTGCCTTCTTGATGGTGTCGAGCACCAGCGCGCGCGGAAAACGGATGCGGCCATCATCGCCATGGGTGGCGCCGACCTTGGTCAGTGCCTCGATGCAGGAAGGGATGGCATTGGCGAAGCCGACCGTCTCCAGCAGCGTCAGCACGGCCTCGTGGATGCGCTCCTGATCGTTCCCACGCAAGGGCCCGTAGCTGCCGCCCTCGAGGCCGGCGCGCACCGGCCTGATGTCGTCGGCGAGCGGCGCGGCCCGCATGGCGCGGCGCGCTTCGCGTCCACCGGAGCGGCGCGAGCGCTGATCCGCCGCCGCTTCCTGCTTTTCAAGAACCACTGACATGGAGACACTCCAGCTTTCTCAGAAGCAGGGCGGCGGTTGGTCCACCATCGGCTGCTTCTTCCCCTTTGTGCCACGACTATGCCGCCGGCTTTGGCACAGCCTATGGGCCAGCCTGTTCGGGTGCATGTGCCAGAGCTAAAGGAACCGGAGCCGCCTTTGGGGTTCTGGTCCAAGCATCGGGTGGATGGATCAGGCAGCCGCCGGCCTGCGTCCGGCCGCGGTGGCGAGCTCGCGGATGCCGGGCTCGATGTGCTGCAGCGCGATCGAGGAAATGCCCAACCGCATGAAACGCGAAGGCTTTTCGGTGCGGTCGAAGAAGCGGTCTCCCGGCTCGATGATGACGCTGCGTGAGGCGGCGGCCTCGGCCAAACCACGGGAATCGGTGCCCCGCGGCCCCTCGAGCCAGAGCGACGTGCCGCCGGCCGAATCGGTCGAACGCCATTCCGGCAGGAAAGCGGAAATCGCATGGACCAGACGCTTGCGCCGCTCGTCAAAGGCGCTCGACAGACGCCGCACCAGGGCCTCGTGATGGCCGAGCGACAGGAACAGCGCCACGGCGCGCTGATTGTTGGCCGGCGGATGGCGCAGCATGAAACGGCGCAATGCCCTGAGTTCCGCGATTAGTCCAGCCGACGCGACGATGTAGCCAAGCCGCAGGCCTGGAGCCAGCGTTTTCGACATCGAGCCGACATAGACGACGCGGCCGGAGCGATCGAGGCTCTTCAATGCCTGCTGCGGCGCCTCGTCGAGTAGCTGGCTGTCATAGCCGTCCTCGATGATGATCTGGTTGTGACGGTTGGCACGTGCCAGCAGATCCTGCCGCCGCTCGGCCGACAACGGCACCATGGTCGGGCAATGATGGCTGGGCGTGACGAACACGAAGCCGGAATCATTGGGGATAGAAGAGGTTACGATGCCGGACTGGTCGACCGGCACAGGCTGGATCTCGGCGCCCGCAAGGCGGAAGATCGAGCGCGCGTCGGGGTAGCCCGGGTCTTCCATTGCCACCTTCGAGCCCTTGGTCATCAACAGCGAAGCCAGCATGTAGAGCGCGTTCTGGGCGCCCAGCGTGACGATGATCTCGTCGGGATTGGCGAAGATGCCGCGCCGGGGCAGGAGCCGCGCCTGGATCTGCTCGATCAAGAGCGGATCGTCACGATCGACCATGTCGGACGCCCAGTTGCGGATCTCGAGCACGGCCAGCGCCATGCGGTTGCACTCGCGCCATTCGGCGGTCGGGAACAGCGCCGGGTCGAACTGGCCATAGACGAAGGGGTAGGACGACTTGATCCAGTTTTCGTGCTTGGCCGGCGGCGGCATGTCGCTGGCGGCGATCTGCCGGCGCGCCTTCCAGTCGATCTCATTGGCCTGGTCAGGCGCCTTCTGATGCGGCTTGGCCGGCGTCGCCAGCACGTCTGGATTGACGAAATGGCCGCGCCGTTCGCGCGCCACCAGGAAACCCTGGTCGACGAGCTGCTGGAAGGCGAGAACCACGGTTCCGCGCGCCACGCCGAGTTTCTCGGCCAGGATCCGGCAGGAGGGAAGCGGCATCGAAGCGGCGATCTGTCGGTCCAGGATGGCGGCCACGATGGCTTGGCGGATCTGCGCCTGCAGGGTCTGGCCGGATTCAGCCGAAATCCGGAACAGGCCGGACCATATCGCCGTGTCGTTTCTCTGTGGCATGGAAGATGTTCCTCGATGGCCAGCTTTTTTCGCTTTGCTGGACCAGTCGAATGTAACGGTGGCACAAGGGGTTGCGCCAATCAATTTTTCTGATCTTTGGGATTTATACCAGTGATCCTTCCAGCCGAAATCGGGCGCTGTATCGTTCCTGTGACAATCCATGCCATCACTTCGTGACGCGCTGCGTCATCGCCGCGTATTGACCGGACGGAATTCGGCTCAATAGTTTTGTCGCGACGACACGCGCCGGAAACATCCGGTCTGATAGAGTGCGTCGAAAAACGCCAGGAGTCCCCGCCAGTGGATAAGTCAGCCTTCCAGAAACAGCTTGCCGCCTTGCGCGATCATCGCGCCGGGGCGCCAGCCGACATGCGCCAGGCCTTCGCTGCCGATCCACAGCGGTTCAAGACATTCTCCGCCACCGATGGCGACCTTTTGCTCGACTGGTCGAAATGCGCCGTCGACGCCACCACCATGGATCTGCTGGAAAAGCTGGCCGCCGCCGCCGATCTCGAGGGGCGCCGCGCCGCCATGTTTGCCGGCAAGAGGATCAACATCACCGAAGACCGCGCCGTGCTGCACACGGCGCTGCGCAACCTCAGCGGCAAGGGCGTCACGGTCGACGGCCAGGACGTCAAGGCGGATGTCATTTCCGTGCTCGACGCGATGGGTGCCTTTGCCGACGCGATCCGCTCTGGCAAGGCAGCCGGCGCCACCGGCAAGAAGATCACCGATATCGTCAACATCGGCATTGGTGGCTCCGACCTCGGCCCGGCCATGGCGACGCTGGCGCTCGCCCCCTATCATGACGGACCGCGCGCGCACTATGTCTCCAACATCGACGGCGCTCATATCCACGACACGCTGAAGGGCCTGTCCGCCGAGACCACGCTGTTCATCATCGCCTCCAAGACCTTCACCACGGTCGAGACGATGACCAATGCGCAGACGGCGCGCGACTGGGTGCAGAAGGCGCTCGGCAAGGAAGCGGTCGGCAAGCATTTCGCCGCCGTCTCGACGGCGCTCGACCTGGTGGCCAAGTTCGGCATCGAGCAGGATCGCGTCTTCGGCTTCTGGGACTGGGTCGGCGGCCGCTATTCGGTCTGGGGCGCGATCGGCCTGCCTGTCATGATCGCCGTCGGCCCAAGAAATTTCCGCGCCTTCCTCGACGGCGCGCATGAGATGGACGAGCACTTCCGCAGCACCCCGCTGGCCGGGAACCTGCCGGCGCTTCTGGGGCTGGTCGGCTGGTGGCATCGGGTCATCTGCGGCTATCCGGCGCGCGCGGTCATCCCCTATGACCAGCGCCTGTCCAGGCTGCCTGCCTATCTGCAGCAGCTCGACATGGAATCGAACGGCAAGGGTGTCACCCTCGACGGCACGCCCGTTACGACGCCGACCGGGCCGCTGGTCTGGGGCGAACCCGGCACCAATGGCCAGCACGCCTTCTTCCAGTTGCTGCACCAGGGCACGGACCTCATCCCGGTCGAATTCCTCGCCGCGGCCGTTGGCCATGAGCCGAACCTGCGGCATCAACACGATCTGCTGCTCTCCAACTGCCTGGCGCAGTCGGAAGCCCTGATGAAGGGTCGCACGCTGGACGAAGCCCGCGCGCAGATGCTGGCCAAGGGCATGAAGCCGGCGGATGTCGACAAGATAGCACCGCATCGCGTCTTCTCCGGCAACCGGCCGTCGGTGACCATCCTCTATCGCAAGCTCGACCCGCGCACCTTCGGCCGGCTGATCGCGCTCTACGAGCACCGCGTCTTCGTCGAGGGCACGCTGTTCAACATCAATTCCTTCGACCAGTGGGGTGTCGAGCTCGGCAAGGAACTGGCGACCGGCCTGCTGCCTGTCGTTGAAGGCAAGGAAAGCGCCGCAAACCGCGACGCCTCTACAAGGGGCCTTGTGGAACGCATCCACCAATTGCGTGGTTCGGAGTGAACGACTTGGCAGACATCAAGGGGATATTGTTCGACAAGGACGGGACACTTGTCGACTTCAACGCGACCTGGCTCGGCGTTGCCGACTTCATGGCCATGGACGCATCCGATGGCGACCGCTGGAAGGCCGACAGGCTGCTCGCGGCCGCCGGCTTCGATTTCGCCAACCGGCGCTTCAAGCCCGACTCCATATTTGCTTCCGGCACCAATCTCGACGTCGTCGAACTTTGGTTTCCGCGCCTTTCGAACGAAGACCAGATGCTGGCCGTCGCCCGCTTCAACGAGATCACCTCGGTGCAGGGCTCGGCGATGGCGGTGGCCCTGCCGGGCGTCGTCGACACCTTGGCGGTGCTGCACAAAACATCCTACCGGCTTGGCGTCGCCACCAATGATTCGACCAGCGGCGCGGAAAAGACCTTGGTCACGCTCGGCGTCGCGCAGCTCTTCGACGCAGCCTATGGCTACGACGCGGTCGCCAATCCCAAACCCGCGCCGGACACCATCCAGGCCTTCTGCGACCTCACTGGGCTGAAGCCGGCGCAGATCGCCATGGTCGGCGACAACCGCCACGACCTCGAAATGGCGCGTGCCGGCGGTTGTGGCCTGGCGGTCGGCGTGCTTTCCGGCACCGGTACGCGCGAATCGCTGGCCGAGATCGCCGACGTCATCCTGGATTCGGTTGCCGACCTGCCGGATTTCCTTTCAACGCGGGTCAAGGAGACGGTTTGATCGCCTCCACTGATGCATGTCGCCCAAGTGACCCCGGTTTTGGGAGAACGACATGCATGGAGCAAAGACCCGAGGTGCGCGGCACGAGTCCGGTTCACGGCGATGCGCTTCAGGCAGGCGCGGTCTCGGCCTCGAGGCGAAAGACGCCGCTCGGCGTCAGCGCGGCGTCTCTTGTCTCTCCGAAGTCCGGCACCTTGTATTCCGCAAGCAGGCGCAACCGCGACCGTGGCAGATAGGCCCGGCCCGGATCGCCGACAAGGATCTCGACGCCGGCCGCGAGGCAGCGATCGAGAAAAGGCATGACGCGCGCCGCGACGTCTTGTCCGTAGAACACATCGCCGGCAAGCACGAGGTCGACCAAGGGGGGCGGGCCCCCGGTGATATCGCCGTCCACCACCGTGATGGCGACGCCGTTGGCGGCTGCGTTGAGGCCGAGCGCGGCGATGCCGTTGCGGTCGATTTCGGCGGCAACCACCTCGCACGCGCCGGCCTTCGCGGCGGCGATGCCGACCAGGCCGGACCCTGCGCCCAGGTCGAGCACGCTGCGGCCCGCCACGCTCATCGGATGGTCGAGGATATAGCGCGCCAGAACGGCGCCGCCGGCCCACGCATAGGCCCAGTAGGGCGGCTGCGGTTCTGGCGCGTCAGCGTCCGCGCCGGCGTCGTCTTCAGGCTCGACCAGCCGTCTCAATCCGCTGCCCGGATGGGCGGTGTAGAGCCGGATTTCAGGAAGTGCGGGCACCGGGACAAGGTGCATGTTGGCCTTGATGAATTCCGCCGCATCGAGGCGAAGGCTCCGGTCCGGTGCATCATTGTCGGCAAGGATCACTAGCCGCGCAGCGCCCGCCGCAGGATCTTGCCCACCGGCGTCTTCGGCAATTCGGTTCTGAACTCGATGTATTTGGGCCGCTTGTAGCCGGTGAGGTTCTCGCGGCAGAAAGCGGTGATGGCTTCCACGGTCAGGGCTGGATCCTTCTTGACGATGAACAGCTTCGGCACTTCTCCCGAATGCTCGTCCGGCACGCCGATCGCCGCGACCTCAAGCACGCCCGGATGCATGGCCACGACCTCCTCGAGTTCGGTCGGATAGACGTTGAAGCCGGAGACCAGGATCATGTCCTTCTTGCGGTCGACGATCTTGGTGTAGCCGCGCTCGTCCATGAAGCCCATGTCGCCCGACTTGAAGAAGCCGTCCTTGGTCATCACCTTGGCGGTCTCGTCGGGCCGGTTCCAGTAGCCGGCCATCACCTGTGGCCCCCGGATGCAGATCTCGCCAACCTCGCCCAGCGGCAAATTGTTGCCGTCATCGTCGCGGATGACGATTTCGGTCGAGGGCAGCGGCAGGCCGATGGTGCCCGTGAACTCACTCGATGTGAACTTGTTGGCGGTCGCCACCGGCGAGGTTTCCGACAGGCCATAGCCTTCCGAGACCGGACAGCCGGTCAGCGCCTTCCAGCGCTCGGCAACGCCCTTCTGCACCGCCATGCCGCCGCCCAGCGTCAGGATCAGCGGCTTGAAGTCGAGCTTGCGGAAATCCTCATTGTTGAGCAGCGCATTGAACAGCGTGTTGAGACCGGGAAAGATGTGGACCGGATATTTCCCGAGTTCCTTGACGAAGCCCGGAATGTCGCGCGGGTTGGGAATGAGGATGTTCTGGGCGCCTTGCTGCATGCCCATCAGCGCGTTCACCGTCAGCGCGAAGATATGATAGAGTGGCAGTGCGCAGACGAAGTTGAGATGCGCGGGCTTCGGCTTGATCGTGTAGGCGTCTTCGACCCAGAGCGAGTTCTGCGCGACGTTGGCCAGCACATTGCTGTGCAACAGGGTCGCGCCTTTCGAGATCCCCGTTGTGCCGCCGGTATATTGCAGGAAGGCCACATCATTGGCGGCCACCGTGGCCGGCTTGAAATTCATGCCGCGGCCTGCCTTCAGCGCCGCGTTGAACTTGACATGGCCGGGTAATGACCAGGCCGGCACCATTTTCTTGACGCGGCGCACCACCAGATTGACGATCGTGCCCTTAAGCCCGCCGAGCATGTCGCCCATGGAAGCGACCACGACATGCTTGACCAAGGTCCTGGAGACCACGGCCTGCAGTGTACCTGCGAAGTTCTCGAGGATGACGATGGCCTGCGCCCCGGAATCCTTGAGCTGATGTTCCAGTTCGCGCGGCGTGTAGAGCGGATTGACGTTCACCACCGTATAGCCGGCGCGGGCCACCGCCATCATCGCCACCGGATACTGCAGTACGTTCGGCATCATCAGCGCGACGCGCGCGCCCTTCTGCAGTCCCGTCGACTGCAGATAGGCGCCGAATGCCGCCGAAAGCCGCTCGAGCTCCGCATAGGTGATCGACTTGCCCATGCAGGTGAAGGCCGGCTGGCCGGAAAACTGCTTGCATGCGGCGACAAGGAAATCGCCGATGGAACTGTGGGGAAGGGGACCGATCTCGGCCGGCATGTTCTTCGGATAGCTTTTCAGCCATGGTTTTTCCGGCAGGCCGGCGACGAGTTCGGTGAGTGCCTTCGGCAGTCGCCGGCCTGGTGCGGGCGCCGGTGTCGGTGTCGCTTTCGCTGGCGATGCGGCCTTCGTTGCGCCGGTCTTGTTCGCCGCTGCCTTCATCGGAGCCGCTTTTGTGGGAGAAGCCTTCGGCGAAGTCTTTGCGGGGGCGGCTTTCACGGTCGGCTTGGTGGCGCCCTTGGCCGTGGTCGCCGCCTTTGCCGCTGGTGCTGTCTTGGCGGGCTTTGCGCCTGCCTTGGCGGTCGCGGCCTTGGCGGCAGCTTCACCTTGACCGTCGGCGGCGGCGGCTGGTTTCGAAACCGCCTTGGCCGACACTTTCACCGGCGCCTTCGATGCTTTAGCCACCCGTTCCTCCCTAGCAATTCTTGTTCGCCCGTCTCTTGGTCGCCTGGTGCCGCACCCGCCTCCAGATAACAGAGACGTCCTCCGCTGCCGCCAGCCAGACCATCTATGTATTGCCTCTATCGGCGGGGGTGCAAGTCTTGCCCTTGCGGCAAGGCGCCGAAAGATTTGCCGTCGAAAATCTTCCCCGCCGGCGACACTGGAACGGTATCTTTCCGCGTCCGCGGCCGGCTGAAGACGCGACGCGGCAATGATGGCGCCAGATGCCGGATCAATAAAAAAATGCGGTTGTTAACAATATCGTGAATGGAAAAAACTGCTAATTTTTTCTGCCATTTAGCAAAATTACGGATTTTTTTCCTGCTTCCCGCGGGGTAAGCAAACGGGGTGTTCCAAAGCCGGAAAAACGGTGCTTATATGCGCGCTTCGCGAGCCTGATAGAGGGGCTTGGAAGAACATCAGGGAGTGCTCAATGAAGAAGAAATTGACTTTTGCAGCCGCGTTGCTGGCTGCAAGCGTCCTGGGAGGCGTGGCCAACGCGAAAACCCTGGTCTATTGCGCGGAAGCATCGCCGGAGGGTTTTGATCCGGCGCCGTACACCGCGGGCCAGACGTTCGACGCGTCCTCGCGTACCGTTTTCAACCGTCTCGTCGAATTCGATCACGGCAAGACCACGGTCTCGCCCGGACTGGCTGAAAGCTGGACGATCTCCGACGACGGCAAGGAGTATACGTTCAAGCTGCGCAAGGGCGTCAAGTTCGCCGCCACCGACTATTTCACCCCGACGCGCGATTTCAACGCCGACGACGTGGTGTTCTCGTTCCAGCGTCAGGTCGACAAGAACGGCCCGTGGTTCCAGTACATTCCCGGTATTGCCTACCAGTATTACAATGACCAGTTCGGCGACAACATCACCAAGGTCGAGAAGGTCGACGACATGACGGTGAAGTTCACCCTCAAGGAGCCGGCGATCACCTTCATTCCGACGCTGGGCATGGACTTCGCCTCGGTCGTGTCGAAGGAATATGCCGACAAGCTGCAGGCCGACAAGACGCCTGAACTGTTCAACCAGAAGCCGGTCGGCACCGGCCCGTTCATCTTCGTCGACTACCAGACCGACGCCGCCATCCGCTACAAGGCCAACCCGGACTATTGGGGCGGCAAGCAGAAGATCGACGACCTGGTCTTCGCCATCACCACCGACCCGGCGGTGCGCGCGCAGAAGCTCAAGGCCGGCGAGTGCAACATCATGTCGTACCCGGCCCCGGCCGACATTGCCGGCCTGCAGGCGGATGCGAACCTGAAGGTCGACGAGCAGGAGGGCCTCAACGTCGGCGCGCTGATGTACAACACCCAGCAGAAGCCGTTTGACGATGTGCGCGTCCGCAAGGCGCTCAACATGGCCATCAACAAGAAGGCCATCATCGACGCGGTCTTCCAGGGTGCCGGCCAGGTGGCGATCAACCCGATCCCGCCGACCATGTGGTCCTACAACAAGGACGTGAAGGACGATCCGTACGATCCGGACGCTGCCAAGAAGCTGCTTGAGGAAGCCGGCGTCAAGGATCTCAAGATGAACGTCTGGGCGATGCCGGTTTCGCGCCCCTACATGCCGAACGCGCGCCGCACCGCCGAACTGATCCAGGCGGATTTCGCCAAGGTCGGCGTCACCGTCAACATCGTCAGCTATGATTGGGGTGAGTACCTCAAGCGCGCTTCGGCGGTCGATCACGACGGCGCCGTCATCGTCGGCTGGACCGGCGACAATGGCGATCCGGACAATTTCCTCGGCGTGCTTCTGAGCTGCGCTTCCGTCGGTTCGAACAACCGCGCGGAATGGTGCAACAAGGACTTCGATGCGCTCATCAACAAGGCCAAGACGGTTTCCGACCAGGCCGAGCGCACCAAGCTCTACGAACAGGCTCAGGTCATCTTCAAGGAACAGGCACCGTGGGCAACGCTCGCCCATTCCAAGGTGTTCATGCCGATGCAGAAGACCGTCTCCGGCTTTGCGATGGATCCGCTCGGCATCCATCGCTTTGACGGCGTCGATATCGCCGAATAAGGTTCGCGAAACGGGGCGGCGCCACAAGGTGCCGCCCCACCTCGCCCGCCATGCTGCGTTATATCCTCGGCAAGCTCGCCCTCATCATCCCGACCTTCATCGGGATAACCATCCTCGCTTTTGGCTTCGTGCGCATCCTGCCCGGTGATCCGGTGCTGGTGCTCGCGGGCGAACGTGGCCTGTCGCCCGAACGTCACACGGCACTGATGCACCAGTTCGGTTTCGACCTGCCGATCTGGCAGCAATATCTGACCTATCTGACCAACATCCTCAGCGGCGATTTCGGCACCTCGTTTTCCACCAAGACGCCGGTGCTGAAGGATTTCTTGGTGCGGTTCCCGGCAACGGTCGAACTCGCCATCTTCGCCATGATCTTCGCCGTCGTCTTCGGCGTCGCCTTCGGCATCTTCGCCGCGATCCGCCGTGGCTCCTGGTTCGACCAACTCACCATGGGCACCGCGCTGGCCGGCTATTCCATGCCGATCTTCTGGTGGGGGCTGCTGCTGATCATCGTCTTTTCCGGCACGCTGCACTGGACGCCGGTCTCCGGCCGCATCGACCTACTCTACTTCTTCAAGCCGGTGACCGGCTTCATGACCATCGATTCCCTGATTTCCGGGCAGAAGGGCGCATTCCGCTCGGCGGTGTCGCACCTCATCCTGCCGACCATCGTGCTCGGCACCATCCCGCTGGCGGTCATCGCCAGGCAGACGCGCTCGGCCATGCTCGAAGTGCTGGGCGAGGATTATGTTCGTACCGCGCGTGCCAAGGGCCTGGCGCCGCGCCGCGTCATCGGCCTGCATGCCTTCCGCAACGCGCTGATCCCGGTCGTCACCACCATCGGCCTGCAGGTCGGCACGCTGCTCACCGGCGCCATCCTGACCGAGAGCATCTTCTCCTGGCCAGGCATCGGCAAATGGATGATCGACGCCATTTCCAAGCGCGACTATTTCACCGTCCAGGGCGGGTTGCTTCTGATCGCGCTGATCGTCATGTCGGTGAACCTCATCGTCGACGTGCTCTACGCCGTCATCAACCCGCGCATACGGGCCAATTGACATGACCAACGAAGGCCCAGCCACCGTCGAAGCCGCCACCGTCGTCAAGCCGCAGGACGCGCGGCTGCAGATGTTCGCGGAATTCTGGCATTACTTCTCCATCAACAAGGGCGCGGTGATAGGCCTCTTCGTCTTCGCGCTGCTGATCCTGGTCGCGCTCTTCGCGCCGCTGCTCGCCCCGCATTCGCCTGACGATCAGTTCCGTGACTTCTTCCTGACGCCGCCGGCCTGGCAGGCGGGCGGCAATGCGCAGTTCCTGCTCGGCACCGACGCCGTCGGCCGCGATATGCTGTCGCGCCTGATCTACGGCTCACGCTTCTCGCTGGCCATCGGCTTCGTCGTCGTGACCACGGCGCTGATCTCCGGCGTCATCCTCGGCCTGCTCGCCGGTTATTGCCGCGGTTGGGTCGATACGCTGATCATGCGCATCATGGACATCATCCTGGCCTTCCCGTCGCTGCTTCTGGCGCTGGTGCTGGTCGCGGTCCTTGGCCCTGGCCTCGTCAATGCCATGATCGCCATCGCCTTCGTGCTGCAACCGCATTTCGCGCGGCTCACCCGCGCCGCCGTGATGGCGGAAAAGAACCGCGAATATGTAATCTCGGCCAAGGTTGCCGGCGCCAGCCATCTCAGGCTGATGCTGGTTACCATCCTGCCCAACTGCATCGCGCCTTTGATCGTCCAGGCGACGCTGTCCTTCTCCAACGCCATTCTCGAGGCGGCCGCGCTCGGCTTCCTCGGCATGGGCGCGCAGCCGCCGACGCCGGAATGGGGCACCATGCTTGCCGAAGCACGTGAGTTCATCCTGCGCGCCTGGTGGGTGGTGACCTTCCCCGGCCTCGCCATCCTGATCACCGTCTTCGCCATCAACCTGATCGGCGACGGTCTGCGCGATGCGCTCGACCCCAAGCTGAAGAGGTCGTGAGCATGCCCCTGCTCGAGATCAAGAACCTCACCGTTTCCTTCGACACCGCGGCCGGACCGTTCATGGCCGTGCAAGGCATCGACCTTTCGATCGAACCGCGCGAGGTGCTGGCGATCGTCGGCGAGTCCGGTTCCGGCAAATCGGTGTCGATGCTGGCGGTGATGGGGCTGTTGCCCAATACGGCGACGGTCAGGGCCGACCGCATGGCCTTCGACGGCGTCGATCTGTTGAAGCTCAGTCCGTCCGAACGGCGCAAGATCGTCGGCAAGGACATTTCGATGATCTTCCAGGAACCGATCGCCAGCCTTAATCCGTGCTTCACGGTCGGCTTCCAGATCGAGGAGGTTCTGCGCTTCCACATGGGCATGGATCGCGCTCAGCGCCGGGCGCGGGCCATCGAACTGATGAAGCTGGTCGGCATTGCCGATCCGGAGGAACGGCTGAGCTCGTTTCCGCACCAGATGTCGGGCGGCCAGTGCCAGCGCGTCATGATCGCCATCGCCATTGCCTGCAATCCCAAGCTGTTGATCGCCGACGAGCCGACGACCGCGCTCGACGTCACCATCCAGAAGCAGATCCTCGATCTCCTGGTCTCGTTGCAGGCCAAATACGGCATGGGCCTGATCATGATCACCCACAATATGGGCGTGGTCGCCGAGACCGCCGACCGCGTCATCGTCCAGTACAAGGGCCGCAAGATGGAAGAGGCCGACGTGCTGTCGCTGTTTGAATCGCCGAAGAGCAACTACACGCGCGCGTTGCTGTCGGCTCTGCCGGAAAACGCCGTCGGCGACCGGCTGCCGACCGTGTCCGACATGCTGTTCGAGCCGGCTCCCTCTGCCGCGGGAGCCTCCGCATGAGCACTACGGTTCTCGAAGGCAAGAACATCGTTCGCGACTATCACATCGGCGGCGGCCTGTTCACCGGACCGCGCACCGTGCATGCGGTCAAGGGCGTCTCCTTCACCGTGGACAAGGGCAAGACGCTCGCCATCGTCGGCGAAAGCGGCTGCGGCAAGTCCACGCTTGCCCGCATCATCACGTTGATCGATCCGGCGACGGCGGGCGATCTGTTCATCGACGGCAACAAGGTCGACATCGCCAGGGGCGGATTGACCAAGGAGATGCGCCGCAAGGTGCAGATCGTCTTCCAGAACCCCTACGGCTCGCTCAATCCGCGCCAGAAGATCGGCGACGTGCTGGGCGAGCCGCTGCTGATCAACACCGACAAATCGGCCGCCGAGCGGCGTGACCTCGCCATGAAGATGCTGAAGAAGGTCGGCCTCGGTCACGAGCATTACAACCGCTATCCGCACATGTTCTCGGGCGGCCAGCGCCAGCGCATCGCCATCGCCCGCGCGCTGATGTTGAACCCGAGCCTCTTGGTGCTAGACGAGCCGGTCTCAGCGCTCGATCTTTCGGTGCAGGCGCAGGTGCTCAATCTGCTCGCCGACCTGCAGGACGAATTCCAACTGACCTATGTCTTCATCAGCCACGATCTGTCCGTGGTGCGCTACATCGCCGACGATGTGATGGTGATGTATTTCGGCGAGGCGGTCGAATACGGCTCGCGCGACGAGGTGTTTTCCGACCCCAAGCACAGCTACACCCGGACGTTGTTCGCCGCGACCCCGCGCGCCGACGTCGCTTCGATCAAGGCGCGGTTGGCGAAGAAGAAGGCGGCCGCCTGAGGCTGCGAGCCGCAGCCGTCAGGCGCCCTTCGTCCATCAGGAAAGCTTTGTGATGATGGCGCGCAGCGCCTCGCCGAAGCGGTGGATCTCCTCGACCGTGTTGTAGTGGACCAACGAGGCGCGGATGGCGCCGCTGTCCATCGACAGGTTGAGGCGCTTCATCAGGCGTGGCGCGTACATGTGTCCGTCGCGGATGCCGATCTGCATTTCGGCCATCTCCTCGACGATCCTTTGCGGCGACAGCTTGCCGATGTTGAAGCAGAAGGTCGGCACGCGCTCGTTGATGCGCGCCTCGTCCGCGACGCCGTAGATGGTCGCGCCGCAGCCCTTGAGCACGCCAAGCATCTCGCGCGCCAGAACCAGCTCGTAGTCGCGGATTGCTGTCATGCCGGCAACGATGTTTTCGCGCCGCGAGCGATTGTTGGAGGGCGCGAGATTGCGGCCGATCAGTTCCAGATACTGCACGGCCGCGTCCATGCCGGAGACATTCTCGTAGATGAAGGTGCCGGCCTCGACCTTGTAAGGTGGTTCGTCCGGAATGAAATCCTCGCGGAAGGTCGGCAGCCGCTTCAGCGTGTCGAAGCGGCCCCAGAGGAAGCCCATATGCGGCGAGAAGTTCTTGTAGCCGGAGCAGACGAGGTAGTCGCAATCCCAGGCCTGCACGTCGATCAGCCCATGTGGTCCGTAATGCACGCAGTCGAGGAACACTTCGGCACCGGCCGCATGCGCGATCTTGGCCACGGAAGCCACATCGACGATCGAGCCGATCGAATGCGCCGTCACCGTGCAGGCTACGAGGCGGGTGCGGTCGGAAACCAGCGGGCGCAGATCGTCGACATGCAGGTTGCCGTCCTCGCGCATGCGCCACCACTTGAATTTCGCCCCGGCCGATTCCAGCGCCAGCCAGGTGGCGATGTTGGCGTCATGGTCCATGTCGGTGATGACGATCTCGTCGCGTTCTCCAAGCATCTGGCCAATGCCGAGGCTGACGAGGCGGATGAAGGAGGTGGCGTTCATGCCGAAGCAGATTTCCGCCGGGCTGTAGGCGTTGATCAGCAGCGCTACGCTTGTGCGAGCATCGGCGACCGACTGGTCGACGGTGACGCTGCGGCCATAGCGGCCGCCGCGCTGCACATTGTGCGAGACAAGGTGGTTGGTCACCGCGTCGAGCACGCTCTGCGGAATCTGCGCGCCGGCGGCGTTGTCCAGGAAGATGAAATCGCCGGCCCGCTGCAGGGCGGGAAACATGGCCCGGATTGTGGCGACGGGGAAGCCGTCGGTGGCGTGGGGATTGCTCAAGGGATGTCTCCTGCGGAGTGCTATGGCGAACGGTCTGATGGTCAGCGCGTCTTTTCGGTCTTGAAGCGGGCTTCAAGCAGGCTGACGAGGCGCACCATCGGCCAGAGGAAGATGAGATAGACGAGTGCCGCGCCGATCAGCGGCGAGGGGTTGGCGTAGAGCGACTGCGCGTTGGTCGCCTCCTTCAAGAGTTCCGGCAGCGCCACGGTCGAGGCGAGCGAGGTGTCCTTGAACATCGAGACGCAGTTGCTGGTCATCGGCGGGATGACCACGCGCACCGCCTGCGGCAGCACCACCTTGCGCAAGGTCAAAAGGAACGGCAGGCCGAGCGCTTGCGACGCCTCGAACTGGCCGCGCGGAATGCTCTCTATGCCGGATCGGAAGACTTCCGCCGAATAGGCCGACATGATGATGGCGAACGCCGTCACCGCGGACGCCCAGGACGACAGGCGTATGCCGAGGAAGGGCAGCGCGTAGTAGATCAGGATCAGCACCACCAGCACCGGCAAGGCGCGGAAGATGTCGGTGTAGCCGACGGCCAGCCACCGCAGCGGCTTTGGCGCATAGAGCCGCAGCAGGCTGATCACCAGGCCGATCGGAATGCCGATGCCGATGCTGAGCAGGCCGAGCAGCAGCGTGTTCAGGAAGCCGCGCAGCAGCGCGGGCAGGCTCGACGCGATGACGTCGGCGTTGAAGAAGGTGTCGATCAGCGACATGGGAGCGTTCCCGAACCGTTTTGCGTCCCGTGACGCTGGAGCAGGGCCCGGAAACACCGAAAGCGGCTTTGCCGCGCTGACCTGTGGCTCCGGGGAAGGATCATCAATGAAAACGAGGCGTGCCGGCCTTTTGAGCCGGCACGCCCCTGTTCTCGGTCGCCGCTCAGGCCTTCGGCATCGGCATTTCCTTGACGGTCGACGAGTCGGCCGGCGCGTCGCTGCCGAACCACTTCTTGTGGATCGCGGCCAGCGTGCCGTCCTTCTTCATCGCCGTCAGCGCGTCGTTGAGCTTGCCGAGCAGCGGGTGGTCCTTGGTCATCATCAGTCCGTACTGTTCGCCGGTCTTGATGCGCTGCTTCACCTTCAGGTCCTTCATCTTGGTGAAGGAGTATTCCATGCCCGGAATGTCGCTGACGGCGGCATCGACGCGGCCGGCGCTGAGGTCGAGCAAAAGGTTCTGCTGCGTGTCATAGCCCTTCACGTCGCTGAAGCCATCGGCTTCCTGATGCGCCTTGACCCAGGTCTCGCCGGTCGAGCCGGACAGCACGCCGACGATCTTACCCTTGAGGTCGGCCTCGGTGTTGACAGCGCTATCGGTCTTGGTGGCGATGCCCATGTCGGAATCATAATAGGGCTGCGTGAAGGACTGCGACTTCAGCCGCTCCGGGGTGATGGTGATCGAGGAGATGGCGACATCGATACGCTTCGAGGTGGTGGCCGCAAACAGCGCCTGGAAGCCGAGATCGGCGATGTCGGTGGTCATGCCGATGCGCTTGGCCGCTTCGTTGACGATATCGACTTCAAAGCCCTCGAAAGTGCCGCTCTCGTTCTTGTATTCGAAGGGCGGATTGGTCGGGTAGGCGCCGACATTGAGCACATCGGCGGCATGGGCGGTGGCGGGGCCGGCGGCGATGCCGATGGCTGCAGCGAGCAGGATGAGATTGCGACGGGTGAGCTTCATTGGTCGTCCCTCTGGGGTATTCCCTCTGGTTGTTGATCGGGCGGGCTGGCCCCGCACGGTTTCTTGCCGTCCCACCTCCCAGCGGGGCGTCAATTCATGGCAGCGACCATGCGGTCGAGCGCGGTCGCTATCTGGTCGCGGTCACGGCAGACGCACATGCGCAGGAATGCCGTCGCCGAGCTTCCAAAGAGATGGCCGGGCGCCAGCCCGACGCGCGCCGTCTCCAGGATTTTGGCGCAGGCGCGACTGGCATCGCTTTCGCCTTCCATGGCAAAGAAGGCATACATGCCGCCACGCGGTTTCGTCGGCAAAATGACGCCCGGAATCTGTGCCAGCCTGATATAGGCGAGGTCGAGGCCGGTTCTGATCCGCTGCCGAATTTCTTCGACCAGTGGCTCGCCCTGGCGAATTGCGGCAACGGCGCCAGCCTGGATAGGAGCGGCGGTGCCGCTGTTGACGTATTGGGTCATGGCGCCGAGCTGGTCGGCCACTCCCGATGGATGCGTCAGCCAGCCGATACGCCAGCCGGTCATGGCCCAGGCCTTGGAGAAGCTGTTGACCGACAGCACCCGGTCGCCGTCCTCGGCGATCTGCAGGATCGAGGGCGCGACGTCGCCGTCGAGATAGAGCCGGCCATAGACCTCGTCGGAAATGATCCAGATGCCGGTGCGCCGGCTGAAATCAAGCAGGGCCCGCATCTCCTCGGCCGAGGCGGTCCAGCCGGTCGGGTTGGACGGCGTCGACAGGAAGATGGCGCGGGTGCGGGCGTCGCAGCTGGCGAACAGCCTGTCGAGGTCGAGCCGCCAGTCACCCTCGAAGTCGAGCGAAAACGGCCGTGGCTCGCCGCCGATCAGGTGGATGGCGTTGTGGATGTTGGGCCATTGCGGCGCGACGTAGACGACGTTTGTGCCGGTATCGACCAGCAGTTCCAGTGCAAGGTACAGCGCCTGCATGCCGCCCGGCGTGACGGTGGTTCGTGTGATCGGGATCGGCCGGCGGTGGATGCGCGTCTGGTATTCCGACAGCGCTTCATTCAGAGCCCCGAGCCCGCGCATGTTCGGCACGTAGAAAGTCTGACCTTCGTCGAAGGCCGCCTTGGCCGCGTCGCGGATGAAGGCGGGCGTCACCATGTCGCCTTCGCCGTACCAGAGCGCGATGACGTCGCCCAATTCACGCGCGCGCACGGCAAGGTTGGCGATGTTTTCGGTATGGAGATCACGGATCTGCGCGCGGACGCCATCAAAAGCATAGCGCGCGCTGGACGATGACTGGGGCAGCATGAACGACAAGGACTGAACCCCTCCCACCCGAAGCACTGCGATGAACTGGCCGGCAACCCCTCCGGCATCGCGGTCGCCATCGATCCTTGGATGCTATCCAAAGTGCGGCACTTTTCAAGGCGAAAGTTTTAAGCTTAAAAAGTTTGGGCGGCCTGTTGCCCTGCCGATACGCCTTTTTTGCCCCGATGCGCACGTTTCATGCCAATTCGTCGCGCGCCGCGGCAAAGTTGGCCGCCGCGCCGGCACCCAGAAACATCGTGTCGCTGGCCAGCACGAAGAAACTCGCACCGATGGCTGCCCAACGGCCGATCGTCTGTGGACTGGCGCAAAATATGCCTGCTGTCTTGCCATGTGCGATCGTGGCAGAAATGATCGTCCGGATCGCCGCATTGAGCTTATCGGCGCCTTGCGGTCCGATCGCGTCGATCGACACCGAAAGGTCGCCGGGGCCGACGAAGATCACGTCGACGCCGTCGACCGCCGCGATCGCGTCGATGTTGGCGAGCCCCTCCGCTGTCTCGACCTGGACCGCGACGACGGTTCTGTCGTTGGCACCGGCAAGATATTCGGGAATACGATAGCCATAGCCGGCGGCCCGACCGGGTCCGACGCCTCGCTCGCCCTGTGGCGGATAGCGCGAGGCTTTCACTGTTGCTTCGGCCTGGGCAGCGGTCGAGACGCGCGGCACCAGCACGCCTTGCGCGCCGCTGTCCAGCGCCGCCTGGATGGCTTCCGGCGCATGGCCGGGAACACGCACCATCGCCGGCACGCGATGCACGTCTGCGGCTCGCACCATGGTCTCGATCATGTCGCGCGAAATCTGGGCGTGCTCCCAGTCGATGCAGAGGAAGTCGAGGCCGGATAGCGCCATCACTTCGACCGCAACGGGATGGGGAATGGCGGCAAAGGAACCGACGAGGCCCGTCTTGCCGAGGCATTTCTGGCGGAACTCGCTCATGTCCATCCTCTTTTTCGACCTGCCCAAATCCATATCCGCAAACGACCGCGAGGCGAAGCTATTTCAGGCTTGAAATATTCTGGCGCGGGCCTAGCGTGTAGCCTCCCGCCACGAGTTCCCGAGATGATCAAAGCGCATCCCTTGCACCGCCCGAACAAACTGAAGCTCGGCGTCTTCTCGACCAATGCCGACGGGGGGCTTGCGATCACCGATGTGCCGGAACGCTGGACGGCGAGTTGGCAGGACAATCTGACGGCGGCGCAAATCGCCGATCGCGCCGGGCTGGAGTTTCTGCTGCCGATCGCCCGCTGGCGCGGCTTTGGCGGCCGCAACAAGGTGCGCGAATGGTCGTTCGAGACCTTCACCTGGGCGGCGGCTCTGGCGGTGGCCACTGAACAGATCGGCCTGTTCATGACCGTGCATGTGCCGCTGGTGCATCCGCTTTATGCCGCCAAGGCGCTGGCGACCGTCGACCACGTCAGCCAAGGTCGCGCCGGCCTCAACATCGTCTGCGGCTGGAACCCGAAGGAGTTCGGCATGTTCGGCACGCCGCTCGTCGAAAAGGGCTACGACCAGGCGGCCGAATGGATCGAAATCCTCGAAAAGCTTTATGCCTCTCCCGAGCCTCTCGACTATGAAGGCACCTACTATCGTCTCAAGGAAGCGGTCAGCCGGCCGGCCAGTGTGCAGACCCCGCGTCCGGTGACCATGAACGCCGCATTCGGCGGTCCGGGCCGCGATTTCGCCGCCGCCCGGTGCGACTATCTGTTCACGACTTTTTCCGAAATGAGCGATGCCGGCAAACATGTCGCCGACATCCGCGAACGGGCCGACAAGGTCGGCCGCGATGTCGGTGTCTATACGGTGGCGCACGCCGTCTGCCGCCCGACGATGGAAGAGGCGCAGGCCTATTATAACAGATACGCGGTCGATCTGGCCGACCATGACGCGGTCGATGCCCATATGGCCGGCAAGAAGGAATTCTCGCAGTCGCACGACCCGCACGCCTATGACCGCTACCGCCAGCGCTTCGCCGGCGGCGCCGGCACCTATCCCCTGATTGGAACCCCGGAAACGATCGCCGCCGACATGGCCGCCATTGCCGGCCACGGCTATCAGGGCATCGCGCTTTCCTTCGTCAACTACACGCAGGAACTCCCCTATTTCTGCGACCACGTGCTGCCGCTGCTGAGGCAGACAGGCCTTCGCGGGTAATGACGACAGATTAATCCGGTATGACCGCGGTCGCCTGGATCTCCACCTTGGCGCGATCCTCGACCAGTGCCACCACCTGCATGGCGGCCATCGCCGGAAAATGCCGGCCGATCACCTCGCGATAGGCTTCGCCGATGCCCCTGAGATTGGCCAGATATTCGGTCTTGTCGGTGAAATACCAGGTCATCGAGGTGATGTGCTGAGGCGTGGCGCCCGCCTCCGCCAGCACCGCAACGATGTTTTCCAGTGTCTGTTTCGCCTGGCCGACAAAGTCGTCGGTCTCGAACTGGCACTGCCCGTTCCAGCCGACCTGTCCGCCGACGAAGATGAGACGCCCACGCGCCGCGACGCCATTGGCGTAGCCGACCGGTTTGGCCCAGCCTTCCGGCTGCAGAACCTCGTGCATTTCAAGCCTCCCCGTATTCCAGAAACCAAGTGTCAAAATTGAATGCCGTCAATGCCGCTGTCAGCCCGCGCTCATCACTTGCCTGGCGATGACCACCTTCTGCACGTCGGATGCGCCCTCGTAGATGCGCAGGGCGCGGATCTCGCGATACAGGCTCTCGACGATATGGCCCTTGCGGACGCCGTCGCCGCCATGCAACTGCACCGCTTTGTCGATCACATCTTGCGCCTTGTCGGTGGCGAACAGCTTGGCCATCGCCGCCTCGCGCGTGACCCGCGCCGCGCCCATGTCCTTGGTCCAGGCGGCGCGGTAGACCAGAAGCGCCGCCGCGTCGACGTCGAGCGCCATGTCGGCGACATGCCCCTGCACCATCTGCAATTCGGCCATCGGCGCGCCGAACAGTTTGCGCTCGGCCACCCTTTTGATGCTTTCATCGAGCGCCCGGCGGGCAAAGCCGAGCGCTGCTGCGCCAACCGTCGAACGGAACACGTCCAGCACCGACATGGCGATGCGGAAGCCGTCGCCGGGCTTGCCGATCAAAGCCAAGGCCGGCAGCCGGACCTGGTCGAAGGACAACCGCGCCAGCGGATGCGGCGCGATCACTTCGAGGCGCTCGGCGATGCCGAGGCCCTTGGCATCACCCGGCACCAGGAAGGCCGAGATCCCCTTGGCGCCCGGCGCCTCGCCGGTGCGGGCAAAGACGACATAGAGGTCGGCGATGCCACCATTGGAAATCCAGGTCTTCTCACCTGTCAGGATGTAGCTGTCGCCATCGTGGGTCGCCGTCATCTCGGTGTTGGCGACATCCGATCCCGACCGCGGCTCCGACAGGGCAAAGGCCGATATCGCCTTGCCGGCACGCGTCTTGGCCAGCCATTGCTGCTGGTTCGGTGTGCCGAACAGGCTGAGCGCTCCTGTGCCCAGTCCCTGCATGGCGAAGGCGAAATCGGCGAGCCCGTCATAGCGCGCCAGCGTCTCGCGCGTGATGCACAAGGTGCGCACGTCGAGCGGCCCCGGATTGTCGGTGTCAACAGCCGTCGGCTTCAGCCAGCCGTCGCGGCCGAGCTTCGCCACCAACTCGCGGCAGGCGGCGTCGACATCATGGTGATCGACCGGCAGGTTCTTGGCGCACCATGCCTCCAGGCGCTCGGCCAACTCGCGATGACGGTCTTCGAAGAACGGCCAGTTGAGGAAACTCTTGTCAGCCATCAATTGCCCTCGAACATCGGCTTTTCCTTGGCCACGAATGCCTTGTAGGCGCGTTCGAAATCGCGCGTCTGCATGCAGATCGCCTGCGCCTGGGCTTCCGCCTCGATGGCCTGGTCGAGGCCCATCGACCATTCCTGGTTGAGCTGCGTCTTGGTGATGCCGTGGGCGAAGGTCGGGCCGGAGACGATGCGCGCCGCCATGTCGAGCGCGTCGGCTTCGAGCGCTGCCGCATCGACCAGCCTGTTGTAGAAGCCCCAGCGCTCGCCCTCGGCCGCCGTCATGGTGCGGCCGGTGTAGAGCAGTTCGGCGGCGCGGCCCTGGCCGATGATGCGCGGCAGGATCGCGCAGGCGCCCATGTCGCAGCCGGCTAGGCCGACGCGGGTGAACAGGAACGCGGTCTTGGCTTCCGGCGTGGCGATGCGGATGTCGGAACTCATGGCGATGATGGCGCCGGCGCCGACCGCGACACCGTCGACCGCGGCAATGATCGGCTTGCCGCAATTCAGCATCGCTTTGACGAAATCGCCGGTCATGCGGGTGAAGGCCAGAAGCTGCTTCATGTCCATCTTGACCAGCGGGCCGATAATATCGTGGACATCGCCGCCGGAGCAGAAATTGCCGCCATTGGAGAGGAACACCACGGCGTCGACATCGTCGGCATAGACAAGGTCGCGGAATGTGTCGCGTAGTTCCGCATAGCTGTCGAAGGTCAGCGGGTTCTTGCGCTCCGGCCGGTCGAGCCGGACCTTGGCGATCCTGCCCTCAACCTCCCAGAGGAAATGTTTCGGCTTGAGGCCGGCCATTCCGGTCATTCGCGTCCCTCCCAGTTGCTGCGGAACGAGGTCAGCATGCCGGTCAGCCGGCGCGCATCTTCCTCGCTGACCTTGCCCAGCAATTCGCCGATCCAGCCCTCATGCGCCGCGGCGATGGTGGCGAAGGATTTGGTGCCTTCCTCCGTCAGCCGCACCATCGAGGTGCGGCGGTCGCCATTGCGGCGGGCGCGGGCGACCAGCCCTTCCGAAACCAGCCGGTCGACAATGCCGGTGACATTGCCGTTGGAGACCAGCAGGAAGCGCGACAGGTCGCTCATCAGCATGCCTTCGGGGGCGCGGTAGAGGGCTGCCATCACATCGAAGCGCGGCAGGGTCGTATCGAATTCCTTCTTCAGGCGCTCGCGCAGTTCGGCCTCGATCGTGCGCGAGGCACGCAGCAGCCTGATCCACAGGCGCAGCCTGTCCTTGCCGGGTCCCGACGGTGCGGGCAGGGGGCCGGCTACCATGTCTCGCCTCCTGAGATCGAAATTGCCTGTCCGGTGATCGATGCCGCCGCGTCGCCGCACAGCCACAGCACGGCGGCGGCGATCTCTTGCGGCTGGATGAAGCGGCCTTGCGGGTTGGTCGAGGCGAGGCTTGCCCGCGCCTCACCGGCCGAGCGGCCGGTCTTTTCGATGATGCGCTGGATGGACTCCTCCAGCATGTCGGTCTCGACGAAGCCCGGGCACACGGCGTTGACGGTGACGCCGGATTTCGCCGTCTCGGCGGCAAGCGCCCGCATCAGCCCGACGACGCCATGCTTGGCCGCGACATAAGGCGCCACATAGGCGTAGCCCTTCAATCCCGCCGTCGAGGCGATGAACACGATGCGGCCTGCCTTGCGCGCGGCCATCCCGGCCAACGCCGGCTTCACCGTCAGGAAGGCGCCGGTCAAATTGACGTCGAGCGTCTTCTGCCAGTCGGCGAGCGTGGTCTTGTGCGCCGGCGTGCTGCCGGCCATGCCGGCATTGGCGACGACGATGTCGAAGGCCCCGCGCGCGGTTTGCGCCGTCTCGTAGAGCGCGGCTATCGCCGCCTCGTTGGTGACATCGGCGGCGATGGCGAAGATGCGGTCGCTTTCGCCCGCAACCTTGGCAAGCTCGGCTTCACGGCGGCCGCAGATGGTCACATTGATGCCAGCGCCAGCCAGTGCCAGGGCGATGGCCCGACCGACGCCGGAGCCGCCGCCGGTGACCAGCGCGTGCTTGCCGGGGATCGCTGTTGCGGCAGTCATACTTTCAGCCCCGCGGCCGCATCGCGCTCCGCCAGCCGGTAGAGCTGGTCACGCCCGGGCAGGTAGGGATCGGGCCATTTGACGCCGCGGTCACCAAGCGTCACCGCCGCATGCAGCGTCCAGTAGGGGTCGGCAAGATGCGGCCGAGCCAGCGCCACCAGGTCGGCGCGGCCGGCCATCAGGATCGAATTGACATGGTCCGGCTCGTAGATGTTGCCGACCGCCATCGTCGCCATGCCGACCTCGTTGCGGATGCGGTCGGAAAAAGGCGTCTGGAACATGCGACCGTAGACCGGCTTTGCCAATGCCGAAGTCTGGCCGGCCGAGACGTCGCAGATGTCGACGCCGGCTTCTTGCAGCAGCCGCGCGATCTCGACCGCGTCGGCCGGTGTCACGCCTTCGATGCCGACCCAGTCATTGGCCGAGATGCGCATCGAGATCGGCTTGCCTGCCGGCCAGGCGGCACGCACCGCGTGGAAGATTTCGAGGGGGTAGCGCATGCGATTCTCAAGCGAACCGCCATAGACGTCCGTACGCCGGTTGGTGACCGGTGTGATGAAGGACGACAGCAGATAGCCGTGCGCGGCATGGATCTCCAGCATGTCGAAGCCGCAGCGGTCGACCATCTCGGCCGAAGCCACGAACTGGTCGCGCACCAGATCCATGTCGGCTCGGTCCATCGCCTTCGGGACCTGGTTTTCGGGCGACCATGCGACGGCCGATGCCGCCATGATCGGCCAGTTGCCCGAGGCCAGCGGCACGTCGGTGCCTTCCCAACCCAGCCGGGTCGAACCCTTGGCACCGGAATGGCCGATCTGCGCGCAGATCTTGGCCTCGGTCTCGGTATGGACGAAGTCGACCAGCCGCTTCCATGCCACCTCGTGCTCAGGCGCGTAGAAGCCGGGGCAGCCCGGCGTGATGCGCCCTTGCGGGCTGACGCAGGTCATCTCGATATAGACGAGGCCGGCGCCGCCCTTGGCGCGTTCGGCATAGTGGGTGAAATGCCAGTCGGTCGGGCAGCCGTCGACGGCCTTGTACTGCGCCATCGGCGAGACGACGACGCGGTTGTTGAGCCTGAGTTCGCGCAGCTTGAACGGCGCGAACATCGGCGCGCGGCGCAGCCTGTTGCCGCCGGCACCCGCCTGCCGCTGGAACCATTCCTCCGCGCCGCCCAGCCATTCGGCATCGCGCAGCCGCAAATTCTCGTGGCTGATGCGCTGCGAGCGTGTCAGCAGCGAATAATTGAACTGCACCGGGTCGAGGCCGAGATAGCGCTCGACCTCCTCGAACCATTCGAGCGAATTGCGCGCCGCCGATTGCAGCTTCAGCACCTCGGTGCGGCGGGCATCCTCATATTTACGGAACGCCGCATCGAGATCCGGCTCGGTCTCGACATAGTCGGCCAGCGCCACGGCACTTTCCAGCGCCAGCTTGGTGCCTGAGCCGATCGAGAAATGCGCCGATGCGGCGGCGTCGCCCATCAGTGCCAGGTTCTTGTACGACCAGCGCTCGCACAGCACGCGCGGGAAATTGATCCAGGCCGAACCCCTGATATGGTTGGCATTGGTCATGAGCGCATGGCCGCCGAGATGCTTGGCGAAGATGCGTTCGCATACCGCGATGGATTCCTGCTGCGTCATCGCGCCGAAGCCGAAAGCAGCCCAGGTCTGCTCGCTGCACTCGACGATGAAGGTCGCGGTGTCGCTGTCGAACTGGTAGGCGTGCGCCCACACCCAGCCATGCTCGGTCTTCTCGAAGATGAAGGTGAAGGCGTCGTCGAATTTCTGGTTGGTGCCGAGCCAGACGAACTTGCATTTGCGGGTGTCGATATCGGGCTTGAAGATGTCGACAAATGTGTTGCGCGCCCTGGAGTTCAGCCCGTCGGCGGCGACGACCAGGTCATGCGTCTCCATGTATGGCCTAGGGTCGGCGATATCGGTCTCGAACATCAGCTTGACGCCGAGTTCGCGGGCGCGGCGTTGCAGCAGGATCAACAGCCGCTTGCGGCCGATGCCGCAGAAGCCGTGGCCCGACGAGACCGTGCGCACGCCGTCATGGATGACGGCAATATCGTCCCAATAGGCAAAATGTTTCTTGATCCAGACGGCGCTGACCGGATCGTTCTTCGCGAGATTGTCGAGCGTTTCGGCCGACAGCACCACGCCCCAGCCGAATGTGTCGTCGGCGCGGTTGCGCTCAAACACCGTCACATCGTGGGCGGCGTCCCGGAGCTTCATCGAAATGGCAAAGTAGAGGCCGGCTGGTCCGCCGCCGAGAACCGCAACCTTCATGTGTGCGATCTCCTCTTCGCTTGCTGTGACCTCAAGTATCGCGCCGGCGGCAAGATATTTCAAGCTTAAAGTTTTATATCGAAATCATTGTGCTGATATTGGGCAGCGCGCTTGCGTCTCGAGCCGCAAGCGCGCGCCTGATGTCACTTCTCCGGATTCTTCGGGCTCCACAGCACGGTCTCGGCACCCTTCTCATAGGCCATGCCGTTGGGATAGCTGATCGCTTCCAGTTGAAGTCCCCAGGGCGCCTGGAAATAGAGAATGGTCTGGCCGGCGGCGGGGCCTTCCTTGACCGGCAAGGGGCCCATGCGCGTCTTGACGCCCTTGCCGTCGAGATAGGCTTTCGCCGCGGCGACATCATCGACATAGAAGGCGATGTGAAAACCGCCAATGTCGCTGTTCTTCGGCGTCAGGTTCTTCTGGTCGGGGGCGGTGTATTTGAACAACTCGATGTTCGACCCATAGCCGCAACGAACCATGGTGACCTGTTCGATGACAGCCTTGGGATCGACGCCCAGAAGATCCTGCATGAAGGTGCCCTTGTCGTCGGCGAACGGGCCGAAGGACATCGCCTTCTTGCAGCCGACCACTTCGGTGAAGAAGTCGACCGCCTGCTTCATGTCGGGAACGGTAATGCCGGTGTGATCGTGCCCGCGCATGCCGGGGATCGAATCCGCCGAGGCCATGCCGGCGCTGCCAAGGACAGCGGCGGCGAGCGTTGCGTTTCGAAGTATCGTTTTCATGTCAGTCCTCTCCATTGGCGGGACCTGGTTGTTTGCCGGTCGCACGTCCGAGGCCCGCTTTTCGGCGTGCTTATGCAATCATGGCGGCGCCTTGCCGGCGGAAGGGATGTCCAGCCAGCCGGCATCGATCTCGGGCAGCGGAATGGCTGCGATGAGATCGCGCGTGTAGGCCTTTCCAGGGTTGTCGAACAAAGCGTCGGTGGCGCTGGCTTCGACGATCACGCCTTCGCGCATGACGATCACTTGCCGGCACAGCCGCCGGATGACGGACAAATCGTGGCTTATGAAGGCGACGGTCAGGCCCATCTCCGCCGCCAGCTTTTCCAGAAGGGTGAGGATCTGCGCCTGTGTCGACACGTCGAGGCCGGAGACGATCTCGTCGGCCAGCACGAATTTCGGCGACAGCGCCAGGGCGCGCGCAATGCCGACCCGCTGGCGCTGGCCACCTGACAGTTCATGGCGATAGCGGCCGGCGAAGCTCTGCGGCAGCCCGACACGCTGCAGCGCCTCGGCGACACGTTCCTTGAGCCTGTCGCCGAGCCCGTTCTGCTTGAGCGGCGCGGCGATGATGCTGGCGATGGTGCGGCGCGGATTGAGCGACGACATCGGATCCTGGAAGATCATCTGCAGGTCGCGGCGCAACGGCCGCAACTCCGCTTCCGGCAGATGCGTGATATCGCGGCCATCGAAGCTGATCGAGCCGGCACTGGGTTCCAAGAGCCGCACCAAAGCGCGGCCAAGCGTCGACTTGCCGGAACCGGATTCGCCGACAATGCCGGTCACCGACCCCCTGGGCAGGTCGAAATCCAGGCCTTTCAGGATCTCGGCCAAGGGCGCGCGGCCGATCAGCGGCTTGCGTGTCATGTCCGGCAGCGCGACCTTCAGCCCGCGCACGGAAAACAGCGGCTCAGCCATGGCTTGGCCTCCACGCCTGGTCCGCCACCGCGATCTCCGCCGCAAGCCCGGCCAGCACCGCTTCGTCCACCGGTTTCAGCGAGGCGAACGGATCGGTGTAGCGCGGCGTCGCCGCCATCAGCGCGCGCGTGTAGGGATGCTGCGGCGCCGCGAAGAGAGCGGCCGTCTCAGCCTCCTCCACCACCTTGCCGGCATAGAGAACCGAGACCTTCTGACTGATCTTGGCGACGACGCCGAGATCGTGGGTGACGAACAGGATCGCGGTGCCGTGCTCGCGCTGCAACGCAGCGATCAGCCGCAGGATCTGCTTCTGCACGGTGACGTCGAGCGCCGTGGTCGGTTCGTCGGCGACGATCAGCCGGGGTTCGGCGGCGAAGGCGGCGGCGATCAGCACGCGCTGACGCATGCCGCCGGAGAGCTCGTGCGGATAGCTTTTCAATACGCGGTCGGGGTCACGGATCTGCACCTCGTCAAGCAAGTGCCGGATGCGGGTGTCGGCCTGGTCGCCGCTCCAGCCGAGAATGCGCACCAGCCGATCGGTCATTTGCGGGCCGATGCGGCGCGACGGGTTGAGCGCGGTCAGCGGGTCCTGCGGGATCAGCGCGGTGCGGGCGCCGATCAGCGTGCGCCGTGCCTTCGGTGGCATCTTGCCGAGGTCTTCGCCCTCGAGCAGCATGTCGCCTTCGACGATACGCACGCTGGACGGCAGCACGCCGAGCACCGCCTTGCCGATCATCGTCTTGCCGGCGCCGCTCTCGCCTACCAGGGCGCGGACCTCGCCGGGCTGCACGGAGAGGGAGACCGAGCGCAGCACGCGGGCGCCGTTCGGCAGCACGGCGCTGAGATTGGCGATGTCGAGACAGCCGCTCATCGCAGCACCGGGTCGAAACGCGCCTTCAGCGCTTCGCCGAACTGGCTGAACGACAGCACGGTGAGGATCAGCGTGATCAGCGGAAACACCAGCACCCACCAGGCCTGGTGGATCGACAGCCGGCCCTCGGCGATGAGGCCGCCCCAGGTTGGGTCGTCGGTCGAGATCGACAGGTTGACGAAGGACAGGATCGCCTCGACGATGACGGCGATGCCCATCTCCAGCGACAGCAGCGCCACGATCGACGGCACCACATTGGGCAGCACTTCGCGCAGCATGATGCCGATGCGGCCATAGCCGGCGATGCGGGCATTCTCGACATAGTCCATGCGCGACTGGCCCATCGCCTCGGCGCGGATCACCCGGCAAAAGCGCGTCCAGTCGATGATCGCGATGGCGAGGATGACGGAGCTGATGCCGGTGCCCAGCACGGCCACCAAAAGGATGGCGAACAGCACCGGCGGAAACGCCATCCAGACATCGACGATGCGCGAGATGATGCGGTCGGCCCAGCCGCCAAAATAGCCCGCGATCAGCCCGAGCGTCGAGCCGACCAGGCAGGCGGCGATGGCCGCGGCAAAGGCGACGATGAAGGCGATGCGGCCGCCGAAGATCAGCCGGGACAACAGATCGCGGCCGAGGCTGTCGGTGCCCAGCCAATAGCCCGGCTCGGCGCCATCGAGCCAGAAGGGCGGCAGCCGCTCCAGCATCAGATCCTGCGCCAGCGGATCCTGTGGCGCGACCAGCGGCGCGAAGATCGCCGCCAGCAGCGCCAGCAGCAGCCAGCCGCCGGCGAGCCACAGCTTGGGGCTCAGTCCGCGTCTTGTCGCTCTATCCATGGCGCAGCCTCGGATTGAGCAGCGCATACATCATGTCGACTGTGAGGTTGATCAGCACGAACAGCAGCGCGAAGACCAGCACGATGCCCTGGATCAGCGGCAGGTCGCGGTTGATGACGGCATCGATCGCCATGTTGCCGAGGCCTTCATAGGAAAACAGCCGCTCGACGATGACGGTGCCGCCGATGAGGAATGTGAACTGCACGCCGACCAGGGTCAGTGTCGGTAGTGCGGCGTTCTTCAGCGCTTCGCGCAGGATCACCTGCGTCTCGGAAAATCCTTTCACCCGGGCCAGCACGACATAGTCGAGGTCGAGCACTTCCTTCAGCGACTGCTTCAGCAACTGCGCGATGATCGCCGCCAGCGGCAACGCCAGCGCCACCGCCGGCATCAGCATGTGTTTCAACAGGTCCCAGGTCAGGTCGAAGCGCAGCCGAAGCAGGCTCTCGAAGAGATAGAACTGGGTGACGAAGGGCAGGTCGAGCTGTGGCGAGACCCGGCCGGAAATATCGAAGATCGGCACCAGCACGCCGAACAGCAGGATCAGCACCAGCCCCCACAGGAAATCGGGAATGGAAAGCGCGGCGCCGCTGGCGATGTCGATGCCGGCTTCCACCGCCGTGCCACGTTCGCGCGCGCCGAGCACGGCCGTGGTGCCTCCAAGCACCACGGCCATGACCAGTGCGACGATGGCCAGCTCCAGCGTCGCCGGCAGCCGGTTGAAGACGAGGCCGAGCACGTCTTGCCGCAGCGAGATCGAGGTGCCGAAATCGCCGCGCACCACTCCGGACAGCCAGATGAAGAATTGTTGGATGATGGTCTTGTCGAGGCCGTAGAGCGCGCGCAGCCGGGCGATGTCGTCATCCGTCGCGCCGGGCGGCAGCATCATCGCGATCGGATCGCCTGGCGCGACGCGGATCACGACGAAGACGACGATCGCCACGCCGAACAGCGTGATCAGCATCGTCAGCAGACGGATCAGGAATCGTTGCAGGAGCATGTAAATCTTTGCAGGAGCCCGCGGGCTCGTATGCCTGATAGAAAAATGCGCGCCGTCGCTATGGACGGCGCGCGGCAAGCCCAGGCCGATGTCAGGCCGGGGTCATCAGGGCGGGCAGCAGCGCGCCGGAGATATGCTGCACGACGTTGACGCCCTTGGCATGCACGATCGGCTGGGCGAACTGCAGCAGCGGCAGCACATAGGCCTGCTCGGCGATGTATTTGTCGACCGCCTTCCAGCCGGCGATGCGCTTGGCCTCGTCCTTTTCCCCCCAGAGCGGACCGATCTTGGCGTCGAGGTCGTCGGTCTTCCAGGACGAGTGCGGCGACGGCCCGAACATGGCGAAGCCGGTCGAGGTGGTCGGATCGCCGATGGCGTTGCCCCAGTTGTAGAAGGCCGCCGGCGCCAGCTTGTGCGCGGCGCGCAGTTCATAGTGCTTGGCAATCTCGTAGACCTCGATCGTCGCCTCGATGCCCACCTTGCGCCACATGCCGACGATCGCCTGCACCATCTCGTAGTCCTTGGGCTTGAAGCCCTTGGTCGTCTGGATGGTGACTTTGGCGGGCTTCTCTGGCGAGTAGCCGGAGGCGGCGAGCAACTCCTTGGCCTTTTCGGGATTGTGCTCGACCTTGATCGATGGATCGAAGGCCGCGTATTCCGGTGTCTCCAGTGTCGCGATCGGCTGGCCATAGCCACGCAGCAGCCGCTTGACCAGAAGCTCCTTGTCCACCGCCATCACGGCCGCCTGGCGGACATTCTTGTCCAGCATGGCGTCCTTGTTGTTGAAGAAGATCATGCCGATGTCGGAGACGTTCTTGCACGAGCCCGCCAGCCCGTCCTTGGCGATCAGCCGGTCATATTCCTCGTACGGGATTTCAAGCGTCACCTGCGAGGAGCCGGACTCGATCTCGGCCACGCGGCTCGCCGCGTCGGTGACGAACTTGATCGTCACATTCTCGAAGGCCGGCTTGCCGCCCCAATAGTTCGGATTGGCCTTGAGCCGCAGGAAGGCGTTGCGTTCGAATTTTTCGACCATGTACGGGCCGGTGCCGATCGGCGCCTTCTCGAAACCTTCGGCGCCGACCTTCTCGTAATAGGCCTTCGGCAGGATGTAGCCGGTCAGGAACGACATCCATTTGAAATAGACCGGGTCGAACTGCACCACGTCGCCGGTGATCTTGTTGCCGTCGATCTTGAAGTTGTTGACGTTCTTCCAGACGAACTGGATCGGGTTGCCGGTTTTTTCGTCGCCTGCCCGCTGCAGCGACCAGACCACGTCCTCGGGCGTGAACGGCGAGCCGTCATGCCAGGTCACGCCTTCGCGTACCGTCATCGTCACCTTGGTGCGGTCGTCGTTCCAGCCCCATTCGGTAAGCAGGCCCGGCGCGAAGGACAGGTCCGGCTTCTGTGGAATGAACTGGTCGAAGACTGATTGATAAAGGCCCTGGATCGTCGGGTTGACGGCCGAGGGACCGGTGGTCGGATCCCAGGAGGGCAGGTTGACATTGTAGGCGATGGTCAGTTCGCCGGCGGCCGCCTTGGCGATCCGCGGCAGGCCAACGGCGGCCACACCAAGTGCGGCGGCACTGTATCCAAGCAGTTCGCGTCTATTGATTGTCATGGTCGTTCCCCTTGTTGGTTATTGTCGTTGCGCGGCAGTGTCTGGTCATTGGTTCAGGCTTCGCGGGCAGCAGCGCCTTGCCTCTCGTCACCCCGATGAAATCGTCGGCCTACCTCCCGCCAAGCTGTTGCGCGAGCATGAAGCCCGAGGCCGCGCCGGTGCCGGCGCCCGGCCATGTCGCGGCGCCCGTTAGATGCAGATTGTTGACCGGCGTGTTCCAGCCGGCATAGCCGCGCGCCGGGCGGAACAAAAAGTTCTGCGCCAGATGGTGGCTGCCGCAGACCTGGTCGCCGCCGACGAGGTTCGGGTTCTCGCGTTCGAGGTCGATGGGCGAGAACACCGCCCGGCCGAGAATTTTGCCCCGCAGGCCGGGCGCATAGGTCTCGATGATGTCGAGCACGCGCTCGGCGTAGGCCTCCTTGACCTGATCCCAATGCGCGGGCGCGATGCTGGCCGATGCATCGCCCAGGATGTCGGCTGGCAGCATGCGCACCTGCACCCACAGCACATGCTTGCCCTGCGGCGCGCGCGACGGGTCGATCGCCGAGGGCTGGCCGACGACCAGCACCGGCTCGTCCGGCAGCTTGCCCGCCATGGCCTGCTGATAGGTGCGCGACATCGCGTCGAGCGAGGGCGACAGATGCACATAGGCGAACTTCCGAAGCTCGGCCCCCGCGCTCCAGTCCGGCAGATCGTCGAGCGCCAGGTGGATCATCATCGTACCGGGCGCGTGGCGGAATTTCTGCATCGCGGTGTCAAAACCGGCGTCGCCGGAACCGTTGGGCAGCAGCTTGCCGGTCAGCGCCCGGGGCGCGACGCCTGCGATGACCGCCCTGGTGGCGGTATGCGTCTCGCCCGAAGCGAGCCGAACCCCCGTCGCCTTGCCGCCGGATACGGTGATCTCGGCCACATCGGCGCCAGTGATGATCTGGCCGCCGGCGGACGTCACCATGCCGGCCAGAGCCCGGATGATGGTGTCTGCCCCGCCCTTGCCCAGCACCATGCCGAAACTCTGGTTGGCCATCGATTCCAGGTAGGGGAACACCGCACCGCCGGCGATATCGGGCGCGAAATCGAGATGCATGCCCCAGGTGGCGAGCGTTGCCCGCACATGTGGGGACTCGAAAGTCTCCTCCAGCCACGCGCGTGGCGACGACAGCAGCAGCCGACCGGTGTCGAGCGCACCGGTGACACCCTTCTTGCGCCACAGGTTCCACGCCGTGCCGGCAAGCGCGCGGGCGCCCATCGGCGAGCCGAGCAGCCGGAACAGATGCTCGGCCTCCGCCGGGAAGGCGGCGACCAGCTTGCGCCATGTCGCGGCGTCGGCAGCGGAGAAAGCAGCCATGCGCGCCGCGGTCTTTTCCAGATCGTTGCTGACGCCGAACCAGCGTCCATCCGGAAAGGCGCTGGCAAAACAGTCGGCGACGGGCGCGAATTCCAGCCCCTGCGCTTTCAATTCATTTGCATATTTCCGATGGAAGGCCGAGCCGGCAAACAGGCTCAGATTCATCGCGCCGAAATCGTGGCGGAACCCAGGAAGGGTGAATTCGCGGGTCTGGACAGCGCCACCGATTGTTGCACTGCGCTCAAAAATCCCGGTTTTCCAGCCTTTGAGCGCCAGATGCGCAGCGCATGCCAGACTGTTGTGGCCCGCCCCGACAAAGATGGCGTCGAACTCGCTCACGCCCCGTTCCCATTTCCTTTATGCTTAAAGATAATTGCAGATGCATATGTTTTCGTCTAGTAGGATATTAAGGGCCGAGACGAGCCTTGATCATCATCGAAAAGAGGGAACAGAGACCATGGACACCCAAAAACTCCTCGGCGAGGTCGCCGGCCAGCTTCTTTCCGGCGCCATCAGGGTGGTCGACCTGTCGGCACCGCTCGGTCCCGATACACCGCTGATCAAGCTGCCGCCGGAACTCGCGGTCGACACGCCGAAGGTCGAGATCCACAACATCTCCCGCTACGACAAGAACGGTCCCTGGTGGGCATGGAACTGGCTGAAGCTTGGCGAGCATTCGGGCACGCATTTCGATGCGCCCCAGCACTGGATCAGCGGCAAGGATTACCCGGACGGCGCCACCGACACCATTCCGGCGCAGAACTTCGTCGGCCCGGTCAATGTCATCGACTGCTCGAAGGAAGCCGCCGCCGATCCCGATTTCCTGCTCACCGTCGATCACATCAAGGCATGGGAAGCCAAGCATGGCGCCATCAACGCCGGCGAGTGGGTGGTGATGCGCACTGACTGGTACAAGCGAAACGGCTCGGAAGCCGAGTTCCTCAACGCCAACGAGACCGGTCCGCATACGCCCGGCCCGACGGCTGAAGCCATCCAGTTCCTGATCAGCAAGGACATCAAGGGCTGGGGCTCGGAGACCATTGGCACCGACGCCGGCAAGGCCGGCGGCATGGAGCCGCCATTCCCGGCGCACACGCTGATGCACAAGGCCAACCGCTACGGCCTCGCCAGCCTTTGCAATCTCGATCAGTTGCCGCCGAAGGGCGCGATCCTGATTGCGGCGCCGCTCAAGATCGAGCACGGCACCGGCAGCCCGATCCGCGCACTGGCGCTGGTATCGGGCAAATAGAGCGAGGTGGGTCTTCGGGAGAAGATCATGCGCGCAGCCCCGACGGTCGAGAGAAACTGTCAATGAAGGCGCCCGACCACATCATCGTCGGCAGCGGCATCAACGCGCTGGTTTGCGCGGCGATGCTTGGCGGCAAGGGCGCCGATGTGCTCGTTCTCGAGCGCAACGACCGCATCGGCGGCTGTATGCGCACCGAGGAGATCACCGCGCCCGGCTTCGTCCACGATGTGATGGCGACGACCTTCGTGCTGTTCATCACCTCGCCGGCCTTCGCGGCGCTGGGCGCCGACCTCGCCCGGCATGGGCTGGAGTTCTGCCACACGGCAACGCCGACCGGCGTGCTTCGGCCGGACGGCAGCCATGCGGTACTCGGCACCGACCGCTCCGCCAATGTTGCCGCACTTAACGCGATCGCGGCGGGTGACGGCGACCGGCACGCGGACGATGTCGGCGGCATCGAGCGCAATGCCGGCCTGCTGTTCGGCCTGCTCGGCGGGGCGCTCTGGTCTTATCCGACGGCGAAGCTGTTGGCCGGCGATGCCTGGCGGCGTGGTTCGCGCGGCCTTGCCGCCTTTCTCGGCGACGCCCTGGTGCCGGCGCGTGGCTGGCTGGAAAGTACTTACCAGTCCGAAACCATCCGGGCACTCTGGGCGCCCTGGGTATTGCATGCCGGGCTGGGACCCGAGGATGCGTTCTCCGGCCAGATCGCCAAGGTGATTGCCTTCGCGCTCGAGGCGGCCGGCGCGCCGATCGTCAAAGGCGGGGCGAGGAAATTGCTATCGGCTTTCGAGGCATTGATCACCGAGCGCGGCGGCGTCATCTCGACGGGAGCGGACGTTGCTTCCATCATCCTGGATGGAGGCCGCGCCACCGGCGTGCGGCTGGCCTCGGGCGAAACGGTCCATGCGAAGAAGAGCGTGATCTGCTCGGTCACGCCGACGCAGCTCTACGGTCGGCTGCTCGGCACGGATGCTGCCCAGGCCGATGTCGATGCGACGCGGAAATATCGCTACGGCAAGGGCAACTTCCAGATCCACTACGCCCTCGACAAGCCGCCGGCATGGCGCGGCGAGGGGCTGGACAAGGTGGCGTTGTTGCACCTGACGCCTGGACTGGATGGCGTCTCCAAGGCCTGCAACGAGGCGGCGCGCGGCATGCTGCCGGAGGTGCCCACCATCTGTGTCGGCCAGCCGCATGCGCTTGATCCCTCGCGCTGTCCGGCGGGCAAGGCGATCCTGTGGCTGCAACTGCCCGAGGCGCCCCGGCACATCAAGGGCGACGCCGCCGGCAAGCTGCAGGCCCCGGCTGACGGGCAATGGACCGACGCATTGCGCGAGGCCTACGCCGACCGCGCCGAAGCGATCCTCGCCGGCCACATCGACGGCTTCAAGGACAGCGTCCTGGCCCGCCGCGCCTATTCGCCAGCCGATCTTGAGGCGATGAACATCAATCTGGTCGGCGGCGATCCCTATGGCGGCTCCTCGACCATCGACCAGTCCTTCCTGTGGCGGCCGTTCAAGACCAGCCGCAACCACCAGACCGGTATCAAGAACCTCTACCATATCGGCGCCTCGACCCATCCCGGTGCCGGCCTCGGCGGCGGTTCCGGCTTTCTCCTGGCGGGGAGGCTCTGATGGAACAGAAGGTTGCGGAAAAGCGCCAGCGCATCTCGACCTTGGGGCAGATCGGCCTGCAGCAATTCGCGCCCTATCTGATGAACCGCATCATGGGCCGCTACAACGCCACCTTGCGCGACGATTTCCGCAAGCAGGGCCTGACCATTCCGCAGGTGCGCACGCTGGCCGTCCTGTCGGTCACGGACGGCGTCACCGTCAACGACCTCTCGGTCTATACGGTCATCGAGCAGTCGACCTTGAGCCGCACGCTCGACACGCTGGAGGGGCAAGGCTTCGTGCGGCGCGAGCAGGGCGTCACCGACAGCCGCATCCGCCATGTGTTCCTGACCGACGAGGGGCGCGCCGAGTTCACGCGCGCCTGGCCGGCCATGCATGATGCGTTCGAGGCAATGTTCGACGATGTCGACGATGCCGAATACGCGGCACTCATCGCGACGCTGCAGAAGATGCTGAAGAACATTCGCAAGCACGACATCTAGACCTACGCGCCGCCAGTGCCAGCCGATAACGGGCTGGGCGGTAACGGAAGGATTGAAGAAATGGCCGAACGGTCTTTTGCCAAGGAAGTCGAGAAACTCAGGCTCGGCGCAGGCGAGGAATTCGCCGGCGAAGGCATCCTCGCCATCACCAAGGCGCTGCTGCAATGCGGCGTCGGTTATGTCGGCGGCTACCAGGGCGCGCCGATCAGCCATCTGATGGACGTGCTGGCCGACGCGCAGGACATTCTGGGCGAACTCGGCGTGCATTTCGAGGCCAGCGCCTCGGAAGCGACCGCCACCGCCATGCTGGCCGCCTCGGTGCATTATCCGATCCGCGGCGCGGCGACCTTCAAGTCGACCGTCGGCACCAATGTCGCCTCCGACGCGCTCGCCAACCTCGCGTCCGGCGGCGTCACCGGCGGCGCGCTGATCATCGTCGGCGAGGACTATGGCGAGGGCTCCTCGATCATGCAGGAGCGCAGCCATGCCTTCGCCATGAAGAGCCAGGTCTGGCTGCTCGACCCGCGCCCGAACCTGCCGTCGATCGTAAAGGCGGTGGAGGACGGCTTCGAGCTGTCCGAGGTTTCCAACACGCCGGTCATGTTGCAGGTGCGCATACGCTGCTGCCACGTCCACGGCCATTTCATCGCCAAGGACAACAAGCGCCCGCCGATGACGGTGGCCGACGCGCTGGAGGCCCCTCGTCGCGACACCGGCCGCATCGTGCTGCCTCCCGCCTCCTTCCTGCATGAGAAGGAGAAGGTGGCGAAGCGCTGGCCGGCGGCGGTGGATTTCATCGCCAGGAACAAGATCAACGAATTCTTCGGGTCGGACCATGGCTCGGTCGGCATCGTCATGCAGGGCGGCATGTACAATTCGGTCATCCGCGCCTTGCAGCGTCTCGGTCTCGCCGACACCTATGGCGACACCGATGTGCCGCTCTATGTGCTCAACGCCGTCTATCCCTTGATCGACGACGAGTTCCTGTCGTTCTGCGAGGGCAAGCAGGCGGTGCTGGTCGTCGAGGAAGGCCAGCCCAACTACATCGAACAGGCCTTTGCCGCGATGCTGCACAAGGCCGGGCGGGGCACGAGGCTGGTCGGCAAGGAATATCTGCCGATGGCCGGCGAATACACCGGCCAGGTCATGCTCGACGGCATTGGCACGTTCCTGCGCGCCGAGGCGCCGCATCTGCTCCCAGGTGAAGTGCGCGCGCCCAACAAGATCGGCGAGGGCGTCGACACCGCGGACCTGATCAACGTCGTGCCGGGCCGCCCGCCGGGCTTCTGCATCGGCTGCCCGGAGCGGCCGATCTTCGCCGCGACCAAACTGGTCGAGCAGGAACTCGGCAAGCATCACATCGCCTCCGACATCGGCTGCCATCTGTTCTCGATCATGCCGCCTTTCGAACTCGGCGCCACCACAATGGGCTATGGTCTCGGCCCGGCCTCGGCCTCGGCGTTCAATTCGCCTGATGCCAAGCGCCGCTCGATCTCCTTCGTCGGCGATGGCGGCTTCTGGCACAACGGCCTGACCTCCTCGATCGGCAATGCCGTGTTCAACAAGAATGACGGCGTCATTGTCATCGTCGACAATTTCTATTCGGCCGCCACCGGTGGGCAGGACATCCTGTCGTCGCGCGCGGGCAACAAGACAAAGTCGACAAAACATCCGATCAGCGAAGCGGTGAAGGGCATGGGCGTCAAATGGCTGCGCCATGTCGACCGCACCTACGATGTCGGCAAGATGCAAGCCACGCTGCGCGAGGCGCTGACGACGGAGGAGAAAGGGCCGAAGGTCATCGTCGCCTCGTCCGAATGCATGCTCAACCGCCAGCGCCGCGAAAAACCGTTGGTCGACAAGGCGATCAAGGGCGGGACAAGGGTCGTCAAACCGAAGTTCGGCGTCGACGAGGACATCTGCACCGGCGACCATGCCTGTATGCGGCTGTCCGGCTGCCCGTCGCTGTCGGTCAAGTCGCTCGACGATCCGCTGCGTGACGATCCGGTGGCGTCCATCGACCAGAACTGCGTCGGCTGCGGTAATTGCGGCGAGGTCGCCGATGCGGCGGTGCTGTGCCCGTCCTTCTATCGTGCCGACGTCGTGCACAATCCGAGCCGTTGGGACCGCTTCCTGGAAAGCGCGCGCCGCGCCGTGATCAGCCTGTTGCAGCGCCGCCGCGAAAGCCGGCGCCTGACCTTCGCCGATGCTTGACGCTGTCCCGCCATTCCGCGCCAAGGCCGGCGCCCAGGACGACGAGCGCGTCATCAAGCTCGCCGTGCTGGCGGTCGGCGGCCAAGGTGGCGGCGTGCTGGCCGACTGGATCACCGACGTCGCCGAGCGCAATGGTTACGTCGCGCAATCGACCTCGGTCGCCGGCGTCGCCCAGCGCACCGGCGCGACGATCTACTATGTCGAGATGGCCCGCGATACCGGCCGGCTGCCGGTCTTCGCGCTGTCGCCTTCGCAAGGCGATGTCGACATCCTGATCGCCGCCGAATTGATGGAGGCCGGCCGCGCCATCATCCGTGGTTTCGTTACGCCGGAACGCACCACGCTGATCGCCTCCTCGCACCGCATTGCCGCCGTGTCGGAAAAGATCGAGCCGGGCGACGGCCGGGCCTCGTCCTCCAAGGTGCATGCGACGGCGGAGGCCGCATCGAAGCGCTTCATCGCCTTCGACATGGAAAAGATCGCCGCCGACAACGGTTCGATGATCTCGGCCAGCCTGCTTGGCGCGCTGGCGGGATCGGACGCGTTGCCGTTCATGCGCGAAAGCTATGAGCAGGCGATTGGCGCCGGGGGCCGTGGCGTCAAGGCCAGCCTCGCCGCCTTTGGCGCCGCGTTTGACCGCGCGCGGGGCACGGCCGCGCCGGCGCCAAGGCCAGTTGAACCTGCTATCGCGGAATCCGCCCAGGGTGCCGGACAGGTGAGTGGCCCGCAAAACCTGCTGCAGGGCTGGCAGGTGCTCGCCGCTCGCATCGACCTGATGCCCGTCGCCGTGCGCGAAATGGCGCTGCGGGGCCTGAGGAAGGTCGTCGATTATCAGGACATCGCCTATGGTGGCGAGTATCTCGACCGGCTGGACAAGGCCGCCGCGCAGGACAGCGCCGACCATGCCCATGCGCTGTCCATCGCAGCCGCCAAGCATCTCGCCAACGCGCTGTGCTACGACGACATGATCCGCGTTGCCGACCTGAAGACGCGTTCGACCCGTGATCGGCGTGTGCGCAAGGAGGTCGGCGTCAAGGAAGGCTCGGTCCTGCAGGTGACCGAATATTTCCATCCGCGCATCGAGGAATTCTGCGGCACGCTGCCGGCGGGGCTCGGCAGCTACATCGAGAACCGGCCGAAACTCGCCGCCTTCCTCGACCGGCGCATCAACCATGGTCGCCGCATCCGCACCGACAGTTTCGCCGGCTTTGCGGCCCTCTGGTTCATCGGCGGCCTGCGCCGCTGGCGCCGCCGCCTGCTGCGCCACAAGGTCGAGATGAGCCATCTCGATCGCTGGTATGCGCTGGCGCTCGCCCATGTGTCCCAGGACTATGCGCTCGCCGTCGAAATCCTCAACTGTCGCCGGCTGATCAAGGGCTACAGCGACACCCATGTGCGCGCCCAATCGAAATTCGACCGCGTGCTGTCGGCGCTTCCCATGCTCAAGGGTCGAACCGATGCCGCCGACTGGATTCGCCGCCTGCGCGAGGCGGCGCTGAAGGACGAGAAGGGCGACATGCTCGACGGCGCGCTGAAGACCGTGGCGACGCTCGGACCAGGTCCGGCAACCGGGACGCCCTGACCCCTTATAAACGGCGTTGGCCGCCGCCGCTGTTTCCAGCTGCGGTGAACGTTGTTCATTTTTTGCTTGAACGCTGTTCAAAAAATGATAAGCTCCGATTGTGAACGATGTTCATTTCCGACGGCCGAAAGCCATGGATGGGCATCAAGCGCAGTAAGGAAGTTTAATCAGCTCACTGATATCACTGAGATTGAAACAGCGCCTGCAACCCCGCAGGGCCTTCCGGCACGCCGTCGTAGGGTTCCGCCAAATGGAAATCGCCATGAACACGCATCTGATGTTGTCCCGGCGCTTTGCGCCCCTGTTCTGGACGCAGTTCCTGTCCGCCTTCAATGACAATTTCCTCAAGAACACGCTGGTGTTCCTGATTCTTTTCACGCTGGCCGCCGATCAGGCGGCTTCGCTGGTCACTTTGGCGGGGGCCGTCTTCATGGCGCCCTTCCTGTTGTTGTCCGCGCTTGGCGGCGAGATCGCCGACCGCTTTGACAAGGCCCTCATCGCCCGGCGGCTGAAATTCGCCGAGATTGCCGCCGCGGCTGTCTCCGTCGCCGGCATCGCGCTGTCGTCGATCCCGGTGCTGATGACGGCCCTGCTGATGTTCGGCATCATCTCGGCGCTGTTCGGACCGATCAAATACGGCATCCTGCCCGATCACCTCGAGCGCAAGGAACTGCCCAAGGCCAACGCCTGGATCGAGTCGGCCACTTTTGCCGCCATCCTCGGCGGCACCATTGCCGGCGGCGTCGTCTCGGCCGATGGCATCGGCGTCGCGGTCTTCGGGCCGATCATGATGGCCTTGGCGGTCGGCTGCTGGTTCGTCAGCCGCTACATCCCGTCCACGGGTTCCGCAGCGCCCGACCTTGTCATCGACAAGAACATCTTCCGCTCGACCTGGCGCCAGGTCAGCGAGTTGCGCACTGACAAGCGCATCTGGCGCGCCGGCCTGATGACTTCATGGTTCTGGCTGATCGGCGCCATCGTACTGTCGATCCTGCCGACCTTGACCAAGGATTCGCTCGGCGGCAACGAGATCGCCGTCACCGTCTATCTCGCGGTCTTTGCCGTCTCGATCGCCATCGGCTCGGCCATTGCCGCCTGGATGTCGCAGGGACGCATCGTGCTGCTGCCCGCGCCGGTCGGCACCGCGCTGCTGGCGCTGTTCGGCCTGCATCTGGCCTGGACCATCTGGAGCATGCAGCCCTCGCCGAGGGCCGAAACCCTTGCCCTGTTCTTCGCCGGGCCAAACACGATCCGTGTCGCGATCGACCTCGCCGGCATGGCTATCGCCAGCGCCTTTCTCGTCGTGCCGACCTTTGCCGCGGTGCAGGCCTGGTCGCCCGAAGCGCGCCGCGCCCGCGTCGTCGCCGCCGTCAGCATCGTCAATGCCGGCTTCATGACGGTCGGCGGCATTGTTGTCGCGGTGATCCAGACGAAAGTCTCCACTGGCGGCATCCTGTTCGGCTTGGCCGCAGCCAATGCCATTGCAGCCTGGCTGATGCTGAAATTCCTGCCGACCAACGCGTTCCGCGACTTCGTTTCCATCCTGTTCCGCGCCTTCCTGCGCCTTGAGGTCGAGGGCATGGAGAACCTCAAGGCGGCTGGCAAGGCGCCGATCCTGGCGCTCAACCATGTCAGCTTCCTCGACGGTCCGCTCGCCTTGACGCTGACCGATGAGGAACCGGTCTTCGCCATCGACTACACCATTGCCCAGGCCTGGTGGATGAAGCCGTTCATGAAGCTCGCCCGTGCTTTGCCGCTCAATCCGGCCAAGCCGATGTCGACCCGCACGCTGATCAAGATCGTGCAGGGCGGCGATCCGCTGGTCATCTTTCCCGAAGGCCGCATTACCGTCACCGGCGGGCTGATGAAGGTCTATGACGGAGCCGCCATGGTGGCGGACAAGACCGGCTCGATGGTTGTGCCGATCCGCATCGACGGCCTGGAGAAAAGCCCCTTCTCCCGGCTGACGTCGCAGCATGTGCGCCGCCGCCTGTTCCCGAAGGTCAAGGTGACCATTCTGGAGCCGGTCAAGCTGGAAGTGCCGCCCGAGCTGAAAGGCCGCCAGCGCCGCGCCGCGGCGGGTTCGGCCCTCTATCAGGTCATGTCCGATCTCGTCTTCCGCACCCAGGACATCGACAGGACGGTCCTGGAAAAGATCATCCTGACCGCGAACGAACGTGGCATGAAACGGCTCGCCGTGCAGGATCCGGTCACCGGCTCGTTAAGCTATGGCAAGCTGCTGACGGCGGCCGCAGTGCTTGGCGAGAAATTCAAGAACCTCCATGCCGATCAGCGGACGCTCGGCGTCATGCTGCCCAACGCCAACGGCTCATGCGCGACGCTGCTTGGTGTGATGTCGGCGGGCAAGGTGCCGGCGATGATCAACTTCACCGCAGGCGCCGCCAACATACTGTCCGCCTGCAAGGCCGCCGAGGTGCGCACGGTGCTCACCTCCCGCGCGTTTGTCGAGCAGGCAAAGCTCGGCGCGGTGGTCGAGGAAATCGGTCGCTCGGTCGACATCGTCTGGCTCGACGATTTGCGCAAGACGATCGGTCTCAAGGACAAGCTGCTCGGCCTGCTGCGCAAGTCGACGCCGCGCGCGCCGCGCAAGCCCAACGACCCGGCGGTAATCCTGTTCACTTCGGGTTCGGAAGGCACGCCGAAGGGCGTTGTACTGACCCACCGCAACATCCTGGCCAACGCCGCGCAGGCGGCCTCGCGCATCGACTTCCACTCGGGCGACAAGGTGTTCAACGTGCTGCCGATCTTTCATTCCTTCGGCATGACGGCCGGTACGGTGCTGCCGCTGATTTCGGGTGTGCCGGTCTATTTCTACCCGTCGCCGCTGCACTACCGCATCGTGCCGGAACTGATCTACGCATCCAACGCGACGATCATCTTCGGCACCGATACATTCCTCAGCGGTTATGCGCGGACCGCGCACCCGTACGACTTCCGCTCGATACGCTATTGCTTTGCCGGCGCGGAACCGGTCAAGGCGTCCACACGCATGACCTATATGGAGAAGTTCGGCGTGCGTATCCTGGAGGGCTATGGCGTCACCGAGACCGCGCCGGTGATCTCCATCAACACGCCGATGTACAACCGCTCCGGCAGTGTCGGCAAGATCATGCCCGGCATGGAGTATCGTCTCGATCCGGTGCCCGGTGTCGACGATGGCGGCCGGCTGCATGTCCGTGGTCCCAACGTGATGGCGGGTTATCTGCGCGCCGAGAAGCCGGGCGTGCTCGAACCGCTGCCGGATGGCTGGCATGACACCGGTGACGTCGTCTCGGTCGACGACGGAGGGTTCATCACCATTCGCGGCCGCGCCAAGCGTTTCGCCAAGATCGGTGGCGAGATGATTTCGCTCGCCGCCGTCGAAGTGCTGGCGGGTGAATTATGGAAGGGCTCGTTGTCGGCCGTGGCGGCTGTGGCGGATGCGCGCAAGGGCGAAAAGCTCATTCTCATCACCGAAGCACTCGGTGCCACACGTACAGAGTTCCTGGCGTTCGCCAAGGCGAACGGTGCCATGGACCTCATGGTGCCCGCTGAAGTGCGCGTCGTCCAGAAAGTCCCGGTGCTTGGCTCCGGCAAGCTCGATTTTGCTGGCGTGACCAAACTGGTGCGCGGGGAGGATGTGCCGGTCGCCAAGGTCGAGGCTGCGTGATCAAAGGCCAACAGCGCCCCCATGCCCCGTGCCCGGCCGAAATTCGGCCGGGAACTGTCGGCGCTCGATTCCGCTCAAGGCGCCGACGCCGCCATCAGCCGGATCCGCCGCCAGCGCGAGGCGGCGCCGGGCGCCTATTCGCTTGCTTCCCGACCAGAAACCTTTTCGACAAGGATCCGGAAAAAGACGTGCGGCAAGCTGTCTGATACGGGAGGCGTGACAGGCTTGAGCGCGCCAGGCTCCCACCAGTCCGCGTGCTTGCTCAACACAGACCATGCATGGTCCCGTTGAACCTTGTGGCCGATCCGATCCGTCAGTTCCTCATAGCGGCCGTCGACAATCACGCTTCTCCATCCGCGCCTATTTGTGTGTTCTTCCACCTGGGCGCACACCAGGGGATTGGCCCGCATCCAGTCGATCTTCTTACCCGGCAGGGAGAATGCATAGAGGTGACTGTCGGCATAGGCGTAGTTGAAGCACACGACGTAGGGTTGTGCGTCCTTGGCGCATGCCAGATGGCCCGTGCGGTTGGCCGCCAGCAATTTCGTGCATTCCAAGGTAGAGAGCGTGCGGATCATCATCGGTATGATCTCCTGGTCTTAACCCGGCCTTCAGCCCGAGCACTTCTGTTAATTGGCCTCCATCAACCCAAGCGCGGGACCGCTCATTGATCTGGATCAATCTGCCGTGCGGCAAAGGTCGAGGTCTGTCCTGTCAGTACGAAGCCGCGCCGCCGCCGATCGAAACTTCGGCGGGCGCAGCCGGTATGAATCGCGAGGCATTGTGTGCCGAGCCCGGAACGCTGTGCTGATCTGACGAAGATGTGATCCATCCCGTTTCGACGGGTTTGGGCCGTGCGCCGCGTTTCACGGTGGTTAGGGACGAAACCACGGAGACAACGCATGTTCACAAAATACTTGCTGCCCTTTGCACTGGTGGCCGGCACTTTGATGCTGTCCGGCGCCGGCTCGCAAGCCATGCCGATGGCCAGGCCAAGTGCCCCTTTGCCGATCGAGACCGTCGGCTGGCGCTGCGGTCCCGGCTGGCACATGAACCGTTGGGGCAATTGCGTGCCGAACCGCCGCATGATGATCCGGCCGGCGCGCCATTGGCATCCTGGCTTCTGGGCCCACCACCGTTGGCACCCCGGCTATTGGGGCTGGTGATCCCTCGAGCGATCAGACGGGCGATCGGAACACCCGCTCCGGAAACGGCGCGGGTGTTTTTCGTTCGGGCCATCAGGCGACGAGATCCCGCATCGGCTTCACTTGCGTGGACTCCGGAAACACCTTGTCACCGAGCACGGCCGCGGAAAGGCCGAACTGGTCGGCGAGCAACCCCTTCAGCACTGCCCTGACATCGCTGGTCGGGGCCAGATCACGCTGTTGGTAAAGCTGAGCCGGCTTTAAGCCCGGCCAGTCGGCGATGACCCGGCCGCCCTTGATCGCGCCGCCGGCGAGCAGCACCACCGTGCCGGTGCCGTGATCGGTGCCGACCGTGCCGTTGATCTGTGCCGTGCGCCCGAACTCGGTGATGGCGACGATCGCCGTGTCCTTCCAGCGTTCGCCAAGACCCTTCTCGAACTCCTCGAAGGCGCCGTCGAGGCCGCCGAGCAGCGTGGCGAGCCGGCCTGTCGCGCCACCTTCGTTGACATGTGTGTCCCAGCCGTCAAAGGCCAGTGCGGCAGCACGCGGACCGTCATCGGCGGCGATCAGCTTGGCGGCGCCTTGCGCGGCCTGCCGCATCCCGGCGGCGCTGTCGAGGCCGCCTTTCGGCTTCATCGCCCCGCCCTTCGATTTCATCGCATTGCCGCCCATCTGGTCGTCCAGCGCCATGCGGTCGGCATCTAGTCCTTTTTGCAGCGCCACCGCCAGAACCGGATCGCGATGCTGGTAGAGATCGAGAACCCGCGCCGCGAGGTCGCCGGCCGGCTCCGGCAGGGATTGCGGCGCCCAGCCGAGCACGGGAGCAGCACCGCGGATCACCAGCGGCGTCGAGGGGCCGACGGCGAGACCACCAAGCGCGGCCACGCGATCGCCCGCCGGCAGGTTTTCCAGCGCCCGGTTGAGCCATCCGGTGGCGACATGGCCGGGTCCGGCAAAACCGCTTTCCAGCACATCCTGCCCGTCGAAGTGCGAGCGTTCGCGATAGCCCGTCGCGGCCGCATGCACCACCGCCGCCTGGCTTGCCTTGAACAGCCGCGCGAACACCGGCATCGCCGGATTGACGGCGAAGAAGCCATCGAGAGGCAGGGCCGCGTGCGGGCCGGTGAGCGACAAAGCGATGTCGCCATGCAGGCCGGCATAGTCGGGATCGCCGACCGGGCCGACCGCCGACAGGCCGTCGAGTGCGCCGCGCAGGACGATGACGATCAGCCGTGGGTCGCGATTGTCGGCGGCGCGGGCGAAGCGGGGCAGATAGGCCCAGGCAAACAGCGCGCCGCCGGTCATCAGCACGGCACGGCGGGAGGGATGAGGGGTTTCACACAGCAGGCTCATGACTTCATCTCCATGGGAGTTGTCGGCGCCGGACCTATCGCTCGAGCTATCGTCTCTGGAATTCGGGCGCCATCAGCAGCAGCGCCAGGCCTTGCTGCCTGGACTCGGCGCGGGCGATCGCCTGCCGCGTCTCCGGCGAGGCGGAAGGCCCGATCACGGCGTCGAGTATGTCGTTGGGATTGCCTATGTCCTTGACCTGACGGGCCGCCTGCCAGGCGATGTCGAGGCGGATCTTCATGCCTTCCGCCGACGCCCAACTGTCCGCCTGGTCGGAAAAGCCGTTCGGTCCCGGTGGCTGCCAGAGCGGCTCGCCCAGCGCGTTAAGCCAGCCGAGCGATTGGCCGGGATCGCTCGCCGCACCCGGGCCGACCGCCCGCCGGATGGCGGCGATGTAGTCGAACGGCGAGCGCATCTTGGCCAATGGCGTCGACCAGGCCTCCGGCATATCGATAAGGGTCGAGGCCAGTGCCCTGAGATTGCCGTCGCTCTTGGCGAATACCTTGGCCAGCCGCGCCACCGCGGCCGGCGGCGGATCGTCGGATATGAAATGGCGGGCAAGCTCGGTGGCGATGTGCCGCGCCGTCGCCGGATGGCTGGCTATGTCGTTGAGCGCAGCCTCGGCCTGGGCCATGCCCCCGGCCGGATAGGTCTTGCCGAGCAGCACCGCGTCACCCGGCTCATGCGCATTGGCGTTGAAGACGGAACTGCCGGGTTCACCCAGCCGACCTTCACGCCCGGCCATCGTCCAGCCGGTCAGGATGCGCGCGAAGCTGGTGACATCGGCTTGGGTATAGCCGCTGCCGACGCCGAGCGTATGCAGTTCCATGATCTCGCGGGCGAGGTTCTCGTTGAGGCCGCGCTGGCGGTTCTTGCCGGCGCGCGAATCCGGGCCGATCGACTGCTGGTTGTCGAGATAGAACAGCATCGCGGGATGCCGCTCCACGGCCATCAGCATGTCGGCGAAACGGCCGAGCACGAAAGGGCGGATCGCTTCCCGTTCGAAGGCACCGGCGCTCGCCCGCACGAGGTTGTCCTTGGCCACGGAAACGCAGAAATGGTTCGACCAGAAATAGACCAGACGTTCGACAAAGCCGGCATCGGACCGCAGAGCCTTGTCGAAGCGCGCCTGGGCTTCCGCGCGGAACAGCGTGGCCTCGACCGGCGGAACCGCTGGCTTTGGCGGCGCGGCGGGCGACGGCGTGGGTTGGACGGGCGCAACCCGGACCGGTGTGCTCTGGACCGGCGTGAGCTGGATCGGCGCGGCTTGGGCAGGCATGTTCTGGATGCTCGCCGTTGCCATCGCCGGCTGTGCCGCGGCCATGCGTTCGCGGTCGAGCTTGCGCTGGACATTTGCCGCCATGCTGGCCTGGATGGCCGGTGTGCTGCCCAGCAGGCCCCCATAGGCCGGATCGGCAAGCGGGATCAGGGCGATGTCGGGTTGCCGCAGTTCCGCCTTCAGATAGCCGCGCGGGTCGCCGGCAATCCTGTCGCGGTCGCCGAGCCTTGCCCCGAGCCCGAAGCGGTTGAAAGCGACGAGGGTCGGGTCTGGCGGGGAATTGGAGGCCGGGATAGCCAAGTCAACTCTCCATTGCTGGGGCTTCCGGCGAGCAGCGCCTGAAGCCCGTTCGAGCCGGTTCGTGCCTGCTTAGACGGGATCATGGGGCCGGCGCGGTGGGCGGCCCCACGGCCCTTACCAGCGATGCCAGCGGTGCCAGTGGCGGTGCGGATGCCAGGCGTAGTAGGCCGGGCCGTGCCAGTAGTAATAGCGGGGGTAGACCACCACGCGATTGGGGACGCAGCGCCCCCAGGGATTGGGATGCCAGCCAGGGCCGCAACCCCAGGCGACTTGCTCGACCACCGCCGGGGCGGCAAGCGGCGCCAGCGGCATTGCCGAGGACGCCGCAACCGTCGCAGCCGTTCCGGTCACCGCGAGAGCGGCGGTGATCGCGTATTTTGACAGATGGTTCATGACCAAACTCCGAAGTTGTCCGAGGTTGAAACCTGTCGGCGCCAGGTTGCCCGGCAGATCCTGCCCTTCATCTCGTTAAACGGGCGCCATCGACATTTTCCGTCGGTCGTCAGGGCGATTTTTTGGGCGTGGCGGATGGCTGCGTCCCGCCGCGTCTCGCGAGGCCCTCCGCCAGCATGTTGCGATCCTCGGTGGACGCTGCTGCCGCGAACTCGACGATGCGCTGCTCCAGCCGCGTGCGCACGGTGACGTCGGCATTGCGGGCCCGCTCCAGGGCGGCCGACAGGGCCGCCGTGTCGAGGACAGGCTGCCGCAGCAGGTCGGCCGCCTCGCGCCTCGCCTGCTGGCCATCGCGAATGATTTCGCGCGACTCTTGGCGGACCTCGCGCAGCGCCTTGCGAAACAGCGTGCGCTGCTGGTCGGGCAGCCGGCCCCCGGCCGCTTCCAGCGAATAGCCCTGGGCCGGCTTGCCGCTTCTTATCCAGACGGCTCCGCCGGCAAGCGCACCGGCCAGGAAGACATTCACCACCACCGACGCAATGAGGAGGTTACGCCCGGTGCTCATAGGTCTTCCTCGATCGTGTCGGGCCCGGCATCGCCGAAAGCCGTCGCGTTGGCGTCGAGCACATAGTGGTCGGGCTGAACCTCGGGCGTAACGACGGTCACCAGGGCCAGTCCGGCGATGGCGCCGGCGACCCCAATGCCGGCCAACCCCAGCCCGAGCCACCAGAACCGCTGACGCCGGCGCCGGACGATGTGCCGGCCGGCGGTCCGCAGGATGGTGTCGTGCAGTGTCTTGCCGGGGTGCGGGACGTTATAGCTGTCAAGCCGGGCGTCAAGCGTGCCGGCATGCCGCGAAATGGCCTGGCCCGCCTCGGTTGAAGCAAAGATGGTGGCTGCCTCATGCTCCGCTTTCGGCCAGCGCCGCAGATCGCCGCCATAGGCTTCCGCGAGCGCCGCGAAGCGCTTGGCATCCATTGCCGGGCCGTCCTCGATGTCTTCAGCCATGTGTTTTCCCCTTGCCCCTTGGTGCCGCGTGCCCACGCGGGTTGGAAACGAGGCCGACCGGTCCCCACCGGGCGCCCGCAAGGCGCGATGAATGTCCGGCGTCCATGATCGCACCTTTCTCAGTCATGGACGCCGTCCCTGGCCAGAATCATCTGCAAGGACCGACGGCCGCGTGAGAGCAGGCTCTCCAGGGCGTCGACGCTGATCTCCAACGTCGCGGCCGCCTCTATGTTGGACATCTCCTGATAGTAGACCAGGATGATGGCCTCGCGCTGGCGCGGCGCGATGGCCTGCAAGGCTTGCTCTACCCGATGTGGCTCTTCGCGGGCGTCGGGAAGCGGGGCAGGGTCGGCCATTTCCGGCAAATTGTCGGTCACCAGCTCGCGGCGCCGGCGCAACCGGTCGTAGCAAAGGTTGAGCGTCACCCGGTGGATCCAGCTGTCGAAGCGTGCATTGCCGCGCCGCCAGCTGGAGGCATGACGCCAGATGCGCACGAAGGTTTCCTGCGCGACGTCCTCGGCCTCCGCCGCGTCGCCCAGCATGCGCACAGCAAGTGAAAGGATGCGCGGCAATTTGCGTGCGACGAGCGTCTGCACCGCCGCGGGATCGCCAGCACCGACCCGACGAACCAGCTCCTCGTCCGGATCGGCGCTCATCGGCTCGCGCACTCCCGATATCCATCACCCGTCATGGCCTCTTGGTCATTGCTCCGGCTTGGGAGCGGATTTGTGGCCTGGCATTTCATCGGCCGTCAGAACGCCGTCGCCATTCTTGTCCAGCCTGGCAAAACGCTTGGCGAAGAACGCATCGAGCTCGGCGCGATCGACGAAGCCGTCATGATTGGAATCGATACGCTCGAAGGATTTGGCGGCGTCTCCCTTGACGTTGCGCTTGGCTTGAAAGGCTTCCCATTCCAAGAGGCTGATCTTGCCGTCACCGTCGGTGTCGGCGGCCATGACCGCCTTCTCCCGCCGCTTCTGGAACTTGGCCAGCGTGAGTTCGGACTTGGCATTTGACGCCGCGGGGGCAGCGGCTGGCGGCGTGGCGGCTGGGGGCTGTGTCGCTGTCTGGGCGAGAGCCGCGACGGTCAGCAGGCTCAAGGCAGCGGCAAGGATCGAACGGCGTATCATGCTTCGGCGTCTCCGGTTGGCGCGTCGGCCACGGCCCATGCCGTGGTCACGCTTCAACCGTTAAACGCCGAGACCGGGAAAATCCGTCGGTCGCCTGTACCTTCGATTGCGATGCCGAATCGGCATCACTCCACAGAGCGACCGCCGTGACGCAATTCCGCGCCGCCTGAATTCACGCCGGGCCGGCCACCACTCCTGGCGGGGCAGGGACTACGCCGGTTGATCGGCGGCGACCAACTGGTCGGGTTTGAAACCCGCATGCTGCGGTGTCCAAACGTCACCTTCCTTGTTGAACCAGTGGCAGAGATACATGCCGGAAGCGGCCCCATCGCTGACCGTCATCCTCGGCCCTCCCGACTTCAGCTTGACGACGTCTCCGGTCTTGAAAGTGTTAGGCATTTTGGACCTCCCATGCTGAGGCCCGCGAGTTTCCCACCAAAGCTGAGTCGCGACAATGGCGGATATGGATCGCTGGCGTCGCGATCCATATCGCAGACAGTGGTGCATGTGCCATTTGCGGCATATGGGACGACAACCGGGGGGGAACTGGTGCCGCTTGCGTGACTCGAACACGCGACCCCATCATTACGAATGATGTGCTCTACCAACTGAGCTAAAGCGGCCCGGGAGGCCAAGGCCTCCAAGATGGGCTGGGTGATAGACTCAACCGGCCGCGAATTCAAGATGCGACTTGGCAAATCATGCACGAGCGCCCAACACGGTCAAAACCAGGGTTGGAGTGTCGCTGCCTCCGAAGAATCGCCAGGATAGTCCGATTTTATTTGCCGGAACATCGCCAAGATGGACTTTCGACGGCCCGTCGAGGCAGAATGCACGCGCACGCCCGTTGATTGATTGGTCGCCTACGGCTAACCATCAGGGAAGATTGGTGCAATTTGCAGAGGGATCTCGCTTGGACGCCATCGAAAAAGCGATCCGGAACGCCTTGGAAAAGGGCAATGCCGAGGACCGGGCGTTTCGCGAGAGGGTCTACCGGTCGGCCTTTGCCGCGCTAGATCGTGCGCTCCAGGCCAATCCCGGCGTGACCGTGGAAGTCGCCATCAAGCGCCGCAAGGCGATCCAGGCGAAGATCGCTGAAATCGAATCCGAGTTCCTGCCGGCGGTGCCGGATGTTGGTCCGCAGGTCGATGCCCCGGCGGCCGGGCCCGCGGCCGCCGCCGCGCCCGCGATCGAGATCGGCGACACGGCGCCGCCCGCGGTCGCCGTCGACGGCCCCGCGCCGCCCGCATCCGACGCGCCGCGCTCACGCGTGCTGCCGGTCGTTCCCGACATCATGCCGGACGCTACGCTGCCCGGCGCGCCTGCCATCGACATGTCCTCTCCTGCCGCTTCGGGAGCCGCGGCCGAAGTGGCGCCCGATCGCGACGAGCGCCGCATTCGCGGACGTCGCCTGCCGCTGACCGCCATCTTCTTCACCGTGACCCTGCTTGCGGCGATCGGCATCGGCCTGTTTTTCGCCATGCAGACCGGCGTGTTCAAGACCGCGGCGCAACTCGATACGGCACCGCCGGAGGCGCCGCCGACCGTGGAGGACGACGATTTCACGCCGGCCGACGGCGCCAACGCGCCGGCAAAGCCCGGTGCCGTGGACCAGTCGCGCGACTGGATCAATGTGTTCTCGCCGGCCGATCCGACGCATGTCGCCGCCCCTTCGGACGCCAAGGCCGAGGTGATGAAGGACGACACCGGTCCGTTCCTGCGCATCCGGTCCGGCGCCTCCGGGTCGGCGATCGCCTTTGATGTCGGGCAAGGCGTGCTGGAAAAGCTCGCCGGCAAGCATGCCGTGTTCGATATCATCGCCCGCGCCGAGGACGGCAAGGACACGCAAATCTCCGTCGACTGCAATTTCGGCGAACTCGGCGACTGTGGCCGCAAGCGCTACGCGGTCGGCCAGCAGCGCAACGAATATCTGTTCGACGTGCAGTTCCCCAACAAGCGTCCAGGCTCGGCCGGAACCATCGCCGTCAATTCCGACTTCGACAAGCAAGGCAAGGCGGTCAACATCTACGAGATCCGCGTCTCGATCGAGCCTTAGGCGGCTGGAACTCAGCGATCGAGCAGCGCCTGCAGCGTCTCGATGCGGTCGGCCTCGTTGGCCGGCTTGTCCCAGCGCAGCCGTGAAATGCGGGGGAAGCGCATGGCGACGCCGGATTTATGCCGGGTCGAACGGTTGAGTCCCTCGAAGGCGACTTCCAGCACCAGGCCATTGTCGCGGTCCGCCCGCACCGAGCGCACCGGGCCGAAGCGCTCGATCGTATTGTCCCTGACATATTTGTCGATCTGCTTCAGCTCCTCGTCAGTGAAGCCGAAATAGGCCTTGCCGACCGGCACCAGTTCCTCCTCGCCCTCGGGTCCGGACCAGACGCCGAACGTGTAGTCGGAGTAGAAGCTCGAGCGCTTGCCATGGCCGCGCTGGGCATACATCAGCACGGCATCCACTGTGTGCGGATCGCGCTTCCATTTGAACCACGGGCCTTTGGGCCGCCCGGCGACATAGGGCGAATCCCAGCGTTTCAGCATTACGCCTTCGATGATCGGGTGCGGCGGCGCGCGGCGCATCTCCTCCAGCGCCTGCCAATCCGCGAAGTCGACGAAGGGCGACAGGTCGAAACGGCTGGGGTCGAGCGTCTTGACGAAGGCTTCGAGGCGCTCGCGCCGGACGCGGAAGGATAGCCCGCGCAAATCCTCGGCGCCGATCTGCAGCAGATCGTAGCAGCGCATGAAGGCCGGATATTGCTGCTGCATCTTCGGCGTCACAGTCTTGCGGTTCAGCCTTTGCTGCAAATCCGAGAACGTCCCCGTCGCCTGTCGGGGATCGCCAACCAGCAACTCGCCATCCAGCGTCGCGGAAAAATCCATTGCGTCGGCAAGGTCGGGAAAGGCGCCGGAGACATCGTCGCCGGTGCGCGAATAGAGCCGGCGAATGCCGCCTTCCGCCACTGCCTGGACGCGGATGCCGTCCCATTTCCATTCGGCCGCATAGTCCGCCGGATCGAGTTTTTCCAGATCGCCGTCGCCGACCGGGTTCGACAGCATCACCGGCCTGAACAGCGCCATCGCCGTGTTGCGGGGTTTTTCAGCCTTGCCTTCCAGCCACGCGAACAGCGCCGTATAGGGCGGCGACAGCCCGTGCCAGAGTTCCTCGATCTCGGCGACGTCGACCTCGCCGAAATCCGCCAGTGCCTGCTTTGCGAGCCGCGCCGACACTCCGATGCGCAGGCCGCCGGTGACCAGCTTGATGATGGCGAAGCGCGCCGAAATACCGGCGCTGTCGAGCAGCCCAGCCAACACCTTCGGTCCGTCGGAGCGGCTTGCCGCCTGCAACCTGGCCACGACCTCGCCGAGCGTCGGTTCACGGTTCGGGATATGTCCCGGCGTTTGCGGCCAGACCAGCGACACCGTCTCGGCCAGATCGCCGACATAGTCGTAGGAATAGCCGAACAGCACCGGGTCCATGCGTTCGGTGACAAGGGTGCGCAGCATCGCCGGCTTGACCGCGGCGATGTTGAGATCGCCTGTGATGGCGGCCAGCGCCAGGCCGCGATCCGGGTCCTCGACACTGCGGAAGTAGTCGACCAGCAGCGTCAGCTTGCCGTTGCGCGATGGAGTCAGCACCAGGCGGTCGAGGAGTTCGGCGAAGCGGTTCATGCCATCAATCGCCTTCGTCCTCATAGCCCACAAGATGCAATGGTCGGGCGGCAATGCCTTCGAGTTCGCACCAGCGCACCAGTGCTTCCTCACGGCCATGCGTGACCCAGATTTCCTCGGCGCCGGTCTCCTTGATGGTGGCGGTGAGCTCGTCCCAGTCGGCATGGTCCGAGATGATCAGCGGCAGTTCGACACCGCCCTGCTTGGCGCGCTGGCGGATGCGCATCCAGCCGGACGCGAAGCAGGAGATCGGATCGGGGAAACGCCGCGCCCAGCGGTCGGCGAAGGCCGATGGCGGGCCAACCACGATGGCGCCGGCGAAATCCCCTTTGCCGCCTTCCACCGTCGCCGGCTCGAGTATCCCCAGGTCGATGCCTTGGCTTTGATAGTACTCGCTGAGCTTGGCCAGCGCGCCATGGATGTAGAGCGGCCTGTCGTATCCGGCGTCGCGCAACAGCCGCATCACCCGCTGCGCTTTGCCCAGCGCATAGGCGCCGACCAGATGCGAGCGTTCGGGAAACTGCGCCGCCGATTTCAGCAGGCGGGCGATCTCTTCCGTGTCGGGCGGGTGACGAAACACCGGCAGGCCGAAGGTCGCCTCGGTGATGAACACGTCGCAGCGGATTGGCTCGAACGGCACGCAGGTCGCATCCTTTCGCCGTTTGTAGTCGCCGGAGGCGACGATACGCATGCCCGGATGTTCGACCGATATCTGCGCCGAGCCCAGCACATGGCCGGCCGGATGGAAGCTGACGCTGACGCCGTTGAGGACGATCGTCTCGCCCAGCCGTGCCGGTTGCATCGTGCCGGCGAAGCCCTCGCCATAGCGCAGCCCCATGATGTCGAGCGTCTGCTGCGTTGCCAGCACCGAGCGGTGGCCGGAACGCGCATGGTCGGAATGACCGTGGGTGATCAGCGCGCGGTCCACCGGCCGCACCGGATCGATGAAGAAATCGCCCGGCGGGCAGTAAAGGCCTTCTGGCCGGGGATGAAGCAGGTCGCTGGCGCGCATGGTCTGCAAGATAGGATATAATTCCGCCGCGGGAAGCCTGTCATCGGAGACTGCTGACTCTCCTGGCAAAGAACGCTCAATTTGGTTCAGCTTCCGCATCCTTTGCATTACAGAGATGGCGGCCCGGCCGCCTCCGCCGGCGGAACCCGCTATCATGAAGCCGTTGCAGACCTTATCGGGCGATTTGAACGCTGATCGCCGTGCCGACTATGCCGAGATGCTCTTTGCCTCCGGCGATCACGTGGCGGCGGCCGAGCTCCTGCTCGGCGCATTGGAATTGGCGCCGCAATGGGCAATGGGCTGGTTTCGCCTTGGCGAGATGCAGGAGGCATCAGGCAGGCTCGACCTGGCGGCGCAGGCCTGGGTGATGGCGCTGAACCTGGATCCAGCCGATCGCCAAGGCGCGGCCCTCAAATTGCAGCTGATCGGCAAAGGCCCGGTTTCCAGCGCGCCGCCCAGCGCCTTTGTCGAAACGCTGTTCGACCATTACGCCGAGACATTCGAAGAGATGCTGGTCGGCAAGCTCGACTATCGGTTGCCCGAAGTCCTCGAGCAGATGATTCGCAAGGCAAGGTCGGGACGCTTTCGTCTGGCGCTCGACTTGGGCTGCGGCACCGGGCTGATGGGCGAGAGGCTGAGGCCGATCGTTGACCGGCTGGAGGGGATCGACATCTCGGCCAGGATGCTCAAGAAGGCGCGGACGAAAGGCATCTACGACACGCTGACAAAGGCTGATCTGCATTGCTTCTCCCACTCGGGCGAAAACCCCGATCTGGTGACATCGGCCGACGTCCTGATCTATGTCGGCGCGCTCGAAGGCCTGATCGGGAGGGTCGCTGGTGTGCTCGCCGGCGGCGGCCTGTTCGCTTTCTCTGTCGAGAGCCTTGCAAGCGGCGACTTCGCGCTGCGGCCCTCGCGGCGCTACGCTCATTCCGACAGCTATGTCAGGCAGACACTCGAGGCCAACGGGCTTTCGATCCTGGCGCTGGAGCCAACGACCATCCGTCAGGATCGCCGCGAGCCCGTCAAAGGCTTGGCCGTCTTGGCCCTGAAGGCTCACGCCACTTGAAGTGTGCATGATCATTGCGGTGAATCCCGACACCGCTCCGCGCTGCTGCGAAAAAGTCCGATTTGCGTGCGCGACTGATATTTGCGATCTGGTCGCGTCAGGGGCGGGATATCAGGAGGAGCATATCGGATGCGCAGGAACATGACGGTCTTGGCCTCTTGCCTGGCAATGGCCGGCTGCGTCGGCAATTCGATGTCCGAGCGGCAGGACGCCAACATAGAATCCTCCCTGCAATACGACACCGTGCCGTGCGATCAGTTGCTGGCGCAGCGCAATGGGTTGGCACAGCAATACAATCTTGCGACGACCGTGAAGCCGACCTTCTCCAATCCCGCGATGGGTTTCGGTCCGTTCACGCCCGACATGCGCTCCAAGGCCCAGCGCGACAGCGACAAGGCGACTGGCGAGATCGACGCCATGAACCGGTCCATCGACCGCCGCGACTGCGGCAAGCCGGACAATCAGAAGAAGAAGTTCGCTCTGCCGGGCTGACGATACGAGACAGGCATTTGGGCGAGATTTATCGCCGGCAGCATGTTGCGCTGGCGCAGGGGTACTATCGGATGAAACTGTCTGACCTCGGAGATCGCATCTGCATTTTGGGGCCGTCCAACAGCGGCAAGTCGACCTTGGCCGACGCGATTGCCCGCAAACGTGGCCTGGAGCCCGTCCACCTCGATCTGCTTCATCATCTGCCCAACACCGACTGGGAACCGCGTCCCGAGAGCGAGTTCATTGTCTTGCATGACGCCGCGATCGCCGGCGAGCGCTGGGTGATGGACGGAAATTATTCGATCTGCATGCCGCAACGCTTACGCCGAGCGACGGGACTGATCCTGCTGGATGTCTCCACGCCGGCAAGTCTGCTGCGCTATTTCAGGCGAAGCTGGTTTGAGAAGAGCAGGCGCGGTGGCCTGCAAGGCGGGCGCGACAGCGTCAAATGGGACATGATCCACCATATTGCCGTGACTACGCCGAAAAACCGCCGGAGATACCAGGCGATGTTCGATCGGCTCGACCTGCCAAAGCTGCGGCTATCCTCCGTGAGAGCAATCAAGCAATGCTTCAGGCAGTGGGATCTGGCCAGATAAGAATCCTGGCTAGAGCACTTCACCGTTTCACGGAAACGGCGAACCACTCTAACTCCTTGTTTTGACGCAATTCCGGACGGAAAAACGCTCACACTTTTCCTGGAATTGCTCTAATACCCCGCTTTGCGATCTACCAGATTGTCGAGCTTCTCGCCGCGCTCGAAGGCATCCATCTGGCGCAGCATGATCGGCGCCAGGTGCATCGGATCGGAGGTCGCCGCGGCGTGCGGCGTCACGAACACCTTCGGATGGCTCCATAACGGACTGGTCTTGGGCAGCGGCTCGACCTCGAACACGTCGAGGCTCGCCTCCTTCAACGTGCCGTCGTCCAGCGCCCGCACGATGTCGGCGTCCTTTTGCAGGCGGCCGCGTCCCGCGTTGATCAGCACCGAGCCGCCAAGGCCGTTGCGCTTGCGCAGTTCCTTCAGCACGCCATAATTGATGATGCCCTGCGTGTCCGGCGTCAGCGGCAGGAGCACGACGAGTATGTCGGTTGCCTTTAGGAACGGGATCAGGCCGGCCTCGCCGGAATAGGTCGCGACCCCTTGCATCGGCCGGTCGTTGCGCGACCAGCCATTGACGGCGAAGCCGAGCGAAAGGAGCACCGAGGCCGCGGCGCGGCCGAGATTGCCGAGCCCCATAATGCCAACGGAAATGTCGCCGGCCGGCCGCTGCTGCGGCTCGTGCCAGATCTTCTTTGGCTGCTGCGACCGGTAGAGCAGGCCGTGGCGATGGTGATCGAGCACCCGCCAGACGACATATTCCGTCATGTACTGCGTGAGGTTGTCGGCGACGACCTTGACGATCGGCACATCGGGCAGGCCCGGATCGGCGAAAATATGGTCGACGCCGGCACCGATCGAGAAGATGGCGCGCAGATTGGGCAGCGACGACAAAAGGTTCGGCTTCTGCTTCCACACCACCGCATAGGTGATCGATGGATCCTTGGCACCGTCCGGCTCCAGAACCACCTCGCGCTCGGCCGACAACAGCTCGCGCCAGCGCTGCGGGTGAAAGCCGGTGACGGCGAGCAGGATGCGGCCTTTTTCCATCGTTGTTCGTTTAGTCCCTCTAATCACTGACTGACGATGCCGACCGGCGCCGTCTCTATCTTGAAGGCCGCCGAAATCAGCGCCCGAGTATAGTCGGTTTGCGGATTTTCAAAAATCTGCTGGGAAGGGCCTGCTTCGACGATCCGGCCATTGCGCATGACGATGACATCGTTGGCAAGCGCCCGGATGACCTTGAGGTCGTGGCTGATGAAGAGATAGGCGAGGTCGTGCTTGGCCTGCAGATTGCGCAAGAGGTCGACGACCTGCGCCTGTACGCTCATGTCGAGCGCCGATGTCGGCTCGTCCAGCATGACGAAGCGCGGGTTGAGCACCATGGCGCGCGCGATGGCGACACGCTGTCGCTGTCCGCCGGAGAATTCGTGCGGATAGCGGTTGCGGGTCGCCGGATCGAGGCCGACCTCCTTCAGCACGTCGGCAACCTTGTCGTCGCGTTCATCGGGCGACAGCTTCGGCTCGTGGATCTTGAGCCCTTCCTCGATGATCTCGGCGATCGACATGCGCGGGCTGAGCGAACCGAACGGATCCTGGAAGACGATCTGCAATTCGCGCCTGAGCGGCCGCATGGCATTGAAGGTGAGCTGGTTGATGTCGCGCCCGTTGAACTGGATGGTCCCGGTCGATGAGATCATCCGCGCCAGCGCCAGGCCGAGCGTGGTCTTGCCCGAACCGGATTCGCCGACCACGCCCAGCGTCTGGCCGGCGCGCACGGTGACATCGATGCCGTCGACCGCCTTCACATGGTCGACCGTGCGGCGGAAGAAGCCTTGCTTGATCGGGAACCAGACCTTGATGTCCTTGCCGGTCATTACCGGCTTGGCGTCGGCGTTGGCCGCCGGTGGCTTGCCTTTCGGCTCGGCCGCCAGAAGGTGGCGCGTATAGGGGTGCTGCGGGTTGGCGAAGATCTCCTTGGTCGGACCGGTCTCGACGATCTTGCCCTTGGTCATCACACAGACCCGGTCGGCGATCTTGCGCACGATGCCCAGATCGTGGGTGATGAACAGCATCGACATGCCCTTGCGGCTTTTCAGGCCGGCGAGCAGTTCGAGGATCTGCGCCTGCACGGTGACGTCGAGCGCCGTCGTCGGCTCGTCGGCGATCAGCAGTTCCGGTTCGTTGGCCAGCGCCATGGCGATCATCACGCGCTGGCGCTGGCCGCCGGACAACTGGTGCGGATAGGCGTCGAGGCGCTTCTGCGGGTCGCGGATGCCGACCTCGTTGAGCAAAGCCAGCGTGCGTGCCTTGGCGGGGCGATCGGCCATGCCCTGATGCAGCTTCAGGATCTCGACGATCTGCTGCTCGATCGTGTGCAGCGGATTGAGCGAGGTCATCGGCTCCTGGAAGATCATGGTGATCTTGTTGCCGCGCACCTGGCGCAACTGCTTCTCGCTCATCGCCAGCAGGTCGGCGCCCTGGAACAGGATCTTTCCAGAGGGATGGCTGGCGCTGGGATAGGGCAGGAGCTTCAGCACGGACAGCGCCGAGACCGACTTGCCGGAGCCGGATTCCCCGACCAGCGCCACTGTCTCGCCCTTCGCGATGTCGAAGGAGATGTGGTCGACGGCGACAGACTGGCCGCCGCCCTGGCTGAAGGCGACGCTGAGGTCCTGTACGCTGAGCAGGGGAGCTTCGCTCATTTGAACGTCTTGCGCGGATCGAAGGCGTCGCGCGTTGCCTCGCCGACAAAGACGAGCAGCGACAGCATCAGCGAGATGACGACGAAGCCGGAAATGCCGAGCCACGGCGCATTGAGGTTGCGCTGCGCCTGCTTCAGCAACTCGCCCAGCGAGGCGGAGCCGGGCGGCAGGCCGAAGCCGAGATAGTCGAGCGAGGTCAGCGTCGAGATCGAGCCTGAGAGCAGGAAGGGCAGGAACGTCAATGTCGCCACCATGGCGTTGGGCAACAAATGCCGGAACATGATGGTGCGGTTGGGCACGCCGAGGGCGCGGGCGGCGTTGACATATTCGAAGTTGCGGGCGCGCAGGAACTCGGCCCGCACCACGCCGACCAGCGCCACCCAGGAGAACAACAGCATCAGGCCGAGCAGGATGAAGAAGCCCGGCGGCAGGATGGCGGCAACGATCAGCAAGAGATAGAGCACCGGGATCGCCGACCAGATTTCGATGAAGCGCTGGAACAGCAGGTCCGTCCAGCCGCCGAAATAGCCCTGCAAGGCACCGGCGCCGACGCCGATCAGCGCCGATCCGGCGGTCAGGATCAGCCCGAACAGCACCGAGATGCGGAAGCCGTAGATGACCCGCGCCAGGACGTCGCGCGCCTGGTCGTCCGTGCCGAGCCAGTTCCAGTTGCCGACGATGCAGGCCGGGTCGGCAGCCCCTTGCGGGTACTGGTTGCAGCGCTTCGCGGCGTCATACTGCCAGGACGGCCTGGCGGGCGCGGCCTCCGGAATGGCGTTGTTGACTGTCTGGTAGGAATAGCGGATCGGCGGCCAGATCATCCAGCCATTGGCGTTGATCTCGTCCTGGATCACCGGGTCGCGATAATCGGTGACGGCATAGAAGCCGCCGAACTTTTCCTCGGGGTAGGCCACCAGCACCGGAAACAGGATCTCGCCCTTGTAGGAAGCGATGATCGGCTTGTCGTTGGCGATGAATTCGGCAAACAGCGACAGCACGAACAGGACGAGGAAAATCCACAACGACCAGTAACCGCGCCGGTTGGCCTTGAAATTCTGCAGACGGCGCTTGTTGAGCGGCGACAGGAATGGCCGTGGCATCCGCTCCGGCACCACTCCGGCGGTCACGCTTGCCTCCGACATCAGATGTCTCTCCGCTCGAAATCGATGCGCGGATCGACCCAGGTGTACATGAGGTCGGACAACAATCCGACGAACAGGCCGAGAAGCGAGAAGATGTAGAGATTGGCGAACACCACGGGATAGTCGCGCTCGACCACCGACCGGAAGCCGAGCAGGCCCAGGCCATCGAGCGAGAAGATGTTCTCGATCAGCAGCGAACCGGTGAAGAAGGCCGAGATGAAGGCGCCGGGGAAGCCGGCGATGACGATCAGCATGGCGTTGCGGAAGACGTGGCCGTAGAGCACTTGCCGCTCCGACAGGCCCTTGGCGCGTGCCGTCACAACATACTGCTTGCGGATCTCCTCCAGGAACGAGTTCTTGGTCAGCAGCGTGGTGGTGGCGAAAGCCGACAGCACCAGCGCCGTCAGCGGCAAGGTCATGTGCCAGATATAGTCGGCGATCTTGGCCGGCCACGACAACTGGTCCCAGTTGTCCGAGACGATGCCGCGCAACGGGAACCAGTCCCAGAACGAGCCGCCGGCAAACAGCACCATCAGCATGATGCCGAACAGGAAGCCGGGAATGGCATAGCCGACGATGACGACGCCGCTGGTCCAGACGTCGAAAGGCGAGCCATCCTTCACCGCCTTGCGGATGCCGAGTGGTATGGAAATCAGATAGGACAGCAACGTGATCCAAAGCCCGATCGAGATCGACACCGGCATCTTTTCCAGGATCAGGTCGAGCACCGAGATGTCGCGGAAGTAGCTGTTGCCGAAATCGAACCGGGCATAGTTCCACAGCATCATGCCGAAGCGTTCTAGCGGCGGCTTGTCGAAGCCGAACTGCTTCTCCAGCTTCTTGATGAATTCCGGATCGAGTCCCTGCGCGCCGCGATATTTCGAGCTGACATCGCCGGCGGCGTCGAAGTTGGAGCCGCCCGCATCGCCGCCGCCACCGCCGAGGCGGTCGCTGCCGCCCTGATTGGTCAGCTTGGCGATGACCTGCTCGACCGGGCCGCCCGGCGCGAACTGGATGACCGCGAAGGAGATCGCCATGATGCCGAACAGGGTCGGGATCATCAAAAGGATGCGGCGCAGTATATAGGCGCCCATCAGGCTTCCTGCCCTCTGCGGACCGATATCTCAGCCTTTGCCAATTTTTGCCGCCTTGCCCTTATCGAACCACCACAGCGTCTCGACCGGAAAGCCGAAATCGGGCTTTTGCTCGGGAAAGCCGAACATGTCCCAATAGGCGCTTCGGTGATTCGCCAGGAACCAACTAGGAATCCAATCGCACCGCGCGCGCAAGACCCGGTCGAGCGCTCGCATCGCGACCGTCAGGCTTTCACGGTCTTTTGCCGCGCCCACCGTGGCGATCAGCGCATCGATCGCGGGGTCTGAGGTGCCCGGCAGGTTGCGCGAACCGGAGAGGTTGGCCGTCCTGGAATGGAAGAAGCCTTCGAGATCGTCGCGCGTCGGTGTCGCGCTGAACGAGAAAGCCGCTGACAGCAGATCGAAATCGAAGGTCGCCTGCCTGGCCTGGTATTGTGCCGAATCCACCAGCCGGATCGTGGCATCGATGCCGATCGCCTTCATGTTGGCGACCCAGGGCGAATAGACCTGTACGAAAGTGTCGTCGTCGACCATGAATTCGGCCGAAAGCCGGCCGCCCCTGCCGTTGACGACGAAATCGCCTGACCGTTTCCAGCCGGCTGCGGCCAGAAGCTTTGCCGCCTGGCCAAGCAGCTTGCGGTCGCGGCCGGAACCGTCGGATGCCGGCTGGGCCACGGCCTGGCCGAAGACCTCAGCCGGCACCTGGCTTCGCAGCGGCTCGAGCAGCGCCAGCTCTTGTGTCGGTGGCACACCTTCGGCGCGAAAATCCGATTTCTCGAAGCAGGATTGCGAGCGCTCGTAGGAGCCGTAGAAGAAGTTGCGCCGCGTCCATTCGAAATCGAAGCAGAGCGCGATCGCCTGGCGCACGCGAGCGTCGCGAAACTGTTCGCGCCGCTGGTTGACCGCCGTTCCCTGCATGGTCGGCCGCTTCTCGGCCGGGAATTCGTGCTTGACCACCTTGCCGGCGGTCAGCGCCGGGAAATCGTAGGCGGTCGCCCAGACGCGCGAGGTGAATTCCTCGCGGTAGGTGATTTCGCCCTTCTTGAAGGCTTCGAAGCCGGCGGTGCGGTTCTGGTAGAATTCGATGCGGATACGATCGAAATTGTTCTGGCCGCGATTGACCGGCAGATCACGGCCCCAGTAGTCCGCGACCCGATCATATTCGATCCATGCGCCGGCCGAGAACCGGCCGACCTTGTAGGCACCGGAGCCGAGCGGCGGGTTCAACTGCGAAGAGTCGAACGGGTTGGCCGTATAGAAGGCCTTCGACAGGATGGGGAACTCCACGACGTTGAGCACGGTGCGGGCCGATTGCTTGCCGGAGAAGGTGAGCCGCAGCGTGCGGTCGTCGACAGCAACGGCGTCGACCATGTGCGTCAGCGACAACGACAAGTCGGGATGGCCCTTGTCCTTGTAAAGCTTGAAGGTGAAGGCGGCGTCCTGGGCGGTCAGCGGCGTGCCGTCGTGGAAGCGCGCCTCGGGGCGAAGCGAGAAGGTGAAGGAGTTGCGGTCTTCCGACAGTGTCACGCCGTCGGCGATCTGGCCGTAGACGGCGTCGGGCTCGTCGAGTGCGCGCACCATCAGCCCGTCGAAACACATCTCCATGCGCGGCGGCGCATCGCCCTTGTCGGCGAAGGAGTTCATCGTGTTGAAGGTTTGTGTGTCCTGGTTGTAGCCCCAGTTCGGCGGCGAGAAATTGAAAATTCCACCGGCAGGTGCGTCGACATTCACATAGTCGAAATGGGTGAAGTCCGGTCCATATTTGAGGTCGCCAAAGGCGGACAGGCCATGCAGCTTGGTGCCGGTCGCAATGTCGGCGAACGCTTTTCCCGGCAGTAAGGCGGCGGCAGCGGCGGCGCCACCCAAAGCCAGGAAATCGCGGCGGGGCACGGCCGTCATCGGTCGCTGCGCCATCAATTGCCGCCCTTGTACTTGGCCGCCAGCGCCTTTTCCTTGTCGACGTCGATCCACCAGGAATCGATATCGACACCGACATAGGCAGGCTGCTTGTCGGGAAATTTGAACTTGTCCCAATAGGCTAGCCAGACCGCCGACCGGTGATATTGCGGCACGACGTAGAAGTTCCACAGCAGCACCCGGTCGAGCGCATGGGTGGCGGCAACCAGATCATCGCGATCCGTGGCAAAGATGATGCGGTCGACCAGCGCATCGACGGTCGGATCCTTGATGCCCATCAGATTGCGCGAGCCAGGCGCGTCGGCGGCCTTCGAACTCCAGAAGTCGCGCTGCTCATTGCCGGGCGAATCCGACTGGCCGAACAGGCCCGTGACGACATCGAAATCGAAGTTGTTGACGCGGTTGATGTACTGCGTCTGGTCGATGATGCGCAGCGAGGCGTCGACGCCGATCTTGCGCAGATTGGCAATGTAGGGGCTGGCGATTACCTGGTCGGTGTCGTTCCAGCCGAGGATCTCGAATTTGAACGGCGTGCCTGTCTTGGCGTTGACCATCTTGCCGCCCTTTATGACCCATCCGGCCTTGGCGAAGAGATCGACAGCCTGCTTCAGGTACTTTCGCTCCGCTTGCGGCGAATCGTAGACGGGTAGCTTGAATTCCTGGGTGAAGAGTTCGGGCGGCAGCTTGTCACGGTATTTTTCCAGGATTTCCAGTTCTTTGCCCTGTGGCAACCCGCTGGATGCCAGTTCGGTGCCCTGGAAATAGCTCGATGTGCGGGTGTTGAAGCCGAAGAACAAGGTGCGGTTCATGCTCTCGAAATCGAACGGTATGGTCAGTGCCTCGCGGACCAGCCGGTCCTGGAACAGCGGCCTGCGCTGGTTGAGGACAAAGCCCTGCATCGGCTGTGGCGACTGGGTCTGGAAGTCCTTCTTGATGACGTCGCCGACCTGGATCGCCGGGAAATTATAGGCCGTCGCCCATTTGCGGGAGCTGTATTCGCGGTTGATGTCTTCCAGTCCGCCCTTGGTGAAGGCCAGCCAGGCGGCATTGTCGTCGAGGATGTAGGTATATCGGCGCGTGTCGAAATTCTCGCGGCCGATCTTCACCGGCAGCTTGGCCGCCCAATAGTCCGGCACGCGCTGCCAGACGATTTCGGAGCCCGGCTTGAAGCTGGCGATCTTGTATGCGGCCGAGCCCAGCGGCGGTTCCAGCGTTCCCTTGGTGATGTCGCGCTTCTTGCCACTGGCGTCGGTGCCTTCCCACCAATGCTTCGGTAGAACGACGAGGTCGCCGATAATCTTCGGCAGTTCACGATTGCCCTTCTGGTTGAAACGGAACTCGACCTCGCGATCGGAGATCGCCACCGCGTCGGTGACATTTTCGAAATACCGGTTGTATTGCGGGCTGTTGGCCTTCAGCACCTGGAACGACCAGATCACGTCGTCGACGGTGATCGGCTGGCCGTCATGCCACTTCGCGCGCGGGTCAAGCCGGTACGTGGCCGAGGAATAGTCGTCAGGATATTTATAGGCATCGGCGATCAGCGGGTGGCTGGTGCTGCCTTCGTCCGTCGCCTGCTCCATCAGCGTGTCGTAGAGCAGGCCGCCGCCAAACCCGACCAGGCCCGCCGCCGGCGATCCCTGGACGATATAGGGGTTGAAACTGTCATAGGTGCCAAGCAGCACCGAATTCAGCGTACCGCCTTTCGGCGCGTTCGGGTTGACGTAGTCGTAATGCTGGAAATTGTCGCCGTATTTGGATTGGCCGATCAGCGATGAGGTGGTCCGCCACTCGTCGGCCAGGGTCGTCTGCAACCCCGCCGCCAGCAGGGCCGCCGCCAGCAGCGACTTGAGAAGCGTTCGGCCAACCGTCATGCACTATCCTCTTCGCGATGCGTGCCAGATCATCCAGGACGCGATCCTAGATGATTTGGCGCTGGTGAAAACCGCAATGCGCCGGCTTTGTCGCCGCACCCTGGATTTTCCCAACAAAAAAGCCGGGCTGAACCCGGCTTTTTCAAGATCGTGGAGATTACAAATTGTTCACTGGGCGGGTGCCGGCGCTGGAGCGGCAGGCTTGGCCGGTGCGGCGCCTTCAGCCGGCTTCGCCGGGGCGGCTGCATCGGCCGGCTTGGCGGGCGCGCTGGCGTCCGCGGCGGCACCCGGTGCCGGCAGCGGCTTGGGATTGTCCGACAGCGTGCGCAGATAGGCGATGACGTTGGCGCGGTCCTCGTCCTTGGGCAGGCCGGCGAAGCCCATGGCGGTGCCCTTAACGAATTTCTTCGGCGAGGTGATGAAGTGGTTGATGTTGTCGTAGGTCCACTTCTCGGTGCCGCCCTTGGAGAATTCCTTCATGCCGGCCGAATAGGCGAAGCCTTCATGTTCGGCGACGGGGCGGTCGACAAGATCCCACAGGTCGGGGCCGACCTTGTTGGGGCCGCCCTTTTCGCCGGAATGGCAGGCCTGGCATTTCTTGAAGACGGCAGCGCCCGCCTCGACATTGGCGGTCTGCAGCAGGTCGGCGATCGGCTTGGCCGCGGCGGCCGGCGCGGCCGGGCCGCCTTCGGCGGGCTCAGCCGCCTCGATGGCGAAGCCGGGCTTTTCCGGGGCCGGCGAGGCAAACAGTGCGTCCGACACCAGGCCGACCGAGAAAACGACGAAAACGGTTCCGAGCAATCCGGCGAGCAGTTTATTGACTTCGTTGGAATCCATACGCCCCTTGCTCCCTTTTCCGGCGGACCGAACCGTCCACTCCGTCCGTCGGTATCGAGACCCGCCCTCCAGAGCCGGTCAAATCGGGCGGAAACTAGGTCTTTTGCTCGGGCGTTGCAACACCTATAAGGGCGCTGCCAGTGAGACCTTTTGCCACTTTTCCCCTCCTCTTTTCGAACGCCTTGCCATAGCGATGTCCACCTTGATCCTGATACCGGCCCGCATGGCCTCCACCCGCCTGCCGGGCAAACCTCTGGCCGACATCGCCGGCGTGCCGATGATCGTCCATGTCGCCCGCCGTGCCGCCGAAGCGGGCCTTGGCCGGGTGGTGGTGGCGACCGACACGCAAAGCGTGGCCGAAGCGGTGCGCGCGCATGGATTCGAGGCGGTGATGACGGGCATCGACCACGAATCCGGCTCCGACCGCATCCACGAGGCGCTGGTCGCGCTCGATCCTGGACATAAGGTCGAAACGATCGTCAATGTGCAGGGCGACCTGCCGACCATCGATCCCGGCATCATCGCCGCCTCGCTCAGGCCATTCGAGGACGGGGCGGTGGATATCGCCACACTCGGTGTCGAGATCGTCCGCGAGGAGGAAAAGACCAATTCCAATGTCGTCAAGATCGTGGGCTCGCCGCTGTCTGCCACGAGGCTGAGGGCGCTCTATTTCACCCGCGCCACGGCACCTTGGGGCGAGGGGCCGCTCTATCACCACATAGGCCTCTACGCCTATCGCCGCGCGGCACTCGAGCGCTTCGTCGCGCTGAAGCCGTCGCCGCTGGAACGCCGCGAGCGGCTGGAGCAGCTGCGGGCGCTGGAAGCCGGCATGCGCATCGATGCCGAGATCGTCCGGTCGCTGCCGCTAGGCGTCGACACGCCGGAAGACCTTGAGCGCGCCCGAATCATCCTTTCAAACTGAGAAATTCCTCCGCCATGCCTGAAAAAACCAACAGAATATCCTTCCAGGGCGAGCCGGGCGCCAATTCCGATACCGCCTGCCGCAACGTCTATCCCTCGATGGAGCCGTTGCCGTGCCCGACTTTCGAGGATGCCTTCAACGCGGTCGAGACCGGCAAGGCCGATCTCGCCATGATCCCGATCGAGAACACCATCGCCGGACGCGTCGCCGACATCCATCATCTCTTGCCGGAATCGAGGATGCACATCGTCGGCGAATATTTCCTGCCGATCCATTTCCAGTTGATGGTGCTGCCCGGCGTCAAGCGGGAAGAAATCAAGACCGTTCACAGCCACATTCATGCGCTTGGCCAGTGCCGCAAATACATCCGCAAGAACGGCTGGAAGGCCGTCGTGGCCGGCGATACGGCGGGCGCCGCCAAGATGATCTCCGAGGTCAAGGACCGCACGATGGCCGCCCTGTCGCCGGCGCTGGCGGCGACGCTCTATGGGCTCGACATCATCGAGGAGAACGTCGAGGACACCGATTCCAACGTCACCCGCTTCGTCGTCCTGACCAAGAGCAAGCAATGGGCCGAACGGCCGACTGCCGACACCAAGATGATGACGACCTTCATCTTCCGCGTCCGTAACGTGCCGGCCGCGCTCTACAAGGCGATGGGCGGCTTTGCCACCAACGGCATCAACATGACCAAGCTGGAGAGCTACCAGCTCGGCGCTTTCACGGCGACGCTTTTCTACGCCGACATCGAGGGCCATCCCGACGATCCGCTGGTCAAGCTGGCGCTGGACGAGCTTCGCTTCTTCTCCCGTGAAGTGCGCATCCTGGGCGTCTATCCGGCCAGCCAGTCGCGCGAGCAATGGAAGGTAGCGGATTAGAGCAATTCCAGGAAAAGCGCTTGGCGCTTTCCCTTGAGAATTGCGTCAAAACAAAGAGTTGGAGCGGGTCCCCGTTTCCGTGAAACGGTGAATTCTAGATCACCGCGCCCAGCGGCACATAGTCGATCTCGAGAAATTTCTCGACCTCCGGCACCCAGCGGTCGCGCACGAAGGCGACATGGTCGGGATGGTCGTTGTATCTGGTGTAGGCGGCCTGGTCGGCGAACTCCATCGAGAAGCCGAACTGATAGTCGTTCTTGGGGCTGATCTGCCGCAATTGCTCGAAATGCGTGACGCCCCGGATCGCGGTGAGGATTTTCTTGGCGTCGACGAGGAATCGCTTTTCCTCCAGCGAATGCGGCGGGTGCTTCAGCGTGAAGACGACGGTGTGGCGGATCATTTGTCTCTCCTGCAATGACTTTCAGTATCGGCTATTCGCTGTCGACCCAGGCGCGGATGAGGTGATGCGCGATCGCACCTTTCGGCGGCGTGACCAGATTATCGGCGTGCTCCCTGGCCAGCATCAGGCGCACCTCGTCGCGGCCAAACCAGCGGCAGTCCTCCAACTCGTTGAGGTCGGCCTGGATGTCCTCATTGAGCGGCTCGCCGAAGCAGCCGATCATCAGTGAGTAGGGGAACGGCCAGGGCTGGCTGGCGTGGTAGACGACGCGGCCGAGCCGAATGCCGGCCTCCTCCAGCGTCTCGCGGCGCACCGCCGCCTCGATCGTCTCGCCCGGCTCGATGAAGCCGGCGAGCGCCGAATACATGCCCGGCGCGAAGTGCCGGCCTCGCCCAAGCAGGCATTTCTCCCGCGTTGCCGTCAGCATGATCGCCACCGGGTCGGTGCGTGGAAAATGCTCGGTGCCGCAATTCGGGCAATGGCGCTTGTAGCCGCCGGCCCGCATCTGCGATTGGGTGCCGCATTTGCTACAGAAACGGTGGCTGGCGTGCCAGGCGAGCAGGGCGGCCCCTTGTGCCATCGCGCCGGCGGCCGCTTCGTCGATCAGCCCTTGCATGTAGACCGACCGGTAGTCGATCGCCTTGACGGTCTCCGGCAACTGTTCGGCGTCAACGCCGGCCACCACCGCGAGCACCGGTCCTTGATCGGAAAAGCCGAGCAGGACACTTTGGTCGAGGGAAGGGTTGAAAGACTGGCTCTCGGAGGCGCCGAACCAGGGATCAAGACCGCTGCCATTCCCCAATTTCAGATAGAGCCGGCCGCCATTCATCAACAGCAGCCGCGTCGTTGGATCGGCCAGCGCCTTGTCGACCGAATCGTCGGCGCGACTCTCGGATTGCCGGTCGATGGTATTGCCGGCAAAGCCGACAAATTGGCTCGGCTCGCGCAGGGGCGCGTCAAACAGGCTGAAGCTCATGCGGACTCTGGTTCTTTGGGATGGACATGTTTTGGAATGAATACAGGGGAGCTTATAGCGCCGCCCTTATCGTTTCGGCAAACCGGCGCAGGTCGGAGCGCTCATAAGGTTCGCGCAGGCCGTGCCCCCACACCGGGCCGGGCCAGCCGGGATCGCCTTCGGACCGGGCGATGATATGGATATGCAACTGGCGCACGATGTTGCCGAGCGCGCCGGTGTTGATCTTGGTGCAACCGCTCACTTTCTTGAGCGCCTGCGCCACCATGTTGGTCTCGAAGGTCAGCATGGCCTGGTCGAGCGGCGTCATGTCGTGGATTTCCTCCGCGCCCGGCCGCTGCGGCACCAAAAGCAGCCATGGCCAGCGGCGATCGTTCATTACCCGCAATTCGCAGAGCCCAAGCCACATCAACTGCTCGCTGTCCGCTTCCAGCCGGGCATCCAGCATGAATCCGGCCTTCAGGCCCGGCAGCATCGGCGTTTCCCTTGCTTTTCTTGGTTTCCTTGAACTCACGACGCTAGAGCGGCGGCAAGAGGGCTGCAAGCGAATCATTGTTCCTCTAAGGGTTTGGTGCGCCAAATCGCATGCGCACTTGCATTTCATCGCGCAATTGCCGATATGGACGGTGGGAGGTTGGTGGTGGACGATCCACTCGCCAACCGGGTCAGGTCCGGAAGGAAGCAGCCCTAACGAGCCCGGAACGGGTCATTGTTCCAGCCTCCCACCTCATCGGCCCCCCTCGCGACATTGACGACGCATTGCAGCGCGGGCGAGACTATGCGCAGGAATCGGCGCCTTTGGGCGCGGCCTTTTGGAGCTTAACGGGCGAATGAGCGAAGCCGGAAATTCGGGGCCAAAAAGCCTGGAGCCAAAAAGCCCGGAAAACGCAAAGGCCGCCGCCTATCGCGTGCTGGCGCGCAAATACCGTCCGTCGAACTTTTCCGAACTGGTCGGCCAGGAGCCGATGGTGCGCACCCTCACCAACGCCTTTGCCACCGGCCGCATTGCCCAGGCCTGGATGCTGACCGGCGTGCGCGGCGTCGGCAAGACCACCACGGCGCGCATCCTGGCGCGGGCGCTGAACTACAAGACATCGACCGTGGACCAGCCTTCGGTCGACCTTGCCGTCCTCGGCGAGCATTGCCAGGCGATCATGGAAGGCCGCCATGTCGACGTCATCGAGATGGACGCCGCCTCGCACACCGGCATCGACGACATCAGGGACATCATCGAGCGTGTGCGCTATGCGCCGGTGTCGGCCCGCTACAAGGTCTACATCATCGACGAAGTGCACATGCTGTCGACGCAGGCCTTCAACGGCCTGCTGAAAACGCTGGAAGAGCCGCCGCCGCACGTCAAATTCATCTTCGCCACCACCGAAATCCGCAAGGTTCCGATCACCGTCCTGTCGCGCTGCCAGCGTTTTGACCTGAGGCGCATCGATGCCGGATCGCTGGTAGCGCATCTCTCTTCGATCGCCGCCAAGGAAGGCATTTCGGTCGACGACGACGCGCTGGCGATGATCGCGCGTGCCGCCGAAGGCTCGGCCCGCGATTCGCTCTCCATCCTCGACCAGGCGATCGCCCATGGCGCCGGCTCCGTCAGTGCCGAGGCCGTGCGGGGCATGCTGGGCCTGGCCGACCGCGCCCGCATCGTCGACCTGTTCGAACATGTGATGAAGGGCGACGTGGCGGCGGCGCTTGCCGAGTTCCGCGCTCAATACGACACCGGCGCCGATCCGGCCGCCGTACTGACCGATCTTGCCGAGTTCAACCACCTTGTCACCCGGCTGCGTTTCGTTCCGACCGCCATGGATGATGCTTCGCTGTCGCAGGACGAGCGCCAGCGCGGCGCCGATTTTGCCAGGACGTTGTCCGTCAAGGTGCTGTCGCGAACCTGGCAGATGCTGCTCAAGGGCATTCCCGAGGTGCAATCCTCGAACCGGCCGGTGAGCGCGGCCGAGATGGTGTTGATCCGGCTGGCGCATGCCGCCGACCTGCCGACGCTCGACGAGGCGCTGAGATCGCTCGAGGGCGCGGGACCGGTTCAAAATGGCGCATCTCGTCCAAACGGGGCGCCCGCTGGTGCTGGCAATGGCGGTGGTGCCAGCGCGGTCGCGCAAACGCGCATGCCATCCGGACAGGGCGGTGGCGCGCAGACCATGCGGTTGGTCGAGGCCACGCCCGCGCCGGTGGCTTTCGTCGCCCCTCCCCAACCGGCGCCGGAGACGCCGCCGGTACCCCTGAAATCGCTGGCCGACATCGTTGCCCTCGCCGACGCACAACGCGACATCGCCCTAAAGGTGCTGGTCAAGCGCTGCATCCGTCCCGTGCGCATCGAACCCGGTCGCATCGACGTCAGCCTGACCGAAGATGCGCCCAAGCTGCTGCTCAACGATCTGACAACGAAACTGCGCGCCTGGACCGGCCGCAACTGGCTTGTCTCGCTGTCCAAGGAAGAGGGCGGCCAGACGCTGGCTGAAATGGAATCGACGAAGCGCGAAAATGCCTTCCTCGATGCCAGGAGCGATCCGGCCGTGGCCGCCATACTGGCGCGTTTCCCGGGCGCCAAGATCATCGACGTGCGCATTCCCGATGCGCCGGAGGCAGACGAGACCGAGGCGGAAGTGCCGGTCGAGCCGCCGGCGGATGACGACGAGACCTGATAAACCAAGAACCTGACAAACCAAGAACCAAGGATTGGACCATGAAAGATCTTCTCGGCCTCATGGGCAAGGCGAAGGAAATGCAGGCCAAGTTTCAGGCCATGCAGGACGAGATCGCCACGGTCGAATCCGTCGGCCAGGCCGGCGGCGGCCTGGTCAGCGTCACGCTGAGCGGAAAGTTCGACATGAAGTCGCTGAAGATCGACCCGTCTCTGTTCAAGGAGGACGATGTCGAGATCCTTGAGGACCTGATTCTTGCCGCCCACAATGACGCCAAGGCCAAGGTCGAGCAGATCATGCAGGAAAAGACCAAGGCGCTGACATCAGGCCTGCCGATCCCGCCGGGAATGAAACTGCCGTTCTGATGCATGGCGCCCAAAACCGTGCAGCGGTTTTGGGGCAACGGCGTGCACGAAAGTTGAGCCAGCGGTGATGCGCCCATGACCGAAGAGCCGTCTGAAAGACTGATCGAGCAGCGTATCCGCAACAGGATCTACGAGATCCTGGAAATCCTCGCGGATTGCGATGCCGGCGTCGATATCGTCGGCATCAAGGGCTATTTCTATTTGTTCGAGGATTTCGTGCACCGCCCGTCGATCGAGGCCGGCACATCGGCGCTTTCGAAGGAGGAGCGTGCGATCGTGCTGGAAATCGCTGAATTCCTCGAGGCGGCTTCCGAGACGAATCCCGATTTCACCAAGGCCGAATTCATCGATAGCGACTGGCCGGGAAAGATCGCGCCGACGGCCAGGAACGCGCGGGCGTTGTTCCTCAGGCGCGGCCTGTTTTCCGAGAAAGTCGAGGAGCTTGAGCCTGGTCGGCCGGCCGCGATGGCGGCGGGGCGGTAGCGATTTCCGGAAAAGCGCGCCGCGGTTTTCCCTGGACAATTGCGGCGAAACGAAGGGATAGCGGTCATCGCTTTTGTGAAATGATGGCTCGATCTATCTGGAAAGCCTCGAAATTGTGCCTTTTCGGCAACAGTACGTTGTTAATAACGTTTTGGCCATCATTTTGCCCGAAAGTGTCTCATTCTTGCCGCAGCCTGGGGGCGGGCATCGAAGTGAGAGGGTAACCTGTTGATCGTCACGCGATGGAAGACGCCGCTGTTGCTCGGCGTCATTACGTCTCCCCTGTTTTTGGCTGCGTGCAGCCAGACAACCTCGCACGGCATGTCCGTCGCCGGCCTCACCGATGCCATCACGCCGAGTTTCCTGAGCTCGCGGCCTTACAGCCACACCCCGAAGGACAGGGAATGCCTGGAAAGGGCGATGTTCTTCGAATCCAACAGGTCGAGCCGCGACGGCATGATCGCTGTCGGCACCGTGGTGATGAACCGCCTGCGCTCCGGCCAGCATGGCAGCACCATCTGCGAAGTGGTGGGCGAGCCGGGCCAATTCGCGCCGGGCGTCATGACCAGGCCGATGAATTCGCGCGCAATGCCCGATGTCGAGGAAGCGGCCAACGCCGTGCTCAAGGGCGAGCGCAAGGCCAAGCTCAAGAACACCATGTATTTCCACACGGCGGGCCTGCGCTTCCCCTACAAGAACATGCATTACACCATGGTCGCCGGCGGCAATGCCTTCTATGAGAAGCGCGGCCGTAACTGGCAGCCGCTGCCCGATGAGCCGACCGTGGCGGTTGCCTCGGCTGGGTCCGAAATCGTGAAGCCGGCCGCACCGGTGACGATGGTTGCCTCGGCCGAGCCGGCGCCTCCGGCCAAAACGTCCCGCGTCGCTCCGGCGCAGCAAGTCTTTATGACCGCCTCTGTGGAACCGGCCCGTCAGCCCAAGGCCAAGGCCGCTCCAGTTCAAGAGACCTATGTGACCGCGGCCGCGGTGCCCACGGCGAAGTCGGCGCGTGTGACCGTGAAGCAGACGATGGTCGCGATGCAGGAGCCGATGGAAGAACCGGATGCCGCCCGGTTCGGCGGAACCTTGAACAAAAAGGTTATCAGTTCGGTTCAGGGTGAGCCGCAAGAGGCGGCGATGGGGTTCCAGTCGACGCCGGAGAACACCGACGCCATCGGCGCGATGATCGCCAGCCAGAGTCGACCGCTCGAGGTCAACTGATTCGCATCGCCACGGCTTCGCGTGGCGGCATGGCGGACCATACGCTGACACGGATGTTCCAAGGCGCTCGGAAAAATCCTGGAGCAGTTCACCGTTTCGTGGAAACGGCGAACTGCTCCAGCTTTTCGTTTTGACGCAATTCCGGACGGAAAACCGCTTCGCACTTTTCCTGGAATTGCTCTAGATCAGAGCGATGTCCAAGCGAATCGCCGGTCCCGAGATCGAACGTCTGATCCAGCTCCTGGCCAAGGTGCCGGGGCTTGGTCCCCGTTCGGCCCGGCGCGCGGCACTGCATCTGATCAAGAAGAAGGAGCAGCTTCTGTCGCCGCTCGCCGCCGCCATGGGCGAGGCTGCCGACAAGGTGCGTATCTGTTCCACCTGTGGCAATGTCGATACGTCGGATCCTTGCATGATCTGCACGGACCCGCGCCGCGATGCCGCCACCCTCATCGTCGTCGAGGACGTCTCCGATCTCTGGGCGCTCGAACGCGCGGCGGCGATGAACGTACGCTACCATGTGCTCGGCGGCACGCTGTCGCCGCTCGACGGCGTCGGCCCGGATCAGCTCAACATCCGCTCGCTGATCGACCGCGTCGCCGGCGGCGAGGTCAAGGAAATCATCCTCGCCGTCAACGCAACGGTCGAGGGCCAGACCACCGCGCACTACCTCACCGACCAATTGTCCGGCTTCGACATCAAGGTGACAAGGCTGGCGCATGGCGTGCCGGTTGGCGGTGAACTCGACTATCTCGATGAGGGCACGCTGGCCGCCGCGCTGCGCTCGCGGACGGCGTTTTGACGCAATTGGCGGGATGTTTGCCGAAATGACTGCATTCCTTCGTACGATCACCTTCGCCCTTGTCGCTACGCTTATCGGTGTCTTCCTCGCCACCTCGGTCTCGGCAGCCAGGATCGACGACCAGTACCGCGCGTGGCTGCAGAACGATCTCTGGCCCGAAGCCAAGGCCAAAGGCATTTCCAAGAAGACCTTCGATGCCGCCTTCGACGGCATAAAACCCAACCTGAAGCTGCCCGACCTTGTCATGCCCGGCGAGAAGCCGAAGACGCCGCAGAAGCAGCATCAGGCCGAGTTCGGCTCGCCCGGCGCCTATTTCGCCGAAAAGACGGTTCGCGCCGTGACGTCGGGTGGACGCACGCGCGAGGCGGCCAACGCCAGGACCCTTGCCGCGATCGAGAAGCGCTATGGCGTGCCCGGCGAGATCGTTCTGGCGATCTGGGGCCGCGAGACCGGTTTCGGCGCGGCGAAGATGCCCTACGACGCATTCGAGGTGCTGGGCACCAAGGCATTCATGTCGACGAAGAAGGACTTCTTCCGCACCGAGCTTTTGGCCGCACTGGAAATCGTCGAACGTGGGCTGGCCCCTGTCGGCGCGATGAAATCCTCCTGGGCCGGCGCGCTCGGCCAGCCGCAATTCATGCCGACCTCCTTTCTCAAGCATGCCGTGGATTTCGATGGCGACGGACGCGTCGATATTTGGAACTCGACGCCCGACGTGCTTGCCTCGATCGCCAACTATCTCGTCCATTATGGCTGGGTGAGGGGACGGGGCTGGGGGTTCGAGGTGACCGTGCCCGAGAGCGTCTCCTGCTCGCTGGAAGGTCCCGATCAGGGCAAGAAGATCTCCGACTGGGCCGGCATGGGCATCAAGCGCGTCGGCGGCAAGCTGTTTCCGGCGAGCGAGCTGAAGGCGGAGGGCTTCCTGCTGATGCCGGCCGGCCGCAGCGGACCGGCTTTCATCGCCACCCCCAATTTCTACGTGCTGAAGGAATACAACACCAGCGACCTCTACGCACTGTTCATCGGCCATGGCGCCGACCGCATCGCGCATGGCGATCAGGATTTTTCCGGCAGCTGGGGGCCTGTCGGCGATCTGCATCGTTCCGATATTGCCGCCCTGCAACGGGCGCTGGAAGCCAAGGGCTATGATGTCGGCAGCGCCGATGGCCTGCCCGGCTTCAAGACCCGCCGCTCGATCGGCAAGTGGCAGGCCAAGAACGGCCAGGCCGCGACCTGTTTTCCCGACGCCGGCCTGGTCGCCGCGCTGAAATAGCGCCGAAATCAAAGCAATTCCAGGAAAAGTGTGAACGGTTTTCCGTCAGGAATTGCGTCAAAACAAAGAGATAGAGAGGTTCGCCGTTTCCACGAAACGGTGAGCCTCTAGCAGATTATTCTCGATCGGCTGCCTCGATTGGCCGAACTACGCGTCGACGCGCGACCCGCCATCCTGCTTCAATGAGCCGTCGTATAAATGCTCGTTGCCGGCCACGGAGCCGCCGGATATGGTGTTGACCAAATGGACAAAAACCACGACGGTAAGTGGACAAGGGGCCGTCATACGCCCTGAAAAGAAGACCTCAATCCTGAGCCGGGAACTCAGGTCAACAACAAAAAAGGGAACAGTCACCATGATGATGGAAAAGCTTGCTCTACGATCCCGCATCCTGCTCGCGGGCGCGGCCATGTCGGCACTGCTTCTGGCCGGAGCGCCGGCCGGCGCGGTCACACCCGCCGACACGCTGGTCGAAGGTTTTGCGATCGACGACATCATCTCCATGGATCCGGGCGAGGCGTTCGAACTGTCGACCGCCGAAGTCACCGGCAATACCTATGACCTGCTGGTCCGCCTCGACCTCAGCGACACCTCCAAGGTCAAGGGCGATCTCGCTGAAAGCTGGACCGTATCCGACGACGGCCTGACGTATACTTTCAAGCTCAAGCCCGGCCTCAAATTCGCCTCCGGCAATCCGATCACCGCTGCCGATGTCGCCTATTCGTTCGAGCGCGCCGTCAAGCTCGACAAGAGCCCGGCCTTCATCATCGATCAGTTCGGCATCAGCGGCGACAATGTCACCGAAAAGGCCAAGGCCGTCGACGACACCACCTTCCAGTTCGTCGTCGACAAGGCCTATGCACCGAGCTTCGTGCTGAACTGTCTCTCGGCAACCGTCGCTTCGGTTGTCGATGCAAAGCTGGTCAAGGAACATGTCGCGGCGGTGACGCCGAGCGCGGACTACAAATGGGACAATGATTTCGGCAATGCCTGGCTGAAGACCGGCTATGCCGGCTCCGGCGTCTTCAAGCTGCGCGAATGGCGCGCCAACGAGGCTGTCGTGCTGGAGCGCAATGACAACTACTACGGCGAGAAAGCCAAGCTTGCCCGTGTCATCTATCGCAACATGAAGGAAAGCTCGGCACAGCGCCTGGCGCTGGAAGCCGGCGACATCGACGTCGCCCGTAACCTCGAGCCGAACGATCTCGACGCCATCGCCAAGAACGCCGACCTCACCTCGACCAGCGCGCCGAAGGGCACGGTCTACTACATCAGCCTGAACCAGAAGAACCCGAACCTCGCCAAACCCGAAGTGCGCCAGGCCTTCAAATATCTGGTCGATTATGACGCGCTGAGCTCGACCATCCTCAAGGGGATCGGCGAGATCCACCAGACCTTCCTGCCCAAGGGCGTGCTTGGCGAACTGGACGAGAACCCGTTCAAGCTCGACGTCGCCAAGGCCAAGGAATTGCTGGCCAAGGCCGGCCTGCCCGACGGCTTCAGCGTAACCATGGACGTGCGCACCGGCCAGCCGACGACCGGCATGGCGGAATCGATCCAGCAGACGCTCGGACAAGCCGGCATCAAGCTTGAGATCATCCCGGGTGACGGCAAGCAGACGCTGACCAAGTATCGTGCTCGTAATCACGACATCTATATCGGCCAATGGGGCCAGGACTATTTCGATCCGAACTCCAACGCCCAGACCTTTGCCTCGAACCCGGACAATTCGGACGAAGGCAAGACCAAGACGCTTGCCTGGCGCAATGCCTGGGATATTCCGGACCTGACCAAGCAGACGGAAGCGGCGCTGCTGGAAAAGGATTCGGGCAAGCGCGCCGACATGTACAAGGACCTCGAGAAGAAGATCCTCGACACCAGCCCCTTCGTGGTCATCCATCAGCAGCTGGAAGTCGCCGGCCTGCGCAAGAACCTCAAGGGCTTCGCGCTCGGCCCGAGCTTCGACACCAATTTCGTCGGGCCGGTCTCGAAGGAATAGTGCCCGCGGACGCGCCGCATGAGTGCGGTTGAAAACGAAGGCGGGCGCGGTGGCGCCCGCGCCGTTGCCCTTGCATCATCGCTCGGCCGTTTCCTGGTCATCGCGGTGACGACCTATCTTGGTCTTCTCGCGGTGACCTTCTTCATTGGCCGTGTCATCCCGATCGATCCGGTGTTGGCGGTGCTCGGCGACCGGGCGCCGGCCAATGTCGTCGAGCGCACGCGTCGCGAGATGGGCCTCGACCTGCCGCTGATCGAGCAGTTCTACATCTACGTGAAAGGCGCGCTGAACGGCGATTTCGGCACTTCGGTGCTGACCACCAACCCGGTCATGACCGACATCCGCCGCGCGCTTCCGGCAACCACGGAACTGGCGACGCTCGGGACACTGATCGGTGCGCTGTTCGGCGTGCCGCTTGGTGTACTGGCCGCGGTCAAGCGCGGCAGCATCATCGATCAGATCGTGCGCGTCATTGGGCTGATCGGCTATTCCGTGCCGATCTTCTGGCTCGGCCTGCTGGGCCTGGTGCTGTTCTACGCCAAGCTGCAATGGGTGGCCTTTCCGGCACGGCTCGACGTCGTCTACGAATACACCTTCACCCCGATCACCGGTTTCTACCTCCTCGATTCTGCGATGCAGGGTCAGTGGGATGTCTTCCGGGACGCCTTCCGGCACATCATCCTGCCGGCCTCGCTGCTCGGCTATTTCTCGCTCGCCTATATCAGCCGCATGACGCGCTCGTTCATGCTCAACGAACTCGCCCAGGAATATATCGTCGCGGCGCGCGCAAAGGGTCTGTCGGAAACCCGCATCATCTGGGGCCACGCGCTACGCAACGCCGCCGTGCCGATGGTCACGGTGATCGCGCTCTCCTATGCCGGCCTGCTCGAAGGCTCGGTGCTGACGGAAACCGTCTTTTCCTGGCCGGGCATCGGCCTCTACATCACCAATTCGCTGCAGAACGCCGACATGAACGCCGTGCTCGGCGGCACCATCGTCATCGGCTCGGTCTTCATCGGCATCAATCTTCTGTCCGACCTCCTTTACCGCCTGCTCGATCCGAGGACGAAATCCGCATGAGCAGAGGTATCTCACTTTCGGGTTCGGCTGCGGCCAATCACCCCCACTCCGGCCCTTCGGGCCACCTCTCCCCCTGCCCGGGGGAGAGGAAAAGCCGGCCGCACGCTTGGCTCCTTTCCTCTCTCCCATCGAACGGGGGAGAGGTGGTCCGCGAAGCAGACCGGAGTGGGGTTCGACAGCCTCAGGAGGCATCGTCATGACCGCCTCCGACGCCCGCCCTCTCTCTCGTCGCGACTGGTTGCTCAGCGAGCGGCCGGCCTCGCGCATGCAGGCGAGGCTTGGCCGCGCCTATGTCGCGTGGCGGCGCTTTTCCGCCAACCGGCTGGCTTTCGTAGGCCTGCTGATCATTATCGCCCTGCTGGTCATCGCCGCCCTTGCCGGCGTGCTGGCGCCCTATTCGCCGACCTTTGGCGATCTGAAGAACGCGCGGCTGCTGGCGCCGAGCGAGCAGCACTTGTTCGGCACCGACGACCTCGGCCGCGACATCTACTCACGCATCCTCTACGGCTCGCGCTGGACGCTCTATGTGGTCATCCTGGTTGCCATCATCGCGGCCCCCATCGGTCTGCTGGTCGGCACCGTCGCCGGCTATGCCGGCGGCTGGACCGATGCCGTCCTGATGCGCATCACCGACATCTTCCTCGCTTTCCCGAAGCTGGTTCTGGCGCTGGCCTTCGTGGCGGCGCTCGGCCCCGGCATCGAAAACGCGGTGCTTGCCATCGCCATCACCTCCTGGCCGCCCTATGCCCGCATCGCGCGCGCCGAAACGCTGACGGTGCGCAATTCCGATTACATCAAGGCGGTGCAACTGATGGGCGCCTCGCCGGCCCGTATCGTGCTGCGCCACATCATGCCGCTCTGCATCTCCTCGCTGATCGTTCGCGTGACGCTCGACATGGCCGGCATCATCCTCACCGCCGCCGGCCTCGGTTTCCTCGGCCTCGGCGCGCAGCCGCCGCTGCCCGAATGGGGCACGATGATCGCGTCCGGCCGCCGCTTCATCCTCGACCAGTGGTGGGTGGCCGGCGCGCCCGGCTTCGCAATCCTCATCGTCAGCCTCGGCTTCAACCTGCTTGGCGATGGCCTGCGCGACGCGCTAGATCCGCGCAGTGGTGACCAATGAGCGCGCTTCTCGACGTCGAGGACCTGCGTGTCACCTTCCCAACCCGCACCGGGTTGATCGAAGCGGTGCGCGGCGTCTCCTTTTCGCTCGGCCGCGAACGGCTCGGCATTGTCGGTGAAAGCGGCTCCGGAAAATCGCAGACCGGCCGCGCCATCATGGGCCTGACGCCGCCGCAGGCCCGGATATCGGCCAGGAAACTGGCCTTCGACGGCATCGACCTGCTCGGCATCTCGGCGCGCCAACGCCGGGCGTTGCGGGGCAACCGCATCGCCATGATCCTGCAGGATCCGAAATACTCGCTCGACCCGGTGATGAGCATCGGCCGCCAGATCGTCGAAACGCTGCGCACGCACGAAAGGGTTTCCAAGGCCGAGGCCCGCGAGCGGGCGCTGGCCATGCTGGAGGCGGTGCAGATCCGCGACCCCAAGCGCGTCTTCGACCTGCATCCGCATGAAGTGTCCGGCGGCATGGGCCAGCGCGCCATGATCGCCATGATGCTGATCGCCGGGCCGGAAATGATGATCGCCGACGAGCCGACCTCGGCACTGGACGTCACGGTGCAGCTCGACGTTCTCGGCATTCTTGACCGGCTGGTCAGTGAGCGCGGCATGGGGCTGATCTTCATCTCCCACGATCTGCGGCTGGTCTCGTCCTTCTGCGACCGCGTCATCGTCATGTATGCCGGTAAGGTGGTCGAGCAGCTCAAGGCCTCGGAATTGGGCCAGGCCCAGCACCCCTACACGCGCGGCCTGCTCAACTGCATGCCCAAGATCGGCGCCGACCGCCACCCGCTGCCGGTGCTCGACCGCAAGCCGGAGTGGGCGGCATGACTGCTGCGATTACCGTCGACAGGCTGGAGGTGATCTTCGACCGTTTTCGCGCGCTGAAGGGCGTCAGCCTCGACGTGCGGCCGGGCGAATCCTTCGGCCTGGTCGGCGAGAGCGGTTCCGGCAAATCGACGCTGCTCAGGGCGATCGCCGGCCTTGCGCCGGTCGCGTCGGGCAGCATCGCCGTCAATGGCAAGACGCTCGGCGCGCGCCGCGACAAGGCCTTTTACCGCGAAGTGCAGATGGTCTTCCAGGATCCGTATGGCTCGCTGCATCCGCGCCAGACCGTCGACCGCCTGTTGCAGGAACCGCTTGCCATCCACGGCTTTGCCGATGGTGAAAAGCGCATCGAGCGCGCGCTCGACGAAGTCGGCCTCGGCAACGGCTTCCGCTTCCGCTACGCGCACCAATTGTCGGGCGGCCAGCGCCAGCGCGTGGCGATCGCACGCGCGCTCATCCTCGAACCATCGATCCTGCTGCTTGACGAGCCGACCTCGGCGCTCGACGCGTCGGTGCAGGCGGAAGTGCTTAATCTTCTGGAAGAGGTCCGCCGGCGGCGCAAGCTGACCTTCCTGATGGTCAGCCACGACCTCGCCATCATCACCCATATGTGCGAGCGGCTGATGGTGATGCAAAGCGGCGAGGCGGTGGAGAACCTGACGGCGGGCGACCTTGTCGAGCGCCATGTCACCAAGGATTATACGCGCAATCTTTTGCGGGCGAGCGACGGGTTTGTGAGAACGGCGTGACTCGTTCTTCCCGTGGCGGACCGGTGCTATCGGACAAGAGTATATTCAAATCTGACGATTGGATTGCATACGTTGTGCATGAAGCTGACGACGACGACATCTACAACGAAGAAGGTGGCAGCTGGCAAATCCACGCAGCGACACGCCAGAGCGGAACGAACGCGAGATAATGCTGGTCGGCCTGCGGCAGGTGGTTCGGCGGGATGAAACCCTCTTGGCATTGGCCGATTGCCGAAAGGTTGGCATGCTTGGCGCAGTTCCAAGTCGTCGCCGTGGCAGCGCGCGAAATCACTCCCTGTGCCGTCCAACGATAACGAGGATACAGCAGGGTCTTAATTCGAACCTTGCGCCAGTTCGCCGTTCTCCGGAGCGGATGGTTCGTCCCCTTGCTTGGGCTCCTTGATCCTGAACCACGTCACATAAAGCGCCGGCAGGAACAGCAGCGTGATCGCCGTGCCGGCGATGATGCCGCCCATCATCGCGTAGGCCATCGGGCCCCAGAACACTTCGCGCGCGATAGGGATCAGCGCCAGGCTGGCTGCGGCCGCCGTCAGAGCGATCGGCCGCATGCGGTGTTCGGTCGCCTCGATGACGGCCGTCCATCGGTCCTTACCCTCTCGGACGAGATCCTCGATCTGCACGATCAGGATGACCGAGTTGCGGATCAGGATGCCGATCAGCGCCAGCACGCCGAGGATGGCGACGAAGCCGAGCGGCGCGCCGCTCGGCACCAGGGCGGCCACCACGCCGATCAGCCCGAGCGGCGCCACCGCCACGACCAGGAACAGACGCTGGAAGCTCTGCAGCTGCACCATCAGGATGGTCGCCATGATGAACAGCATCAGCGGCACCACGGCCGCGATCGGCCCCTGGCTTTTGGCGCTTTCCTCGACCGAGCCGGCGGTTTCCACCGAATAGCCCGCCGGCAGCTTGGCGATGAAGGCATCCACCGATGGCTTCAGCTCGTTGACCACCGTGGCAGGCAGCGTGTCGCCCACCATGCCGGCGCGCACGGTGATCGTCGGAATGCGGTCACGCCGCCACACTGTCGGCTGCTCGAGGTCGTAACTGAAATTGGCCACCGCCGCGAGCGGGATCGCTTCGCCGGTGCTGGTCGGCAGCTGCATGTTCTGCAGCGTCCCGATCGAGCCGCGTTCGGCATCGCGTGAGCGCGCCACGACATTGATCAGATAGGTGGCGTCGCGCACCTGGGTGATGGTGGCGCCGCCGACCGTGCTGTTGAGCGCACTGGCGATGTCGGAGGAGGTGATGCCGAGCTGGCGCGCTTTGTCCTGCAGCACGTCGACCCTCAGCACGCGCTGCGGCTCGTTCCAGTCGAAGGTGGGTGCCGCGAGCTTCGGATTGGCCGAGATGAGGCCGGCGAATTGCTGCGCCAACTCGCGCACGGTCTGGATTTCGGGACCGCCGACGCGATACTGCACCGGACGGCCGACAGGCGGTCCGAGTTCGAGCAGTTTGACGAAGGCGTCGGTGCCGACAAACTCCTCGCGCAGCAACTTCTCCAGCGCGGGCTTGACCCGATTGCGAGCCTCGAGGCTCTTGGTGACGATCACGGTCTGGCCGAAATAGGGGTTGGCCGGCTGCACGTCATAGGCCAGCACGAAGCGCACCGCGCCCTGGCCGATATAGGACGAGAAATGGTCGATGTCTGGATTGCCGACCAGCGCCCGCTGCTCGAACCGCTCCATCTGGTCGCGCGTCTCGGCGATCGACGAGTTCTGTGGCAGGTTCCAGTCGACGATCAGCTCCGGCCGGTCGGATGGCGGGAAGAACTGCTGCTGGACGAGGCCGAAGCCGGCGATCGAGGCCGCGAACAACAGCACCGTGACGATGATGGTCATCCAGTGCCGGCGCACCGAAAATACCAGCAACCGCCGGAACGCCGAGGTGAATCGGCCAGGCTGGTCGTGATGCTTGGTCTTCATCGTCGCCGGCAGGATGGTTACGCCCAGCAGCGGCGCGAACAGCACCGCCACGATCCACGACACCAGCAACGACACGGCGATGACGACGAACAGGGTGAAGGTGTATTCGCCGGCGGCACTTGAGTTGAGGCCGATCGGGATGAAGCCGGCGACCGTCACCAGCGTGCCGGTCAGCATCGGGAAGGCGGTCGAGGTGTAGACATAGGTCGCCGCCTTGCGCAGGTTGTCGCCAACCTCCAGCCGCGCCACCATCATCTCGACCGCGATCATGGCGTCGTCGACCAGAAGCCCGAGCGCGATGATCAGCGCGCCCAGCGAAATGCGCTGCAGTGAAATGCCGAGATACTCCATGACCGTGAAGGTGATGGCCAGCACCAGCGGGATTGACAGCGCCACGACGAAGCCGGCGCGCATGCCAAGGCTGATGAATGAGACGGCAAGCACGATGGCCACCGCCTCGAACAGCGCGCGGGTGAAGCCGGAGACCGCTTCCTCGACGATCACCGGCTGGTCGGCGACCAGATGCACGCCGACGCCGACCGGTAGGTCGGCCAGCACCTTGTCCATCTCCCTGTGCAGCGCCGCGCCGAATTCGAGCAGATTGGCGTTGGGCTTCATGCCGATGGCGAGCGCGATGGCGTCCTGGCCGTTGAAGCGGAACAGTGCCGTCGGCGGATCGACATAGCCGCGTGTGATCGTGGCCACGTCGCTCAGCCGGAAGAAGCGGTCGTTGACGCGCAGATTGATGGCACGCAGGCTCTCTTCGGACGTGAACTGGCCGCCGACGCGCACGCTGATGCGCTCCGGTCCGGACTGGATGACGCCGGACGGCGTTATCGCGTTCTGCGCCTGCAGGCTGGCGATGATCGCCTGCTGGTTGAGGCCAAGGGCCGCGATCTGGCGCGTCGAGAATTCGAGATATATGGCTTCGTCCTGCGCCCCCACGAGATCGACCTTGCCGGCATTGGGCACGGTCAGGATTTTTGTTCGGACCTCCTCGACATAGTCGCGCAACTGGCGCGACGTCAGCCCGTCCGATGTGAAGGCATAGATGTTGCCGTACACATCGCCGAAGCGGTCGTTGAAGAACGGCCCCTGCACGCCTTGCGGAAACTGCGCCTTGATATCGTTGACCATGTTGCGCACCTGAAGCCAGTTCGGCACGACATCGCGCGCCTTGGTGGTGTCCTTCAGGTTGACGAAGATGACGGTCTGGCCGGCGGTGGTGACGGATCTGGTGAAGTCGAGGCTGTCGAGCTCCTCGAGCTTCTTCTCGATGCGGTCGGTCACCTGCTGCAGCGTCTCCTTGACCGACGCGCCCGGCCAGTTGGCCTGGATGATCATCGTCTTGATGGTGAAGTTGGGGTCTTCCTCACGGCCGAGGTTGAGATAGGAGAATATGCCGGCCACCACGAAGACCAGCATGAAATACCAGACCATGGAGCGGTGGCTGAGCGCCCAGTCGGAGAGATTGAAGCCCTTCATCAGACGCCACCCCCGGGCACTCTAACCTTCTGGCCTTGGCTCAGGCTATGGACGCCGGCGGTGACCACGCGCATGCCGGCCTCAAGTCCATCGGCCACCGTGAAGGTGCCGCCATTCCTGGAAGCGATCTTGATGTCGCGCGTACTCACGCTCGATGTCTGCGGGTCGACGATCCACACTTTGTCGGAACCGTTCTTTTCGAGCAGCGCCGACATGGGCAGTTCGATCGTCGGCGCCACCTTGGTCATGCGGGTTGCCGTTACCGTTGAGCCGAGCCTGAAGGCCTGCGGCGGATCGGAGAGCGTCAGCCGCACGCGCCGGGTGCGCGTCGAGCCCTCCGCCTGTGGCGCGATTTCGCGCAGCTTGGCCTCGGTCTGGATCGTCGGCAGCGATTGCAGGATGACCTGGAACGGTGTGCCGGCCGTGAGATCGCCGACCAGCTGGTCGGGAATGTCGACGACCGCTTCGCGCAGGTCGGAGCGCGCCACGGTGACGACTGTCTGGCCTGCCGAAACCGTCTGCCCGACCTCGGCGCCGACCGCGGTGATGACGCCGTCGAAGTCGGAGAACAGCCTGGCATAGCCAAGCTGTTCCTGCGATTTGGCCAGCGAGGCCCTGGCTCGCTCGACGCTGGCTTCCGCGGCCTTGCGTGCCTGCTGAGCGGCATCGAAGACTGCCTGGGAAGCGTTGGCCGAGGCAAGCAGCTGGCGCTGGCGCTCCTCGCTCGCCGCGGCGTTGGCGAACTGTGCCTCGGCATTGGAGAGCTCCGCCTTGGCCGCCTGCACGGCCAGTTCCAGCGCGGTCGGGTCGAGCGCGGCGATCGTGGTGCCCTTGGTGACGATGTCGCCGACCTTGACGTCGCGGGAGACGACCCGGCCAAGCAGGCGGAAAGCAAGGTCGGCGCTGACCTGCGGCTCGACCGAGCCGGCGAAGCCGAAGGTCTCGGTGGTGCGCGGCTCGACCACCACCGAAAGCACCGGCCGGATGATCTCCGTCGGCTTTTCTTCGGATTTCGAGCAGGCGGCGAGCGCGCCAAGCGCGAACAAGCCGAGCATGATTGGCGGCAGCCGGTTCATTGGCCCGCCCTCGATATCTCCACCGTCTGGCCGGGACTGAGCAACTGCCCGCCCGCGGTAACGACACTCTGGCCTTCGTTCAGACCGCCGGCGACGACGACCGTGCCCGAATCGAAGGCCAGCACCTCGATCGGTGTCGTCGACACTGCCTTGGTCGCCGGGTCGACAATCCAGACGGCCGGCCTGCCGGCACTGGACGTCAGCGCCTGCCAGGGCAACAGGATCGCCTTCGCCGGCTTGGCGCTGATCGAGCCGATCACGGCCGCCCCCAGCGGCAAGCCGGGGGGCGTGGCGGGAATGCCGACCCTGACCCGGATCGAACCGGAGGCCTGGTCCACCACCGGCGAGATTTCGCGCACCTTGCCTGTTGCCCGGACCTGCGGATCGGCCAACAGCGTGATCGTCACCGCCGGCGAGACCGGCGTCCTGGCGACCAGCGTTTCCTGCACGTTGAACACGGCGTCACGGTCACCGTCCTCGGCGACGGTGAAGACAGTTTGCGCCGCCTGCACCACCTGGCCGGTTTCGACCTGGCGGGCGGTGATGACGCCGGGGGCGCCAGCCTTGAGCTCGGTGAAGGACAGGTTTTGCTGGGCATTGGCGAAGGCGCTCTGCGCGGCATCGACGCTGCCTTGCGCCACCTTCATCGCCTGGTCGGCGGCGTCATAGTCGCGCCTGGTGGTGAAGCCCTGGGCAAGCAGCGTCTTCTGCCGCTGGAAGGCGGCGGCGGACTGGGTCAACTGCGCCTTCGCCGCATCGAGATCGGCCTGTGCGGAGCGCAGATCGGATTCCTGTTCCTGTGGATCGATGCGGGCCAGCACCGCGCCTTGGTCGACATGCTGGCCGACATCGACAAACCGCTCGGCGACCCGGCCACCGACACGAAACGACAGATTGTTCAGCGTACGCGCCGCGATCACCCCGGTCAGCGAGGTCCTCGGTGCGTAGTCGGCCATCGCCACCGTTTCCGCGCGCACCATGACCGGCAATTTCCTGGTCGCCGCTTCCTGCTTCTGGCAACCGGCCAGCAGCAGGGCGGCCGCGCAGACGCAGACTGCCGAGGGAAAAGACAAAAGACTGGAGGTTTTGACGGATGGCGGCGACACGGATGATGACGCGTTTCTGCTCATGGGCTCCCCCAGCCGCGGGCCACTCGTTGACGGCGATGCCTCGCCGATATCCGAAGGATAATCGATCCCCCGAAAAAGGAAACCGCTCTCGTACGTGTATCGCCCGACTGGTTAAGGGCGGAGATATGCCCGTCGCAGGCCCAATCGCCATCCGGTGGTGCCGACTTGAGGAAAACATGAAATAAGGTCAGAAGACATCTGATCAACGAGAGCGGGCGCCGGCCCGATGAGGGATATCATGAAGAATTCAGCCATTTCCGAACGCAAGAACCAGTCGATCTCGCGCGGCGTCGGAATGACCACGCAAATCTACGCCGACCGGGCTGAAAACTCGGAGATCTGGGATGTCGAGGGCCGCCGCTACATCGACTTTTCCTCCGGCATCGCCGTCGTCAACACCGGCCACCGCCACCCCAGGGTGATCGAGGCCGTCAAGGCGCAGCTCGACCGTTTCACCCACACCTGCCACCAGGTCGTGCCCTATGAGAGCTATGTCAGGCTGGCCGAGCGGCTGAACGCCATGCTGCCCGGCAAGTTCGAGAAAAAGACCATTTTCGTCACCACCGGCGCCGAGGCGGTCGAAAATGCCATCAAGATCGCCCGCAACGCCACCGGCCGCCAGGCCGTCATCGCCTTTGGCGGCGGCTTCCATGGCCGCACCTTCATGGGCATGGCGCTGACCGGCAAGGTCGTTCCCTACAAGGTCGGCTTCGGCGCCATGCCGGGCGACGTCTACCACGTGCCGTTTCCCGTGGCGTTGCATGGTGTCTCGGTCGCCGATTCGCTTGCCGCGCTCGACAAGCTGTTCAAGGCCGATGTCGATCCGGCACGCGTCGCCGCGATCATCATCGAGCCTGTCCAGGGGGAGGGCGGCTTCTACGACGCGCCCCGTGAACTCCTGACCGCGCTGCGCAAGCTCTGCGACCAGCACGGCATGCTGCTGATCGCCGACGAGGTGCAGACGGGCTTCGCCCGTACCGGCAAGATGTTTGCGATGGATCATCATGAGGTCGCGGCCGACATCACCACCATGGCCAAGAGCCTCGCTGGCGGCTTCCCGCTGTCGGCGGTGACCGGCCGCGCCGAGATCATGGACGCGCCTGGCCCGGGCGGCCTCGGCGGCACCTATGGTGGCAGCCCGATCGGCGTCGCCGCGGCACACGCAGTGCTTGACGTGATCGAGGACGAAAAGCTGTGCGACCGCGCCAACACGCTTGGCGCGCGGCTGAAGCAGCGCCTGCAGTCGATTCGCGACGACGTGCCCGAGATCGTCGATATCAGGGGCCTCGGCTTCATGAACGCGGTCGAGTTCAACGACGTCAAGAAGGGCCTGCCCTCGGCGGAGATTGCCAACGCCATCCGGCTGAAGGCACTCGACAAAGGCCTGATCCTGCTGACCTGCGGCGTCTACGGCAACGTCATCCGCTTCCTGGCGCCGATCACCATCCAGGACGAGGTCATGAACGAGGCGCTCGACATCCTGGAAAGCTCGATCCGCGAAGTCTGCGCTGCCTAGCGTTCTACCTCCCCCTCGTGGGGAGGTCGGACCAAAGGTCCGGGTGGGGGGGCGCCGACCCCGCCCCGCGGCTTCGCAGCGACCCTCCCCACAAGGGGGGAGGGTAAGGGCGCCTAGCCCGCAGCCCTTGCCGGCTCATCCTGCTGAAACGCGGCCAGCGCCGCCTTCAGCCCATCCGGTCCAGCCGCAACGGTTTCCGGCGTCGGTGAGAAACCCGCACCGAGCATCTTGCGGCCAAGCATGTGGTCGCCGGGGCGGTTGACGGATTCGATGCCGAGCAGCCGGTCACCGGCATAGTGATAGATGGAAAACTTGTTGTCGGGCAGGTCGCCCAGCACGACATGGCTGTCGCCGCCGGCGGTCAGCCCGACCATCTGCAGCTTCATGTCGCCAATATCGGACCAGAACCATGGCACCGCCGAATAAGCGTCCGCGTGACCGGTGATCGTGCGGGCCGCGAGCCGCGCCTGGTCGGTGGCGTTCTGCACCGATTCCAGCCGCACGTCGCCGCCGGTGAACCAGTGCCGGTAGGAGGCGGCGTCGCCGATGGCCAGGATTTCCGGCGCCGAACTGCGCATCTGGTGGTCGACGCGGATGCCGTTGGCGATGGCAAGGCCAGCTTGCTGCGCCAGCTCGACATTGGGCACGGCGCCGATGCCGACGATGACCATGCGCGCCGGCAGCCTTTCGCCCGACGAGGTGATCGCGGCCACGACATGGCCGTTTTCGCCTTCGAGCCTTGAAATCGAGGTGCCGGTCAGGATGCGTACGCCGGTCGCCTCCAGCCGCTGGCGGACATGGTTGGCCACCACGGGTGCGACGGCGCGGCCGAGCAGCCGGTCGACCGCTTCCACCACAGTCACCGTGCGGCCGGCCGCGCGCAGCGTCGCGGCGATCTCCAGTCCGATAAAACCGCCGCCGAGGATGACGACATCCTCGCTGGTTGTGCTGAGCTCCCGGATCAGCCGTGCGTCGGCCAGCGAACGCAGCGACAAGACGCCGGACAGGTCCGAGCCCGGCAGCGGCAGGACGCGCGGGCGCGACCCGGTCGCCAGGAGCAGGTGGTCGAAGGCAAGTTCGCCGCCGCCTGATATCTCCAGGTTGCGGCGGCCGGCATCGATGCGCTCGATCCGGATGCCCGGCCGGTAGTCGATCGCGTTGCCGGTATAAAAGGCCTCGCCACGCAAGGGTTGCGGCTTGGCCTCGGCATCCTTGATGAAGGTCTTCGACAGCGGCGGCTTGTGGTAAGGCAACTCGTTCTCGTCGCCGACGAGGATCACCGGCCCGTCATAGCCGTCCTCGCGCAGACTGGCGGCCGCCTGCACGCCCGCATGACCCGCACCGACAATGACCACACCGTTCTTCATCGCATTCCCATCCCGATTCGATCCTAGAGCGTCTCGCCAGGTGGCAATTGTCTGGCGCCGCCGCAAGAGAGCGTTTGCGGGTCGCACCCGGGATGACAGCTGTCAATCGTACAGTTCGGCGGCAAGGCCGGCACAGCCGAGGCATAAAGTTGACCATTGTAGTTTAGAATAATTCTAAACTATTGTTTCAATTGGCTTTTCCGGACGATTTTCATTGACTTCCATTGGCGTCGAAGCTTTATGGAAGCTCGCGCGTTAGCGCATCCCTTTGATGTCTGGGCCTTGAACCCGTTCGATTGGAGGCATTTTGGTGTCTTTCTTCCCCCAACCGCGCGATCGCGTGGCCAGTCTTGCGTCCCATGGCATCAGCATGGCCTGGCGCCGGCCGCCGCACGCGCCGTTTATAAAATTTTCAAAAAACTGGAGAGCGATAATGACGGCACGATATGGCGGCAGGCTTGCGGCGATTGGCGCCACGGCACTGCTGACGGCGGCGGTGTTTGTGCTGCCGGCCAAGGCGGATACCGATGCGAAAGCGGTGATCAAGACCTACTCCGACATCGCGCTTGCCAAATATGAGGATTCGCTGACCACGGCCCAGGCCCTCGACAAGGCGGTCGACGCGCTGCTTGCCAATCCGTCCGCTGACACGCTCAAGGCCGCTCGCGACGCGTGGAAGGCATCGCGCGTGCCCTACCAGCAGACCGAGGTCTACCGCTTCGGCAACAAGATCGTCGACGATTGGGAAGGCAAGGTGAACTCCTGGCCGCTGGACGAAGGGCTGATCGACTATGTCGCCAAGAGCTACGGCACCGAATCGGATGCGAATTCGCTCTATACCGCCAATGTGATCGCCAACAAGGAAATCGAGATCAACGGCAAGAAGGTCGATGCCTCGAAACTTTCGCCGGAATTCCTGTCCGGCACGCTGCAGGAGGCCGGCGGCATCGAGGCCAATGTCGCCACCGGCTATCACGCCATCGAATTCCTGCTCTGGGGCCAGGATCTGCACGGCACCGGCCCGGGCGCCGGCGAACGCCCCTACACCGACTACGACCTCAAGAACTGCACCGGTGGCAATTGCGACCGCCGTGCCGAGTATCTGAAGTCGGCCACCACCCTTCTGGTTTCGGACCTGCAGGAAATGGTCGGCAACTGGAAGGAAGACGGCGCCGCGCGCAAGAACCTGGTCGATGGCGAGCCGAACACCGCGATCTCGGTCATCTTCACCGGCATGGGCTCGCTGTCCTATGGTGAACTGGCCGGTGAGCGCATGAAGCTCGGCCTGTTGCTGCACGACCCGGAAGAGGAGCATGACTGCTTCTCCGACAACACCTACAACTCGCATCTCTATGACGCGATCGGCATCCGTGCTGCCTACCTCGCCAGCTATACCAGGCTCGACGGCACCGCCGTTTCGGGGCCTTCGGTGCATGACATGGTCAAGGCAGCCGATCCGGCGATCGACAAGGAACTGTCCGACAAGCTCGATGTCACCGTCGCCAAGATGGAGGCGATCAAGGTGCGGGCCGAGGCCGGTGAGGCCTATGACCAGCAGATCGCCGAAGGAAACAAGGAAGGCAACGCCACCGTGCAGGCGGCGATCGACGCGTTGGTCGATCAGACCAAGTCGATCGAACGTGCCGTCGGCTCGCTGAAACTCAACGCCATCGCCTTCGAAGGCTCCGACAGCCTCGACGCGCCCGACAAGGTGTTCAAGTAAGACCGAACCTGGCGCGCGGTTCCGGAGCCTGACAATTGGCTCCGGAATGGGCTCCGGGACCAATCAAGCCACGCGGCGCGGAAGGCGCCGTCAGCCATCCGAGCACTATAAATGCTGATCTGCCATTGCAATATCATCACGGAGAGGGAGATCGAGCAGACGATCATCGCGCTGCTGGATCAGGACCCTTGGCAGCTTATCGTGCCGGCAAAGATCTATCACTCCATGCAAAAGCGCGGTCGCTGTTGCGGCTGCTTCCCAAATGTGGTGGAAACGATCATTCGGGTCACCGAAAATTACCACGCCCGCTCGGAGGCGACCGGCGTGGATGTCGTTTCACATCTGGATCGCGTCAGAGGCCTGCGCATCCAATACGGGAGCAGAACCCATGAAGGGCGAAAGTCAGATCATCGAGCGGCTTAACGAGGCTCTTTTTCTGGAGCTTGGAGCCGTCAACCAATATTGGGTGCATTTCCGTCTGCTGGAGGATTGGGGGTACACCAAGCTGGCAAAGAAGGAGCGGGCCGAATCGATCGAGGAGATGCACCACGCCGACAAGCTCATCGCGCGCATCATCTTCCTTGAAGGCCATCCGAACCTGCAGTCCGTCGCGCCGCTGCGCATCGGGCAGAACGTCAAGGAAGTGCTCGAATCCGACCTTGCCGGCGAATATGACGCGCGCACTGCCTACAAACGTTCGCGCGAGATCTGCCACGAGGTGGGCGATTACGTGACGATGAAACTGTTCGAGGATCTGCTGGCCGATGAGGAAGGTCACATCGACTTTCTCGAGACGCAGCTCGACCTGCTCGCCTCGATCGGCGAGGAGAAGTACGGCCAGCTCAACGCCGATGCGGCCAACGAGGCGGAGTAAAGGCATGCGGGAATGCGGCGCCCCTTAGAATTCCTGCGCCGCTTGCTGAGGGCCGCCGGCTCGCCGCTCCTGCCGAAAAGACCAGCCCGCCCGGCTGGCCGGCGCTGCACCATTCTTGTCCTGGCGCTGACATCATCCGCGATTGCGGGTGACCTTCAGCCAGCCAGCCTTGCCACCACGCGCGGCGACCTCGATGCCCGGGATCAGGCGCGTGTCACCGCCGTCACCAGGCCGACCACGGATTTCTCCAAACCCGAGCCGTTCGAGCTGATGCAAGGTGGCGCCGGCACGTCTGAGAAGGACGTCAGCCGCGATGCCTTCTCGCAATCCTCGACCAACATCACCTTCGAGGAGGAGGGCACTTTCAAGCTCGGCAACGCCTTGTTCCGCAAGAACTGGGTCTCGTCGCCATCCTCGACGCAGGCGTCGGACGGGCTTGGTCCGCTGTTCAACGAGCGCGCCTGCCAGAACTGCCATCTGAAGGACGGCCGCGGCCGTCCGCCGCAAGGCGATGCCGGCACCACCTCGATGTTCCTGCGCCTGGCGCGGGACGCCGGCAGCGCCGAGGAAAAAGCGGCCATCGCCAACCGCCAAATGCTCAATTTTCCCGACCCGGTCTACGGCACGCAGTTGCAGGAACTGGCGGTGCCCGGCCTGCGCGGCGAAGGCCGGATGCGTGTCGACTATCAGGAACGTGAGGTGGAACTGACGGATGGCACCGTCGTTTCCCTGCGCAAGCCCAATTATTCCGTCACCGATCTCGGCTATGGGCCGCTCGATCCGCATACCACGCTGTCGCCGCGCCTGACGCCGCCGATGATCGGCCTTGGCTTGATTGAGCAGATCGCGCCGGCGGACATTCTGGCCCACGCCGATCCGGTCGACCACGACAATGACGGCATTTCCGGCAGGCCCAACATCGTGCTCGACGGTCCGAGCGGTGAGTTGACGCTTGGCCGTTTCGGCTGGAAGGCACAGACCGCATCGATCCGGCAGCAGGCCGCGGATGCCTTTGCCGGCGACATCGGCGTCTCGACACCCGAGGAACCAAGACATTGGGGCGATTGCACCGCCGCGCAGGCGGAATGCCTCGCAATGCCGAATGGCGTGCAGGAGCGCCTCGGTCCGGTCGAGGCGCCGGCGCCGGTGATGGATCTCGTCACCTTCTATTCGCAGAACCTGGCCGTGCCGGCACGCCGCGATCTCGCAGCGCCTGATGTGCTCGCCGGCAAGAAGGTCTTCTACGAGATGGGCTGCATTTCCTGCCACACGCCGAAATTCGTCACCCGTCGCGATGCGCCCAACAAGGCGCAGGCGTTCCAGCTGATCTGGCCTTATTCCGACTTCCTGCTGCACGACATGGGTCCCGGCCTGGCTGACGGCCAGGCGGTGGGCGATGCGACGGGCAGCGAGTGGCGCACCCCGCCGCTGTGGGGTATCGGCCTCACCGAGACCGTCAACGGCAATTCCTTCTTTCTACATGATGGTCGTGCGCGCAGCCTGACCGAGGCGATCCTGTGGCATGGCGGCGAGGCGCAGAAGGCGCGCGACCGCTTTGCCGCCGCCAATGCGGCCGAGCGCGACGCACTGGTCAAATTCCTGGAGTCACTCTGATGTTGAAGCGTTCCGCCCTGGTTCTCGCTCTTCCGCTGGCCCTGCTGGTTACCTTCCCCGCATCGGCGGCGGTGAAAGCCTCCGACATCATCCAGCCGGCGATCGACGGCTTCGTCCGCCCGGCCTATGCCGATTTGCACCAGCATGCCGAAACCTTGACAAAAGCGATGCACAAGCTCTGCGAGGCGCCGTCGCAAGGCGAACTCGACGCGACGCGCACCGAGTTTTCCGCCACGGTCCATGCCTGGTCATCGGTCGAGATCATCGGTTTTGGACCGATCAAGGAGAACAACCGCCTGGAGCGCATGCTGTTCTGGCCGGACCGCAAGAGCATCGGCCTCAAACAGGTGCAGGCGGCCTTGTCGGACAAGGATCCGGCAGCCACCGATCCGGCACAGCTTGCTGGCAAGAGCGTCGCCATGCAGGGGCTGGGCGCGCTGGAATTCGTGCTTTTCGGCGACGGCGCCGATGCGCTGGCGGGCAAGGATGATCCCTATCGCTGCGCCTATGGCGCGGCGGTTGCCGGCAATATCGAAACCATGGCCGGCGAGGTCAGCGCAGCCTGGAACAAGCCGGACGGTTTTGCCGCGCTCTGGGCCAATCCGGGGCCGCAGAACGCGCTCTACCGCGACGGTAACGAGGCGGTGACCGAACTGGTCGGCATCTTCATCAACGAGTTGGAGATGGTCCGGGATGTCCGCCTGAAAGGTTTCCTTGGCGGCAAGCCCGAGGCGGACAAGCCCAAGCAGGCGATCTACTGGCGTTCGCAAAACACCACCAATTCGCTGGCGGGAAATCTCGCCGGCATCGATGCGTTGTTCCAGGCCTCCAAACTTGGCGACGCGCTGCCGCCCGATGCGCGCTGGATGGCGGAGTCGATCCATATCCAGCTGGTCAACGGTGTCGCCACCGCGAAGTCCGTCCTGGGTCCGATCGACAAGGCGCTCGCGGACCCGGCTCTGCGCGAAAAACTCGAGCATTTCGCCCTGATCACCTCCAGCCTGTCGACCCTGATCGGCACCCGGCTGACCGCCGAATTCGGCCTGACCGCAGGCTTCTCGTCGCTCGATGGAGATTGATCCTTGAAAACGCCGCTGATCGATCGTCGGGATTTCCTGAGAGCCGCGGGCATCGGCTTTGCCGCTGTGGTGGCGCCGTCCGCCTGGGCAAGGACACTTGCCGCCGACGCCGTCTTCGCCACCGCCTTCGTCAAGCGCGACGGCAGTTTTGGCGCCGCCGTCCTGTCCGAGGCGGGCAAGGTGCTGCATGCGATCGACCTGCCTGATCGCGGCCATGACGTCACCTTCGATCCCGTATCGAAGCGTTCAGTGGTCTTTGCCCGCCAGCCCGGCACCTTCGCCGTGGTGTTCGATCATACCGGCAGAGACGCCCCGTTGACCATCGCCAGCGTCACCGGCCGGCATTTCTTCGGCCATGGGGTGTTCTCGCCCGACGGCGCCCTGCTCTATGCCACCGAAAACGACTTCGACAACGCTGCCGGCGTCGTCGGCATCTACGACGCGCGGGCGAAGTTCAGCCGCATCGGTGAATTCCCGACTTACGGCATGGGTCCGCACGAGCTTCTGCTGCTGAGCGATGGCAGGACGATCGCGGTCGCCAATGGCGGCATCGAGACCCATCCCGATTATGGCCGCGCGGAACTCAACATCGCCACCATGAAGCCGTCCTACGTCCTGATCGACCGTGTCACCGGTGACCTGATCGAGAAGCATGAATTACCGGCTTCCCTGCACCAACTGTCGATCCGCCATATGGACACCGACGCATCCAGTACCGTCTGGTTCGGCTGCCAGTATAGGGGGCCGGGCATCGATCGCCCGCTGCTGGTTGGGCGCGCCGCGCGCGGCAAGGATTTGCAACTGCTCGACATGTCGCCGGACGTGCTGTCCGGCTTCCGCAACTATATCGGCTCGGTCGCCGCCAATCCTTTGGCGGGCACCGTCGCCGTTTCGTCGCCGGAAGGCAATTCGCTTGCCGTGATCGACGTGGCGAGCGGCAGGGTGGTCTCTACCAGTGCGCTGGTCGAGGTCTGCGGCCTGGCGCCGGACGGAGCTGGCTTCATGGCAACCACCGGCGCCGGCGAGATCATCGAGGGCAGCGGCGCGACACGGTCGGAACCGGACTATGTCTGGGACAACCACATGCTGCGCATCGAGCAGGTTTGACGTCGAGGCGGCGAAGCGAAGCCGCTTAACAAATTATGCTTGCGGTGCCGCGCCTTGGCGGGCACAGGGAAGTGTTTCTCGGAAGCGTTCGTTTCATGAAAGTGCTTGCCATCGACTGTGCCGCCAGCCTCTGCGCCGCCTGCGTCTACGACGCGGTGGCCGGGCGGGAGCTTGGCCGCGCGGTGCTCGATCTCGGCAAAGGCCATGCCGAGCACCTGATGGCCGTCATCGCCGAGGCGCTGAAGGCGGGCGCGACCGACTATCCCGGCCTCGGCGCCATTGCCGTCTCTGTCGGCCCAGGGTCCTTCACCGGTCTGCGCGTCGGCGTTTCGACCGCGCGTGGCCTGGCGCTGGCGTTGAAAATACCGGCGATCGGGGTGACGACGCTCGAGGCACTGGCCGCCGAGGCCGCATCGGCATTTCCCGGCCGCGCCGTACTGGCGGCGCTCGATGCCGGCCGCGACGAAATCCATGCCGCGCTCTACGACAAAATGTCAGTTTTGACTTACGGTCCGGCGGTGACCACATTGCCGGAAGCCACTGCCTTGGCGGTGGAGAACCTTGCGGTGCTTGCCGGCACAGCGGCGGTGCGGATCGCCGCGTCGGCGGGTCGGGTTTCCGACATCGGGCCTCGGACGGCCACCGCCGACATTGTCACATACGCCCGCCTCGCCGCCGCCAAAGGCGAGGGTGAAAGGCCGAAACCACTTTACCTGCGCGGCGCCGATGCAAAGCCGCAAGCCGGATTTATTCTTTCAAGGCAACAAAATTGATGCGCATACCTTTTTTACAGCCGCGGCGCCGGGACTATGCGCTCGAGCCGCTCAGGATCACCGACAGCCCCGCGGTCTCGTTGCTGCATCGCGAGGACTTTGTCCGCCCGTGGACCGATGGCGAGTTCGCCGCCTTGCTCGAGCAGGACACCGTGTTCGGTTATGCCGCGCGCGAAACCGGGCAGGGCGCCAAGCCGCCCGTCGGCTTCGTGCTGGCCCGGCTGGCCGCCGGCGAGGGCGAGATCCTGACCGTCGCGGTGGCGCGATCCCATCGCCGCCAGGGACTGGGCTGGCAGTTGATGGACGCCGTGCTGCGCGAACTGCATGTGCAACGCGCCGAAGCGCTGTTCCTGGAGGTCGACGAGACCAACATCGCCGCGATCGCCCTCTACCGTCGGCTGGGCTTCCGCGAAGTCGGCAAGCGCCCCGACTATTACAGGTCGCCCGATCGCGGGCCGACCGGCGCGCTTGTCATGCGCCGCGATCTTCGCTAGCCAGACGCCGAAATTAAATCATTACGGCGTCCTTTGCGCGTCCAAGAGAACGCGCGGCGCTGTGATGGCAGGACCAGGACAGCATGATCGGAAAAATCAGGATTTTCCTGGCCCTGGGCCTAGTCGTTGCTGGTTCGCTGGTCCTGGTGCCGCTGCAGATCCTGTCGATGAAGACCGGCTGGTGGCCGGAAACCTTCATCCTCAAGATCTGGCACAGGCTTGTCCTCAGGGCGCTCGGCATGCGCGTCCATGTCAAGGGGGCCCTGTCGGCCAAGCGCCCGTTGCTGGTTGCCTCGAACCACATCTCCTGGACCGACATCATGGTGCTGGGCTCTTTTGCCGATGTGAAGTTCATCGCCAGGGCCGATATGGAAGGCTGGCCGCTGATCGGCATGCTGTCCAAGCTGCAGCGCACCGTCTTCATCGAGCGCGAGCGCAAGCGTTCGTCCGGCGACCAGGCAAGCGAGATCGCCAGCCGCATGGCCAAGGGCGACGCCATGGTGCTGTTCGCCGAGGGGTCGACCGGTGACGGCAACGTCATCCTGCCGTTCAAGAGCACGCTGTTCGGCGCCGCCTCGATGGCGATTTCGGAGGGTGCGGCCGAGCAGGTGTTTATCCAGCCGGTGGCGATCACCTATACGCGCCTGCATGGCGTGCCGCTCGGCCGGCGGCACCGGCCGATCGCGGCCTGGATCGGCGATGAGGATCTGATGCCGCATCTCAAGGTGCTGATGGCGGAAGGCGCGCTCGACGTCGAAGTGCATTTCGGCGAACCGATCGCCTTTGCGAAGGGTTCGAACCGCAAGGAAACGTCGAAGCTGATGGAAGGCCAGGTGCGCGGGATGATGCAGGCGGCACTCGCCGATCCGCGCCCGAGCCGCTAGCCCGACATGCGCCTTGGGGGCGCACGCCGAGAATCGTCTGTTTTTTGTCACGGAAAGGCGTTAGAAGCCGCCGGATGGACTTGAACACGATTGAAAGCGACGACATCGGCACCATGGCCGGACAGCCGGCATCTCGCGCCATGGCAACGAAGAAGGTCTTCATCAAGACCTATGGCTGCCAGATGAACGTCTATGACTCCCAGCGCATGACCGACGCGCTGGCCGCTGACGGCTATACCGCGACCGACGCCATCGGTGAGGCCGACCTGGTGCTGCTCAACACCTGCCATATCAGGGAGAAGGCGGCCGAAAAGGTCTATTCCGAACTCGGCCGCATCCGCGACATGAAGGCGGAGCGCGCCATTGCCGGTCGCGAACTGCTGATCGGCGTCGCCGGCTGCGTGGCGCAGGCCGAGGGTGCGGAAATCATCAGGCGTTCGCCGGCCGTCGACCTGGTAATCGGGCCGCAGACCTATCACCGCCTGCCCGATGTGCTGGCAAGAGTGCGCGGCGGCGAAAAGATCGTCGAGACCGACTACGCCATCGAGGACAAATTCGAGCACTTGCCGCAGCCCAAGCGCGCCGAGGTGATCAAGCGCGGCGTCACCGCCTTCCTCACCGTGCAGGAAGGCTGCGACAAGTTCTGCACCTTCTGCGTCGTGCCCTATACCAGGGGCTCGGAAGTCTCGCGGCCGGTGGTGCAGATCGTCGCTGAAGCCGAGCGCCTGGCCGAAGCCGGCGTGCGCGAGGTGACGCTGCTTGGCCAGAACGTCAATGCCTGGCACGGCCAGGGCGAGAACGGCGAGGAGTGGGGCCTTGGCCGGCTGCTGTTCCGGCTGGCTGAAATTCCGGGCCTGGCCCGGCTGCGCTACACCACCAGCCATCCGCGCGACATGGACGACGAACTGATCGCGGCCCACCGCGACCTGCCGTCGCTGATGCCTTATCTGCATCTGCCGGTGCAATCGGGCTCCGACCGCATCCTGAAATCGATGAATCGCAGGCATACGGCCAGGGACTATCTGGCGTTGCTCGATCGCATCCGCGCCGGGCGTCCCGATATCGCGTTGTCCGGTGACTTCATCGTCGGCTTCCCCGGCGAGACGGAAGCTGATTTCGAAGCGACGATGGAACTGGTGCGCCAGGTGAACTACGCTTCGGCCTTCTCGTTCAAATATTCGCCGCGCCCGGGTACGCCGGGCGCCGACATGCCTGATCATGTGCCCGAAACGATCAAGGACGAGCGCCTGCAGCGCCTGCAGGCACTGCTCCTCAAACAACAGCAGGATTTCGGCTTGAGCCTTGTCGGCACCACCATCGACACGCTGATCGAGAAGCCCGGCCGCCAGGCTGGTCAGAAGGTCGGCCGCTCGCCTTGGCTGCAGCCCGTTATTGTTGATGAAAAGGCCGGCGAAATCGGTGACATTATCCAGGTGCGAATCACGAAGACGGGCTACAACAGCCTGTTCGCCGAATTGGCCTGATGGTCTCGGCAGATGAGGAGAGACGGTTGAGCGCAGCAGAGCTGAAGAACCTGCCCCCGGTACCGGCATCTGGGGCTTCTGACATGGCGCACATCGTTCTGACTTTCGACAACAACAAGCTTGCCAGCGCCCTTTACGGTCAGTTCGACGAGAACCTCGCCCGGCTCGAGCAGAAGCTCGGCGTCGATATCCGCTCGCGCGGCAACCAGCTGACCATCAAGGGGTCCGCTTCGGCCGCCGAGCAGGCGCGCCGCGCCTTGGACAATCTCTACGGGATTCTGCAGAAAGGCGTCGATATCGGCCAGTCCGATGTCGACGGTGCCGTGCGCATGGCGGTCGCCGCCGACGATCAGCTGACGCTGCCGACGCTGGAGCGCAAGGGCAAGGTCTCCGCCGCCCAGATCGCCACCCGCAAGAAGACCATCTATGCCCGCTCGTTGAACCAGGACGCCTATATGCGGGCGCTCGAGCGCTCGGAACTGGTGTTCGGCATCGGTCCGGCCGGCACCGGCAAGACCTATCTGGCGGTGGCGCATGCGGCGATGCTGCTCGAGCGCGGCATGGTCGAGCGCATCATTCTGTCGCGGCCGGCCGTCGAGGCCGGCGAGCGGCTGGGCTTCCTGCCCGGCGACATGAAGGAGAAGGTCGATCCCTATCTGAGGCCGCTCTACGATGCGCTCTACGACATGATGCCGGCCGACAAGGTCGAGCGCGCCATTGCCGCCGAAGTCATCGAAATCGCGCCGCTCGCCTTCATGCGCGGCCGCACGTTGGCGCATGCCGCTGTTATCCTTGACGAGGCGCAGAACACCACGCCGATGCAGATGAAGATGTTCCTGACGCGTCTTGGCGAGAATTCGCGCATGATTGTCACCGGCGATCCGACCCAGATCGACCTTCCTCCAAGCACCAAATCGGGCCTGGTCGAGGCCTTGCGTGTCCTCGACGGTGTGGCCGGCGCGGTAACCGTGCGCTTCAACGATGTCGACGTCGTTCGCCATCCGCTGGTGGCGGAGATCGTCAGGGCCTATGACCGCGATGCCAAGCTGGCGCGCGGCCTGGGCGCGGAGAATTGATTTCAGCGATGCGGCCTCATGCCTGAGGACAATTTATCCGGCGACGGGGGTCCTTCGGTGCCCGTCGACATCGATATAGCGGTCGAAGCGGGCGACTGGCCCGATGAGGCAAGCCTGACGCGGCTGGTCGATCGAGCGGTTGACGCTGCTTTCGCCGAGACCGGCGTGGCCGGTCGTTCCGAGCTCAGCATCGTTTTTTCCGACGACGCCCATATCCGCACGCTCAATGCCGGCTGGCGCGGCAAGGACAAACCCACCAACGTCCTGTCTTTCCCGGCCTTCCCGCCCGTGCCCGGTGGCCCTCTGCCGCCGATGTTGGGCGATATCGTGCTTGCCGCCGAGACAGTGGCGCGCGAGGCGGCACTGGAAGACAAGCCCCTGGAGAACCATATCACCCATCTCGTCATCCACGGCCTGCTGCATTTGCTGGGCTATGATCACGAGACCGACGCTGAGGCCGAGGAGATGGAAGCCATCGAACGCGTGGCGCTCGCAAGGCTTGCCATTCCCGATCCCTACGCGTAACTACATCTGACAATTGACCGGACGACGATGAACGACAAACCAGAGACTGCCGCCCGCCCCGACGCTGGCAGTGCGACCAAGGCTTCCGATACGTCGGAAGAGGGGTCAAGTCCGAGTACCGTTACCACTGGTGTTGCCAACACCGGCAGCGTTGCCAGCGAGTCTTCGTCTGCCGGCCCCTCCCTGTTCGACCGCGTTCTGGGCCTGTTCAGGCAACGCAACGGCACCAGCCTGCGTGAGGAAATCGCCGGCGCGCTGGCCGAGACGGCGAGCGACGCCGAATCCTTTTCGCCCGGCGAGCGCGCCATGCTCAACAACATCCTGCGCCTGCGCGAGGTGCGCGTCGAGGACGTCATGGTGCCGCGCGCCGACATCGAGGCGGTCGAGATCGCCACGACGCTCGGCGACCTCTTGGGCACCTTCGAGCAGTCCGGCCATTCCCGTATGCCGGTCTATTCCGAGACGCTCGACGACCCGCGCGGCATGGTCCATATCCGCGACGTGCTGGCCCACATCACCAAGCTCGCGCGCGTCAAGAAGGGGCGTACGACCAGGAAGACGCCTGCCGCCACGCAGCTCGATCTCGCCCAGGTCGACCTTGCACGCACCATCGGCGAGCTCAACCTGATCCGCCAGGTTCTGTTCGTGCCGCCATCGATGCTTGCTTCCGACCTGATGGGCCGCATGCAGACGACGCGCACGCAGATGGCGCTGGTCATCGATGAATATGGCGGCACCGACGGACTTGTATCGCTCGAGGACATTGTCGAGATGGTCGTCGGCGATATCGAGGACGAGCATGACGATGACGAGCCGATGATCACCCAGGCCGGTGACGGCGTGTTCATCGTCGACGGCAAGGCCGAGATCGACGACGTCGCCAAGATGATCGGCGAGGACTTCGCCGCCGGCGAGCACGGCGAGTATGTCGATACCATTGGCGGCATGATCTTCAACACGCTCGGACGCGTGCCGACGCGTGGCGAGGTGGTACAGGCCATTCCGGGCTTCGAGTTCCATGTGCTCGATGCAGATCCGCGCCGCGTCAAGCGCGTGCGCATCGTGCAGAGCCAGAAGGGCGAGCGCCGCCGGCGGGCCACGGCGCGCACCGAACAAGCCTGAACGGTTCGGCTTCTAGATGACGATCGACGACCCGTTCAGGCACGCAAGTCTGGGGTCCGGCGTCTTCTACAGGGATCCTCGCGCAGCGCTGGCTTGGCTAGAAGCGGCTTTCGGCTTCGAGCCCAGCATGGTGGTGACCGATGCCGCGGGAAAGCTCGTCCACTCCGAGATGCGGTTCGGCGATTGCTACATCATCGTCGATTCAGAATGGAGCGATTATGTCGCGAGTCCTGCTTCGGTGTCGGGCAAGAACACGCAGTCGGTCTATGTCAGGCTCGTGGGCGGGCTGGATGCGCATTGCGAGCAGGCGCGGGCGAGCGGCGCCGAAATAATCCAGGAGCCGACGGATCAATTCTACGGCGAACGCCAGTATCGGGCCCGCGATCCCGAGGGTCATGTCTGGACCTTCACCCAGCCCATCCGTTCCGTTTCCCGCGAAGAAGCCGAGCGGTTGAGTGGCCTGCGCATCGACGGCTGGCACCGTTAATGGGCGTCGCCAGAAGTGACCTCGGCTTCGGGGAACGAGATGCATAAAAATAAAGACCTGAAGCGCGTCGCATGAATCCGTTTCGACGCGACGCGCTTTTGAGCGGCGGTCGAGGCATCCCGGCTGATCGGCCGTTTGGAGCACAGGCCGCGGCCTGATAAATCTTGCGTCCTGATTCGCGCGACTCGGAAGTATGCATGGAGCGCCTTGCCGGCCGGATAATTCTGCTTTGGGGTTGGCGGCGGGCGCTCGTGGCCTTTCTTGCCGGAGCGCTGACGGTGCTTGGGCAGGCGCCCTATGATTTCTTCGCAGCCTGCTTCATCTCGTTTCCAGTGCTGGTCTGGCTGCTTGACGGCGCGACCGGCGACGCCTCCGGCAGCCTGTTTCGGCGCCTGCGGCCGGCCTTTTCCGTCGGCTGGTGGTTCGGTTTCGGCTATTTCCTCGCCGGTCTCTGGTGGATCGGCTCGGCGTTGCTGGTCGAGGCTGATGATTTTGCCTGGGCGCTTCCCTTCGCCGTGGTCGGTATTCCCTTCGCGCTCGCCTTTTTCTATGGCTTCGCAACGATGGTTGCCCGGCTGCTGTGGAGCAGCGATATCGGCCGCATTGCCGCCCTGGCCTTCGGCTTCGGGCTGACGGAGTGGCTGCGCGGCTTCCTGTTCACCGGTTTTCCCTGGAATGCGATCGGTTACGCGGCAATGCCCGTGCCTCTCTTGATGCAGAGCGTCTCGGTGACCGGCATGATCGGTATGAATGCGCTTGCGGTGTTCCTTTTTTCGCTGCCCGCGCTGCTGGCGGCGCGCCGGCATCTTCGCCTGGGCGCGGCGCTGTTCGTGCTGCTTGCCGCCGCCCATGTCGGGTTCGGCTATATCAGGCTTGCCGCTCCTGAAAAGCCGGCGCAGCGCAGCCTTGATGTGCGCATCGTCCAGCCTGCCGTCGACCTCAGTGAAAAATGGGACGCCTCGGTGCGCGACCGCATCTTCGCCACCTTGCTGGGCCTGTCCGCCAAGGCGCCGGACCCTGGTCACGGCAAGCCACAACTCATTCTCTGGCCGGAAACCTCGGTGCCATTCCTGTTCACCGAGCGTCCGGATGCGTTGACGGCGCTGGGCGACATGCTGGCCGATGGCCAGATGCTGATCGCCGGCGTCGTCCGCGAGGAAGGCGGCTCCGCGGCCACCGACAGCCGGTATTACAATTCCGTGGTGGCGATCGACGACAAGGGCGAAATCACCGATGCCGTTGATAAAGTCCATCTGGTGCCGTTCGGCGAATACCTGCCTTTCGCCGACCTGCTCAACCGGTTCGGCATCGCACAGCTTGTTGCTGGGCCGGTGACGTTCGCGGCCGGCAACGAGCGGCACGCCATCACGCTGCCCGGTGGCATCCGAGCCCTGCCATTTATTTGTTATGAGGTGATCTTTCCGGATCTTGTGGCAGTTGACGCTACGTCAGCGCAGCTTATTGTGAACGTTACCAATGATGCCTGGTTTGGGGACACGCCAGGCCCGTATCAGCATTTCAGACAGGCCCAGATTCGCGCGGTGGAGAACGGATTGCCCTTGCTGCGTGCTGCCAATAACGGCATTTCGGCGGTCGTCGATCCATACGGACGCATCGTCGATGCGCTGGCGATCGACGCGCGTGGCGCCATCGATGTGAAGGTGCCGATTTCCGGACAGACGGTCGTTTCCTCGGGCCAGCGGCGCATTAACGGAATGCTGATCATGTTGCTGTTTGCGGTGGTGGGGGCGCTGTTGAACGTAAGGCAAAGGCTACGGGTGAATTGACAGTCGACACATTAGAAACTCATACTGTATCGCCTGAAAATTTCTCGAAGCTGGTGGATCGTTCTGTTGGGGCAGTCGTCCCCGGCTTTGTTTGGGCGGAAAAAAATCACAAAGCCGAAAAAATTCGGCGAGGAAAAAATGACAGAAGAAAACAAGAAAAAACCCAATCCCATCGACATCCACGTTGGAAGTCGCGTCCGGCTTCGGCGCAACATGCTCGGAATGAGCCAGGAAAAGCTGGGCGAGAATCTCGGCATCACATTTCAACAGATCCAGAAATATGAAAAGGGCACCAACCGCGTCGGCGCCAGTCGCCTGCAGGCAATTGCCTCCATACTCGGCGTGCCCGTCGCCTTCTTTTTCGAGGACGCGCCGGGCCAGGAGCCCGCGGCCAGTCGTGGCTTTGCCGAGGATGCGTCGATGGCTTTCGCCGTGGAATTCTGCGGCAGCCCCGAAGGCCTCCAGCTCAACCGGGCCTTTGTCAAGATCGCCGACGTCAAGGTACGCCGCAGGATCATCGATCTGGTGAAGTCGCTCGCCGCGGACGACCTCGACTGACGCTCAACGCGACTCGAACCGGCGGCATCCGCCGCCGGTGGCACAAGATATTGACATCGACAGTCATGCCAGAATGGCGGCAACGCTTGACGAGCGGCGCTTTGCCCCGCTAACACGTGGCGCGCCAAAATCGGCAGCCTGCCGATCGTTTTTCAAGAGGGGACACCCGTGACGCGGCAGAATTACTTCTTTACCTCGGAGTCCGTTGCCGAGGGCCATCCCGACAAGGTCTGTGACCGGATCTCCGACGAGATTGTCGATCTGGTTTACCGTGAAGCCAAGAAGACCGGCATGGACCCATGGAAAGTGCGTGTCGCCTGCGAGACGCTGGCGACTACCAACCGTGTCGTCATCGCCGGCGAAGTGCGCGTCCCCGAGACGCTGTTGAAGAAGGACAAGGCCGGCAATATCCTCAAGGACGCGGCGGGCCACCCGGTCGTGAATCCGGCGAAGTTCAAATCCGTCGCCCGCAAGGCGATCCGCGAGATCGGCTACGAGCAGGCCGGCTTCCACTGGAAGACAGCCAAGATCGAGGTTCTCCTGCACGGCCAGTCGCCAGACATCGGCCAGGGCGTCGACAACGCCGCCGACCGCCAGGGCGAGGAAGGTGCCGGCGACCAGGGCATCATGTTCGGCTATGCCTGCCGCGAGACGCCGGACCTGATGCCGGCGCCGATCTACTACAGCCACAAGATCCTCGAACTGCTGGCCGCCGCCCGTCACGAAAACAACGGCGAGGCTGGCAAGCTCGGACCCGACGCCAAGAGCCAGGTCACCGTCCGCTACATCGACGGCAAGGCCGCCGAGGCAACGCAGATCGTGCTGTCGACCCAGCATCTCGATGCGACCTGGGATTCCAAGAAAGTCCGCAAGGTCGTCGAACCCTATATCCGCGAGGCGCTTGGTGATCTCAAGATTGCCGACGATTGCATGTGGTACATCAACCCGACCGGCAAGTTTGTCATCGGCGGCCCGGACGGCGATGCCGGCCTCACCGGCCGCAAGATCATCGTCGACACCTATGGTGGCGCGGCACCGCACGGCGGCGGCGCGTTCTCCGGCAAGGATACCACCAAGGTCGACCGATCCGCTGCCTATGCGGCGCGCTACCTGGCCAAGAATGTCGTGGCGGCGAAGCTTGCCGACCGTTGCACCATCCAGCTCTCCTACGCCATCGGCGTCGCCCAGCCACTGTCGGTCTATGTCGACCTGCACGGCACCGGCAAGGTCGACGAGGCAAAGCTCGAGGACGCGCTGCGCAGCGTGATGGACCTGTCGCCGTCCGGCATCCGCCGGCATCTCGACCTCAACAAGCCGATCTACGCCAAGACGTCGTCCTACGGTCATTTCGGCCGCAAGGCCGGCCGAGACGGGTCTTTCTCCTGGGAGAAGACCGATCTCGCCAAGGCGCTCAAGGATGCTGTCGCGGCCTGAGCCGCGACAGACCCCGCGCCAGCCAGATGAGCCCTGAAGACAGGCCAAGCCGAGCGACCGAAGCCTTCTTCGGTCGTCGACGCGGCAAGCCCGTTCGCCCGCAGCAGGCGGCGGCCCTGGAAAGCGGGCTTGGCGCCTACCGGCTCGATCTGACGGCTGAGGCGCCATCGGATCTGCGCACTCTGTTTGAGGCTGACATTTCGGCGGTTCGGCTCGAAATCGGCTTTGGCGGCGGCGAGCATCTTCTGCATCGCGCAATCGAGACGCCGACGGTCGGCTTCATCGGTGTGGAGCCCTTCGTCAATGGCATGGCCAAGATGATGATGGCGGTGCGGGCGAGGCCGCTGGCCAATCTCAGGGTTTACGACGACGATGCCACCCGGCTGCTCGACTGGTTGCCCCCGGCCTCGCTCGACGGCATAGACCTTCTCTATCCCGATCCCTGGCCGAAGAAGAAGCATTGGAAGCGGCGTTTCGTCAGCCCGGTCAATCTTGACCGTTTCGCCCGCGTGCTGAAGCCGGGTTCAAAGTTCCGCTTCGCGTCAGACATCGATACGTATGTCAACTGGACCTTGCTCCACTGCCGGGCGCACGGCGCCTTCGCATGGCAGGCAGCGGAAGCGGCGGATTGGCATCGCCCTTACGATGGTTGGCCGGGCACCCGTTACGAAGCGAAGGCCATTCGCGAGGGCCGGCCGCCGGCCTATCTGACCTTTATCCGGATTTAGGCGCCTTCGAGCAATTCCAGGAAAGTGCATAACGGCTTTCCGTCTGGAATTGCGTCAAACAAAACTAGAGAAGTTCACCGTTTTCGCAAAGCGGTGAACTTCTCTACGGCGCCTCCCGCCGGATTTTCAGAAACGACCGATGCGGTTGAAGACAGCCGGATCCATGCCAAGCTGGCGCAGATCATCAGCGCGCGGCTTGCGCCCGGCTTCCACTGCGCGCGACGCGGCCACCGCGCTGCCGAATGTCGTGAACAGATCGCCTATGGCGGAAAAAATCTTACGGTTGCTCATGGTCGTGCCCTTTCGCGTCTGCGAAATCCCTTTGAATTTTTGTGATGCCGTACAGATGGGGATGCGGCATCAAAGCTCACAGAGGCGCGGCTGCATGGAGGCCATGCGTCTGACGCAACGCTGGCGCGGCGGCGTGACACCTCGTCGGTTTGCCACGGCGGGCTTGAAATACGAGCAGTGTTCGTTTATATCAGGCTCAAATTCTTGGTCGGTATGACGAAGAGTGGGTCCACCCGGTCCCGCTCTTTTTTATTACCTGCCGATAGGTTCGAAACGAACGACAGGTAATTGATGACTGCAACGGCAAGCGAAAGTGACGACCGCATCATCCGCGAAAGCGGCATCGATGCGCGCATTGCGCTGATCGTCCAACCGGTGCTGCGCGGCATCGGCTTTCGCCTCGTGCGCGTGCATCTGTCCGGCCAGAACGGGCTGACGCTACAGATCATGGCCGAGCGCGAGGACGGCACCATGACTGTCGAGGATTGCGAAGAGGTCAGCCGCGCGGTGTCGCCGGCGCTCGATGTCGATGATCCGATCGAAAAGGCGTATCATCTCGAAGTCTCTTCGCCTGGTATCGACCGGCCGTTGGTGCGCAAATCGGATTTCGTCACCTGGACCGGTCATCTGGTGAAGATGGAAACGTCGGTCATCGTCGCGGATCGCAAGCGCTTCAAGGGCAAGATCGCCGAGGCCGGCGAGAACGATGTGCTGATCGAGCGCGACAAGGCAGCCTATGGCGAGGAGCCGACGGTGCGTGTTCCCTATGACGCGATCGCCGATGTGCGGCTGATCCTTACCGACGACCTCATCCGTGAGGCGTTGTCGAAGGACAACCGGGAACGCAAGGAAGCCAAGAAACGCCGCGGTGAGCCTGATGACGCACCCGAGGGTGTTGAAGGCGGCGCGGAAGACGAAATCTAACAGGAACTATGATTGAGCGGCGGGGCGTAAAAGCTCGGCAACAAGCTCGGGAGAAATAAGATGGTTGTAAGCGCCAACAGACTTGAACTGCTGCAGATTGCCGACGCGGTCGCGCGTGAAAAGTCGATCGACAAGTCGATCGTCATTGCCGCCATGGCCGATGCGATCCAGAAGGCGGCGCGTTCGCGTTATGGCCAGGAGACCAACATCCGCGCCGACATCAACCCGAACACCGGCGAGATGAAGCTGCAGCGGCTGATGGAAGTGGTCGAAAAGGTCGACGACTATGCCACGCAGATCGCCATTTCCTCGGCTCGCGAGCGCAATCCCGACGCCCAGCTCGGCGACTTCATCGCCGAACAGCTGCCGCCAATGGATTTCGGCCGCATTGCCGCCCAGTCGGCCAAGCAGGTCATCGTGCAGAAGGTGCGCGAGGCCGAGCGTGACCGTCAGTACGACGAATACAAGGACCGCATCGGCGAGATCGTCAACGGCACCGTCAAGCGCGTCGAGTATGGCAATGTCATCGTCGATCTCGGCCGTGGCGAAGCCATCATCCGCCGTGACGAGCTGATCCCGCGCGAAAACTACAAGTATGGCGACCGCGTTCGCGCCTATGTCTACGATGTGCGCCGCGAGCAGCGCGGCCCGCAGATCTTCCTGTCACGCACGCACCCGCAGTTCATGGCCAAGCTCTTCACCATGGAAGTGCCGGAAATCTATGACGGCATCATCGAGATCAAGTCGGTGGCCCGCGACCCGGGCTCTCGCGCCAAGATCGCCGTTATCTCGCGTGACAGCTCGATCGATCCGGTCGGCGCCTGCGTCGGTATGCGCGGCAGCCGCGTCCAGGCCGTCGTCGGCGAACTGCAGGGCGAGAAGATCGACATCATTCCGTGGTCGCCCTCGGCCGCCTCCTTCATCGTCAACGCGCTACAGCCGGCGGAAGTGGCCAAGGTCGTGCTCGACGAGGACGCCGAGCGCATCGAAGTGGTGGTTCCCGACGATCAGCTGTCGCTGGCCATCGGCCGCCGCGGCCAGAACGTGCGTCTCGCCTCGCAGCTCACCGGCTGGGATATCGATATCCTGACCGAGGCCGAGGAATCCGAGCGCCGCCAGAAGGAATTCGTCGAGCGCTCGGCGCTGTTCATGGAAGCCCTCGATGTCGACGAGATGGTCGGCCAGGTGCTGGCCTCCGAAGGCTTCACCAGCGTCGAGGAAGTCGCCTATGTCGACGCCGGCGAGATCGCCTCGATCGATGGCTTCGACGACGACACCGCTTCCGAAATCCAGACCCGTGCTCGCGAATATCTCGAAAAGATCGAGGCCGAGCATGATGAGAAGCGCAAGGCGCTGGGCGTCAAGGACGAGTTGCGCGAAATCCCCGGCATCACCACCGCCATGATGGTGACGCTCGGCGAGGACGGCGTGAAGACGATCGAGGATTTCGCCGGCTATGCCGCCGACGACCTGACCGGTTGGAAGGAACGCAAGGACGGCGAGACCAAGGTCTATCCGGGCGTGCTGGCCAATCACGGTGTTTCGCGCGCCGACGCCGAGCAGATGGTGCTCAATGCCCGTCTCAAGGCCGGCTGGATTTCCGAAGACGAGCTTGCGGCCGAGGAAGCATCGGCTGACGAAGCCGTTGGTGCGTGAGGTGAAACCGCATCGCACAGAACCCGCCCTTGGACGAGATGAACGATCGCACCTGCATCGTCACCCGCAAGCAGGCCGAACCGGATGAACTGATCCGGTTCGTCGTCGGCCCGGATTCGGCCGTCGTTCCCGATCTCAAGAGAAATCTGCCCGGCCGTGGTTGCTGGGTGAGCGCCGACCGCCTACATATTGACAAGGCGGCGGCCAAGAACCTTTTTGCCCGCGCCTTCAAGGCACAGGTGGTTGTGCCGCCGGATCTTGGCGGCATGGTCGACGGGCTGCTCTCCCGATCCGCGCTGGGCATGTTGGGTCTCGCCCGCAAGGCAGGCGCGATCGCGCTGGGCGCCACCAAGGTTGAGAGCGCCGTGCGCGGCGGGCTGGCGCTTTTCGTGCTCCACGCGACCGAGGCATCCGACGATGGCGTGCGCAAGATCAGCCAGGCGCGACGGGCGACTGTCCATCTCGGTGGCCCTTCCACCCTTGCCTACAAACTTTTCTCCGAGGCCGAGTTGAGCTTGGCATTGGGGGGTACAAATGTGATACATGCTGCCGTCCTCGCGGGAGACGCGGGTAAGGCGGTCCAGAAGCGCATGGTTGCGCTCGACCGATATCGGGGCGGTACCCCGGACGATCTGGCAATGCTTGCGGCCGTTGCTGACGAAGATGAGCCCGCAGAGGATATGGAATGAGCGATACGAAATCGGGCGACGACAAGACGTTGAGTGTTACACCGAAGAAGACCTTGACGCTGAAGCGCCCCGGCATGGAACAGGGCACCGTGCGCCAGAACTTCTCGCATGGCCGTACCAAGTCGGTCGTGGTCGAGACCAAGAAGCGCAAGTTCTCCCTGCCCGGCGACAAGCCGGAGCCGGTTGCCGCTGCCCCTGTGCCTGTCTTCACGCCGAAGCCGCCGGTCGCGGCAGCGCCTGTCGTGCAGGAAGCGCCCAAGGCGCCGCCTCCGCCTCCGCCGCCAGCTCCGGTCGAGCGCAGCGGCATGGTGCTGAACGAATTGTCGCGCAGTGAAATGGAAGCCCGCCGCAGGGCGCTTGAAGGGTCCAAGGTCCGCGAGGTCGAAGACCGTCAGCGCGCCGCCGAGGAAGCCAAGCGCCGCGCCGAGGACGAAGAGCGCCGCAAGCGGGAACGCGAGGAATCCGCGCGCCGCCAGGCCGAGGAAGAGGCACGGTTGCAGACCGAGGCCGAATCGCGCCGTCGCGCCGAGGAAGAGGCACGCCGCCGCGCGCCGCAGGCCGCGGAACTGGCAACCGTCGACGAAGAGGAAGAGGTCAAGCCGAAGCGGACGGGCGCAGGTGCGCCGGTACGTCGCCTGGTCACGCCCGAAGTGGCGCGTCCGGCCAAGCCGACCAAGGGCGAGGAAGATCGTCGCCGTGGCAAGCTGACACTGAATTCCGCGCTTTCCGACGAGGATGCGCGGGCTCGTTCGCTGTCGTCGATGCGTCGACGCCAGGAGAAGTTCAAGCGCGCGATGCACAATGAGCCGCGCGAGAAAGTCATGCGCGAAGTGATTCTGCCCGAGACCATCACCATCCAGGAACTGGCGCAGCGCATGTCCGAACGTGCGGTCGATGTGGTCAAGTTCTTCATGAAGCAGGGCCAGATCCTGAAGCCGGGCGACGTGATCGACGCCGATACGGCCGAGCTGGTCGCCACCGAATTCGGCCACACGGTCCGCCGCGTCGCCGAGTCCGACATCGAGGAAGGCCTGTTCAACATCGCCGATCGTCCGGAAGACCTCGTGTCGCGTCCGCCGGTGGTGACCATCATGGGCCACGTCGACCACGGCAAGACGTCGCTGCTCGATGCGATCCGCAATGCCAATGTCGTCTCCGGCGAGGCCGGCGGCATCACCCAGCATATCGGTGCCTATCAGGTCGAGAAGAATGGTCAGAAGATCACCTTCATCGATACGCCCGGCCACGCCGCCTTCACGGCGATGCGTGCCCGCGGCGCCCAGGCCACCGACATTGCCATCCTGGTGGTGGCCGCCGACGACAGCGTGATGCCGCAGACGATCGAATCGATCAGCCATGCCAAGGCGGCCGGCGTTCCGATCATCGTGGCGATCAACAAGATCGACAAGCATGACGCCGATCCGCAGAAGGTGCGCTCGGAACTGCTGCGCCATGAGGTCTTCGTCGAATCCATGGGCGGTGAAGTGCTGGACGTCGAAGTGTCGGCGACCAAGGGCACCAATCTCGACAAGCTGCTCGAGGCGATCCTGCTGCAGGCCGAAATCCTCGACCTGAAGGCCAATCCGGACCGTACCGCCGAGGGCGTCGTCATCGAGGCGCAGCTTGACAAGGGCCGTGGTCCCGTCGCCACCGTGCTGGTACAGACCGGAACCTTGATGCCGGGCGACATCCTCGTCGCCGGCAACGAATGGGGTCGGGTGCGCGCTCTGGTCAACGATCGCGGCGAGCAGATCAAGGAAGCGCCGCCGGCGATGCCGGTCGAGGTGCTCGGCCTTCAAGGCACGCCACAGGCTGGCGATCGCTTCGCGGTCGTCAACAACGAGGCCCGCGCCCGCGAGATCACCGAGTATCGCCAGCGTCTGGCGCGCGAGAAGGCGGTGGCCAGGCATGCCGGCCAGCGTGGCTCGCTCGAACAGATGATGTCGCAACTGCAGACGAGCGGGCTGAAGGAATTCCCGCTGGTCATCAAGGGCGACGTTCAGGGTTCTATCGAGGCGATCAACGCCGCGCTGGACAAGCTCGGCACCGACGAGGTGCGTGCGCGCATCGTCCATGCCGGCGCCGGCGCCATCACCGAAAGCGACGTCTCGCTGGCGGAGACTTCGGGTGCCGCGATCATCGGCTTCAACGTTCGCGCCAACGTGCAGGCGCGCGCCGCGGCCGCGGCCGCGGGCATCGAGATCCGCTATTACTCGATCATCTACAACCTCGTGGATGATGTGAAGGCGGCTCTGTCGGGCCTGCTGTCGCCGGAGCGTCGCGAGACCTTCATCGGCAATGCCGAGATCCTCGAGATCTTCGACATCACCAAGGTCGGCAAGATCGCCGGCTGCCGTGTCACCGAAGGCAAGGTCGAGCGTGGCGCGGGCGTACGCCTGATCCGCGACAACGTCGTCATCCACGAAGGCACGCTGAAGACGCTGAAGCGCTTCAAGGACGAGGTTTCGGAAGTTCCCGGCGGCCAGGAGTGCGGCATGGCCTTCCAGAACTACGAGGACATGCGCGTCGGCGACATCATCGAGTGCTTCCGTGTCGAGATGGTGACCCGGACACTCTGAGTTCGCGTGACTTGTCGGTATCGGGTGGTGGTCGAAAGACCGCCGCCCCAAGCCTTTTGAGAATGACCCGTTTGAGACATGCGGCACGGTCCCACCCCGCGCCTCACGCTTTCAGGATTGAGAAAAATGCCCCGTTCCACCACATCCGGCCCATCCCAGCGCATGCTGCGCGTCGGCGAACAGGTGCGCCATGCCCTGTCCGAAACCCTGCAGCGCGGCGAGATCCTCGACCCGTTGATTGAAAATTCGGTCGTCTCTGTCTCGGAAGTGCGCATGTCGCCCGATCTGAAGATCGCCACCGCCTTTGTTTCCCCGCTCGGCGCCAAGGATGCCGGCGCCGTCATCGAGGCGCTCAACAAGCATGCGAAATTCGTCCGTGGCCGTGTCTCCGGCGCGCTCCGGCAGATGAAATACATGCCGGAGTTCCGCTTCCGGCTGGATACCTCCTTCGACAATTTCGCCAGGATCAACGACCTGCTGAAGTCGCCCGAAGTGGCGCGCGATCTCGATGCGGACGGCCAGGACAAAGACGAAGACAAGGACAGCAAATAATGGCGCGCCGCGGCAAGAAGAAGGGCCGGCCGGTCTCCGGCTGGGTGGTGCTCGACAAACCGGTCGGCATGGGCTCGACCGAGGCTGTCTCCAAGATCAAGTGGCTGTTCCAGGCGGAAAAGGCCGGCCATGCCGGCACGCTCGATCCGCTGGCCTCCGGCATGCTGCCGATCGCGCTCGGCGAAGCCACCAAGACCGTGCCTTACGTGCAGGACGGCGCCAAGATCTATCGTTTCACCGTCGCCTGGGGCGATGAGCGCTCCACCGACGATCTCGAAGGGCCGGTGACGAAGAGCTCCGACGTGCGTCCGGCGGAAGCCGAGGTCAGGGCGCTGCTGGCGAAATACACCGGCGTCATCATGCAGACGCCGCCGCAATTCTCGGCCATCAAGATATCAGGCGAACGCGCCTATGACCTTGCCCGGGAAGGCGAGACGGTTGACATCCCCCCGCGCGAAATCGAGATCGGTCGTTTGGAGATCATCGAGCATCACGCCGATCGCACGGTTTTCGAGGTCGAATGTGGCAAGGGCACCTATGTGCGCTCGCTGGCTCGTGACATGGGCCGCGACCTCGGCTGCTTCGGCCATATTTCCGACCTGCGCCGGGTCGAGGTCGAGCCGTTCACGCAAGAGGATTTCGTCACCATCGCCGAACTAGAGGCGGCCCGCTTCGGAGTACAAGGTGAGGACAGACCGGAGCCCGCCGACGGCGCCGAGCCGATAGAAATCCCCGTCGACTTCGATGCCATCGATGCGCTTCTTGTCGACACATCGGCGGCTCTCGACTGCCTGCCGCAGATCGCCATCAGCGATGATGCGGCGACCAAGATCCGTCTCGGCAATCCGGTCATCATTCGCGGCCGCGATGCGCCGGTGGAAGCCGAGGAGGCCTGCGCGACGGCGCGCGGCAAGCTGGTCGCCATCGGTGCGATCGAACAGGGCATGTTCAAGCCCAAGCGGGTCTTTGCCGGCTGACGCAATTCCGGGAAAAGGGTGAAACGGCGTTCGAAATTGCGAGAACAAGGTTCTAACTTCACGTCGACTCTACGCTCGAGGGGCACATGGCAAAAGCCGAGGCGGTGAAAAAGCGGGCGCCGGTGAAGACAAGGCGGCCGCCGGTCGGCGCCTCGCCGGGTACGCTGATCGCCGATCCGGCGGCGCGGCGCTCCGAATTGCGGCTGACCTTGATCTCGCCGCAGAAGTTCAAGACCATCGACAATGCCAGCATCGCCGATGTCGAGGCCAATTGCCGGAAATGGCCGGTGATCTGGCTCGACTGCACCGGCCTCGCCAACATCGGGCTGATCGAGGAGATCGGCCGCATCTTCAGCCTGCATCCGCTGGCGCTTGAGGATGTCGTCAACACCGGCCAGCGGCCGAAGGTCGACTTCTTCGAGGATCATGCCTTCGTCGTCGTGCGCATGATCGACGATGTCACCTCGCATCGCTACGAACAGATCGCTCTCTTCCTAGGCGAGAACTTCGTCGTCACCTTCCAGGAGCGCGAGGGCGATCCGTTCGACCCGGTGCGCAAGCGCATCGAGAGTTCGGCGCCCAACCGGTTGCGGACCCGTGGCGCCGACTATCTGGCCTACGCGCTTATCGACGCTATCGTCGACAGCTATTTTCCGCCGATCGAGGGAGCCGGCGACCTGGTCGACAGCATCGAGGATGAGATGCTGCATTCGCCGCACAAGCATCAGATGCGGCAGCTGCACGAATTGCGGCGCGACGCCAATGTGCTGAAGGGCGTGCTGTGGCCGATGCGCGATGCGTTGGCGACGCTGATCCGTAACGAGGTGCCCTATGTCAGAGCCGAGACCAAAGTCTTCCTCAATGACACGCTCGACCATTCGCTCAGGTTGATCGAACTCGTCGAGACCCAGCGCGACATGCTGACCGGCCTGATCGAGATGCATCTGTCGCTGAGCCAGGCGCGCACCAACGACGTCATCAGCTATCTCACCATCGTTTCGGTCATCTTCATGCCTCTCACCTTCCTGGTCGGTGTCTGGGGCATGAATTTCGACCCCCAGAGCTCGCCGTGGAACATGCCGGAGTTGAAGGCCTATTACGGCTATCCGGAAGCGCTCCTGTTCATGGCTGTTATCGCGGTCGGCCTGGTTGCGTTCTTCAAATGGAAGAAATGGCTTTGACTGCGGCGAAACTTGCCATTTTGGGCTGAAAAGCCGGCTTGGTGAATTGGGCTGGTGTTTTGCCGGGAATTGCACTATATGCGCCGCAGCATAGCGCCACGACGCTTTGCTTGCACCGGCCCCTGCTGGACGACATCCCGGCTGAGGGCGACCCGTTTCCTCAAACAGATAAGGAAAAACACGATGTCGATTACTGCCGAGCGCAAGAAGGAATTGATGGGTGAATTCGCTACCGCCAAGGGCGATACCGGGTCTCCGGAAGTCCAGGTGGCCATCCTTTCCGAGCGCATCAAGAACCTGACCGACCATTTCAAGGACCACAAGAAGGATAACCATTCCCGCCGTGGTCTGCTCGCTCTCGTGTCCCAGCGCCGCAGCCTGCTTGATTATCTCAAGCGCAAGGACGACGCGCGCTATCAGACACTGATCGAGAAGCTCGGTCTGCGCCGTTGACGAATTGACCGGCGGGCTCCTTCAAGGAGTCCGCCGGTCGCGCATTCGAGCCCGGGTCAACCTGATCTCGAATGCATGACTGGAGCGCCGCGCACCCTTCCGGATGCCGGACGGACGCTCCAAAAGTAGAATTTGCGCATGACGCGTTCCGTAAGCCGTGGGTTTCGGGGTTGTGCGCAGGCCAGTCGATCGATTGGTCATATCCGGCTTCGAGCGCGCAGAGGGCCACTCGAAGCCACCCATGGACGGTCATGGGGCAGGATTGCAGGACGCTCGTAAGGCCACCGCGCCGATGAAACCCGAGCCTCCCGTTGTCTTGCCCGTGGCTGCCCGAGAAAGGAAGCCAGAGGAAAGGGCACCCGCGCACGCTGAAACGGCGCGGCCTTTCCTCATACAAAGGACAAGACATGTTCAATCAACACAAAGTGGAAATCGAATGGGGCGGTCGCCCGCTCATCCTCGAAACCGGCAAGATCGCGCGCCAGGCTGACGGCGCTGTACTCGCCACCTACGGCGAGACCAAGGTTCTGGCGACCGTCGTTTCGATGAAGGAGCCCAAGCCCGGCCTGGATTTCTTTCCGCTGACCGTCAACTACCAGGAAAAGACGTACGCCGCCGGCAAGATCCCGGGCGGCTATTTCAAGCGGGAAGGCCGTCCGAGCGAAAAGGAAACGCTGGTTTCGCGCCTCATCGACCGCCCGATCCGTCCGCTCTTCGCCGACGGCTACAAGAACGACACCCAGATCGTCGTCACGGTCGTCCAGCATGACCTCGAGAACGATCCGGACATCCTGTCGATCGTTGCCACCTCGGCCGCTCTGACCCTGTCGGGCGTTCCCTTCATGGGCCCGGTCGGCGGCGCGCGCGTCGGCTACATCAACGGCGAATACGTTCTCAACCCGCACATCGACGAGATGCAGGAATCCAAGCTCGACCTCGTCGTCGCCGGCACCGCCGACGCCGTGCTGATGGTTGAGTCGGAAGCCAAGGAACTTGGCGAAGAGCTGATGCTCGGCGCTGTCATGTTCGGCCACAAGGGCTTCCAGCCGGTTATCGACGCCATCATCAAGCTGGCCGAAGTTGCCGCCAAGGAGCCGCGCGACTTCACCGCGCCCGACTATTCCGCGCTCGAAGGCGAAATGCTCAACATCGTCGGCGACGAGCTTCGTGAAGCCTACAAGATCACCGACAAGCAGAAGCGCTATGCCGCCGTCGACGCCGTCAAGGCCAAGGTCAAGGCCGCGTTCGCTCCGGCCGAAGGCGAAGAGCCCAAATACACCTCCGAGCAGATCGGTTCCGTGTTCAAGGAACTCCAGGCCAAGGTCGTGCGCTGGAACATCCTCGACACCGGCTCGCGCATCGATGGCCGCGACCTGAAGACGGTCCGCAAGATCGTTTCCGAAGTCGGCGTGCTGCCGCGCACCCATGGTTCGGCGCTGTTCACCCGCGGCGAGACCCAGGCGCTGGTCGTTGCCACGCTCGGCACCGGCGAAGACGAGCAGTATGTCGATTCGCTGACCGGCATGTACAAGGAGAAGTTCCTCCTTCACTACAACTTCCCCCCCTATTCCGTCGGTGAGACCGGCCGCATGGGTTCGCCGGGCCGCCGCGAAATCGGCCACGGCAAGCTCGCCTGGCGCGCCATCCGGCCGATGCTGCCGAGCGCTGACCAGTTCCCCTACACGCTGCGCGTCGTCTCGGAGATCACCGAGTCCAACGGCTCTTCGTCGATGGCCACCGTCTGCGGCACCTCGCTGGCGCTGATGGATGCTGGCGTGCCGCTGGCCAAGCCCGTTGCCGGTATCGCCATGGGCCTGATCAAGGAAGGCGAGCGCTTCGCGGTTCTGTCCGACATTCTGGGTGACGAAGATCACCTCGGCGACATGGACTTCAAGGTCGCCGGCACCGCCAACGGCATCACCTCGCTGCAGATGGACATCAAGATCGAGGGCATCACCGAGGAGATCATGAAGATCGCGCTGGACCAGGCCAAGGATGGCCGCCAGCACATCCTCGGCGAAATGGCGCATGCCCTGACCGGCGCCCGCGCCGAACTCGGCGAGTTCGCGCCGCGTATCGAGGTCATGCACATCCCGACCGACAAGATCCGCGACGTCATCGGTTCGGGCGGCAAGGTCATCCGCGAGATCGTCGAGAAGACCGGCGCCAAGATCAACATCGAGGACGACGGCACGGTCAAGATCGCTTCCTCGAACGCCAAGGAGATCGAGGCGGCGAAGAAGTGGATCCACACCATCGTCGCCGAGCCGGAAGTCGGCGAGATCTACGAAGGCACGGTCGTCAAGACTGCCGACTTCGGCGCTTTCGTCAATTTCTTCGGTCCCCGCGATGGTCTCGTCCACATCTCGCAGCTCGCCAATGAGCGCGTTGCCAAGACCTCGGACGTCGTCAAGGAAGGCGACAAGGTCTGGGTCAAGCTGATGGGCTTCGACGAGCGCGGCAAGGTCCGCCTGTCGATGAAGGTCGTCGACCAGGCCACCGGCAAGGAAATCGTGCGCGAGAAGAAGGCCGAAGGCGAAGAAGACGCCGCCTGAGCGACCTGACAGAAAAAGCGGAACGGGCGCGGCTTATGTCGCGCCCGTTTTCGTTTGGAGCAATTCCAGGAAAAGTGCGTGGCGCTTTCCCCACGGGAATTGCGCAAGACCATGGGGAACACGGCTATGCCCGCTGAGGCGCTGAAGACGCTTTTCCATCCGTTCGAGGCCGAGGCTCTTGCCATGCCGCGAAAGGGTGAGCGCATTCTTTTCCTCGGCGCCGAGCCTGGCCTGCGCTTGCCGTCGGCGTTCGAGGCCGGGCTACATCTCGTACAAGGCTTCCGGCCGCATTTCCGCGCGTTGCAGGCGGCGGGTTTCACGGTCGCGCCGCAACCGGTGGGTGATGGTTTTGATGCCGCCCTGGTGCTCGCTGGCCGCCATCGCGGCCAGAATGAACAGCGTATCGCCGAGGCTCTCGAGCGCGTGGTGCCGGGCGGACTGATCGTCATCGCCGGCGGCAAGGACGAGGGCGTTGCCAGCCTGCGCAAGCGCGTCGACGAACTCGTGCCGCTCGACGGGCATATGCCGAAATATCACGGCATTGCCTTTTGGCTGCGCTGTCCGGCGGATATGCGGGCTGCCGCGGCACTGCGTGCCGCCAACCCGGCGCAACTGGTGGAGGGCCGGTTCCGCACCGAGCCTGGCATGTTCTCCTTCGATCGCGTCGACGCGGGTTCGAAACTACTGGCCGACAATTTGCCTGGCGATCTCCGTGGCAATGCGGCTGATTTCTGCGCCGGCTGGGGCTATGTGGCGGCTGAGATGGCTACCCGTTCGCCGGGCTTGTCGGGGCTCGATCTTTACGAGGCGGATTTCGATGCGCTGGAGGCTGCCAAGGGCAACCTCGGCGGCACCGTGGCGCAAGGCTTCTTCTGGACGGATCTGCTCGCCGAGCCTGTCGAGCGCCGCTACGACGTCATCGCCATGAACCCGCCCTTTCACCGCAGCCGTGCGGCGGAGCCGGAGATCGGCGCCGGCATGATCCGCGCGGCAGCCAAGGCGCTCAAGCCCGGTGGCAGGCTGGTCATGGTCGCCAACCGCCAGCTTCCCTACGAGCCCGTGCTGTCGGCCGCCTTTGCCAGCCACGCCGAGCTTGCCCGCGACGGCATGTTCAAGGTGTTTGTCGCGCGTCGCTGAAACGATGCGTATCGCGCTCAGTGCAGATTGGCGACGCGTCGGACCTCGTCGGTGGCTTGCCCGCCACCAAGGCCGATCCTGAGCGGCGCCGGCCGGCCGAACAGGTAACCTTGCACCACCTCGCAGCCGGCTGCCCGCAGCAGCGTGGCCTGGCTCTCGGTCTCGACGCCTTCGGCAATGATGCTGACGCCAAGTGCACGCGAAAGCCCGACAATGGTCGAGACGACGGCGCCGGAGCTGGAATCGGTATCGATGCGGCTGACGAAGGAGCGGTCGATCTTCAGCTTGCCGAAGGAGAAATCGATCAGATAGCTGAGGTTCGAGTAGCCGGTGCCGAAATCATCGACGGCAACGGAGATGCCCATTTCGGCCAGCTCTTTCAGGATGACGGCAGCGCGATCGCGGTCCTGCATCATCGCCGTCTCGGTGACTTCCAGCTCCAGCCGTGACGGCTTGATCCCGGTGGCCCGCATCGTGTCGCGCACGATGCCGACGAAGTCCTTGGTCATGAACTGGACCGGCGAAATATTGACGGCGACGAAACAGTCGTCTGGCAAATGCCGGGCGTCGTTGCAGGCTTTGCGCAGGACCCATTCGCCGATCGGGTTGATCATTCCGGTTTCCTCGGCAATCTGGATGAACTCCATGGGCGGGATCATGCCTCGCTCAGGATGGTTCCAGCGGATCAACGCCTCATAGCCGACGATGCGGCCGCTCGGCAGGTCGAGTTGTGGCTGATAGTGGAGGTCGAAATCGCCACGCTCGAAAGCCGTGTGCAGCTCGGATTCCACCCATTGGCGATAATCGGCGACTCGTCCCATCTCGCTGTCGAATACCGACCAGTTGCCAACGCCGCTGGCGCGCGCATGCTGCAGCGCCAGGTTGGACCTGCGCAGGATAAGGACCGGATCGACACCATCCTTGGGCATGGCCACGATGCCCACGGACAGGCTCACCGATTGCTGATGGCTGCTGAGTTCATAGGGTTCCATCATCTCGTCGATGAGCCGCTCGATCATGCCCTCCATCGTCCCTTGGATCTGGTGATCCGGCAGCAGTACCGCGAACTCCCCGGCACCGATGCGCCCGATCAGGGCGCGTGCGGGCACGCTGTCTTGTAGTCGCCTGGTGAAGGCGCGGATCAGCTCGTCGCCCTGGCTATAGCCAATCGCATCGTTGATCTGCTTGAACCGGTCGATGTCGATGTCGATCAGGAACACCGGTTCCCCGGTCCGGCTTGTCACGCATGCCGCCTCGGCGATCTTGCCGACCATCGCCGGCCGCGCCAGAAGTCCCGTCAGCTTGTCGAAATGGGTTTCGTTGAAAACGAAATCCGCCGATTCATCGACGCCGGCGAAGAAGGACATTGCAGCCACCGATGCCGCGAGCGCGCAAAGCGCAGCCATGATCGCGACCATCATGTCCGCCGATATGCCGGCAAACCCGGCGCCGAGACCGTGCTTCAGACCCCAGATGCCGAGGACGAAACTGCCAATGCCCGAACTTGCTATCGTGAGCAGTCGGAACACCGGTGTTCGCTTCGGGTTGCTGACGGCAGGCATTCAAAGGTCCCCAGATTGCGGGCCTCTATAGCGGAAATCCTCTTAAAATGAGTTTCCGCGAATGCATCCAATTTTACTGGAGAGGATTATTTCTTTACTGGAAAAGGACCATTTCCGCGAAACGGCACCATCCATGTTTCCCGAAACGTGTCGCCTTGACCCGTTTCAGTACTCGTTAGCCATCCGTCTGCTTCAATTCATCGAGCGTCGGCATCGAGACGATGTGATAGCCGGAATCGACATAGTGGATTTCGCCGGTGACGCCGGAAGCCAGGTCGGACAGCAAATAAAGCGCCGAGCCGCCGACCTCGTCGATGGTCACGGTACGGCGCAGCGGCGAGTTGCGCTGCTGGTAGGAGAACATGTGGCGGGCGTCCGAAATGCCGGCGCCGGCAAGCGTGCGCACCGGCCCCGCCGAGATGCCGTTCACCCGGATGCCGCGCGGGCCATAGTCATTGGCGAGGTAACGCACGCTGGCCTCGAGGCCGGCCTTGGCGACGCCCATGACATTGTAGTTCGGCATGACGCGGACCGAACCGGCATAGGTCAGCGTGATCATCGAGCCGCCCTGCGTCATCAGGGGCGCGGCATTGCGGGCGACCTCGGTGAAGGAGTAGCAGGAGATCACCATGGTGCGGACGAAGTTGTCGCGGCTGGTGTCGGCGTAAAGGCCCTTCAACTCGTTCTTGTCGGAAAAGCCGATGGCATGGACGACGAAATCCAGTCCGCCCCAGGCATTGCCAAGCGTCTCGAACGTGGCGGTGACCGAAGCGCTGTCCTCGACATCGCAGGGAACGACCAGCGACGCGCCCAGCCTGTCCGCGAGCGGCTTGACCCGGCGGCCGAAGGCCTCGCCTTGGTAGGTGAAGGCGAGCTCCGCCCCATGTTCGGACAATTTCTGGGCGATGCCCCAGGCGATCGAATGATCGTTGGCGACACCCATGACAAGCCCGCGCTTGCCCTTCATCAATCCGTCCATGTCAGGCAATCCTTCTAGAAAAACGCTGGCGTTATGCGGAATAGCGCTGGAAAACGAGCGTCGCGTTGGTGCCGCCGAAACCGAAGGAATTTGACAGGACGGTGTCGATCTTGGCGTTGTCGATGCGCTTTCGCACGATCGGCATGCCCTCGAATTCAGGATCGAGCGTTTCGATATGGGCGCTCTCGCCGATAAAGCCGCCTTGCATCATCAGGATCGAATAGATGGATTCCTGCACGCCGGCCGCGCCCAGCGAATGGCCGGTCAGCGATTTCGTCGAGGTGATGAACGGCATCTTCTCGCCGAACACCTCGCGGATGGCGCCCATTTCCTTGGAATCGCCCACCGGCGTCGAGGTGCCGTGGGTGTTGATGTAATCGATCGGCGTGGAAACCGTCGCCAGCGCCTGGCGCATGCAGCGGACCGCGCCTTCGCCGGAAGGCGCGACCATGTCGTAGCCGTCCGAGGTCGCGCCGTAGCCGACGATCTCGGCATAGATCTTGGCGCCGCGCGCCTTGGCATGCTCCAGCTCTTCCAGCACCAGCACGCCGGCGCCGCCGGCGATGACGAAGCCGTCGCGGTTGACGTCATACGCGCGGGACGCGGCTGATGCCCTGTCGTTGAACTTCGACGACATGGCGCCCATGGCGTCGAACAGGTCCGACATGGTCCAGTCGAGATCCTCGTGGCCGCCGGCAAAGACGATGTCCTGCTTGCCCCACTGGATCAGCTCGTAGCCATTGCCGATGCAATGCGCCGAGGTCGAGCAGGCTGATGAGATCGAATAGTTGACGCCGTGGATCTTGAACCATGTGGCAAGCGTCGCCGACGCGGTCGACGACATCGCCTTTGGCACCGCGAACGGACCGATGCGCTTGGGGCTGCCGTTCTTGAGCGTGGTTTCGGCCGCCTCGACAATGGTACGGGTGGAGGGGCCGCCCGAGCCCATGACGATGCCGGTGCGCTCGTTGGTGACGTCGCTTTCGCTCAAGGCGGCATCCGCGATCGCCTGATCCATGGCGACGTGGTTCCAGGCCGCGCCCTGTGACAGGAAGCGCATCGCGCGACGATCGATCATGGCGGTCGGGTCGAGTGTAGGTGCGCCCCAGACCTGGCAGCGGAAGCCATGTTCGGCGAAGGAATCGGAAAAGCTGATGCCGGATCTGGCGTCATGCAGCGAGGTCTGCACCTCGTTGGCATTGTTGCCGATCGACGACACGATGCCGAGGCCGGTGACTACGACACGTCTCATTCGCAACTCCTTCCAGGGATGCTGGCCAGTGGGTCGGCCAGAACTGCGGTCAAGCGACCGCCGACTGCTTGGACAGACCGACCTTCAGGTCGGTAGCCGCATATATGGGCTCGCCATCCGCCTTCATCCAGCCATCGGCGATGCCGAGCACCAGCCGGCCACGCATCACGCGCTTGAAATCCACGCCATACTCGACCTTCTTGACCGATGGGGTGACCATGCCCTTGAACTTGACCTCACCGGTAGACAGCGCCATTCCCTTGCCGGGTTCGCCGAGCCAGCCGAGATAGAAGCCAGTCAACTGCCACAAGGCGTCGAGGCCGAGGCATCCCGGCATGATCGGATTGCCGATGAAATGGCAGGCAAAGAACCACAGGTCCGGCTTGATGTCGAACTCCGCCCGGATGAAGCCCTTGTCGAAGGCGCCGCCCGTCTCGCTGATTTCGGTGATGCGGTCGAACATCAGCATGGGCGGGTAGGGCAGCTGGGCATTGCCCTCTCCGAACAGTTCGCCGCGGGCGCAGGCCAGCAATTCTTCGTAGTCGTAGCTGGATTTACCCGCCATCAATCTCGTCCCCATATCGTCCGGGCGGTAGCGCGCCCTTGTCGTTGGTGTCCTAACACAATCTGTTTCAGGCCGGAAACCGGCGTTTGCGCTTAACCCGCCAGTCTGCCCGGGTCAATGCGCGCTATTGATCGCATTCGGACGACAGAATATATGTCAGCAGGGGTCCGGTTTCGGCAGACGTTCATTTTTTTGCCATTCTGGGCGTGTCTTGAAGCGGGACTGCAAGCTTGGAAGACCAGATGGACCGGGGCTGCCGGAAGGAAAATGTCGCTGTGGACAAGCGGGTGCGCGAAGCCGGCCTGAGGCCGACGCGCCAGCGTATTGCGCTGGCCGACCTGCTTTTTGCCAAGGGCGACCGCCATTTGTCGGCCGAGGAATTGCATGAGGAGGCGCTGGCCGCCGGCGTGCCGGTGTCGCTGGCCACGGTCTACAACGCACTCCACCAGTTCACCCAGGCGGGACTGCTGCGCATCCTGGCCGTCGAGGGCGCCAAGACCTATTTCGACACCAACACCTCCGACCACCACCATTTCTACGTCGAAGGCGAGAACCGGATTTTCGACATTGCCAGCGGCCCGGTGACGATCACCAACCTGCCGGACCCGCCCGAGGGCATGGAAATCGCCAATGTCGATATCGTGGTGAGATTGCGCCCCAAGCGCCGGGAATGACCGGCAGGACCAGAACAATCGACCAGGCCGGAATAATCGGCAAGGGATGAAACCCCCGACCTGACAATCCGGCTCGAATCGGCAGTCGTGGCGGCCTGCACCGCCCAAATCGCCATCGACCGCGCATCGGGCTTATGGCCTGAAGCTGCCAACCGGCTTTCAGGATACCCATCCCGGCTGTATCGGCCGCGAACGGAGCGACCTCAGTCCTTGACCCGCTCGCCGGGATAGGCGCCCCAGACCGCCGACTGGGCGAGCCAGCCGGTGTGGCCGTCAAGCGTCATTTCGCACCACTGGCCGTCGCAGGTCTTGATCGTGCCCATGACGCCCGGCTCGACGATCGCCACGACCCTGGCGTCCTTGTCCGGACTTTTCATGAGATTGATCTGGCCACCCTTGCCGCGCTGCCAAGGCGCGATGATGGCGGTGCGCCGGCCCGAAAGCATCGACTGGTTGATCCAGCCCTCCGAACCGTCCGCATCGCGCACGCGGCGCCATGTATCAAATTCCTGGATGACCTCCATCGGCAGGCCGGCCTTCACATACATCCAGTTGACGGAGTAGTTGGCGCCCGGACCGACGCGCGAGTTGACGCGCGCTGGCTTGAGGCTGACGAATCGCGGCAGCGGCAGGCCGCTCGGCCCGAGCGTGACGCTTTGGGCGGGTGCTGCCGCGCTTTGCGCCACGGCAAAGGGAGAATAAAGCAGAGCGCCGAGAAATGCTGCGCTTAGGGTCAGGCGAAGCGACGCGAAACCAGACACTTTCGTTCCTTTCGGCGCGGGCTCGATGACCTCGGCGCCCCTTTTTCTTTGTCTTCGGCGGCACCGCTTGTTACATGGGTAAATCGGCTACCGCGACCGGCTTTCAGTTTCGCCGGTCTTGGTTAAAGAGGTCTCAACGAGGGAAACAATGCCAGGCAAAAAGAAGCCTCTCGTGGTCATCACGCGAAAGCTCCCCGACCCGGTCGAGACCCGCATGCGCGAGCTGTTCGACGCGAGGCTGAATGTCGAGGACAGGCCGATGACGCAGCCGGAACTGGTTGCCGCGGTCAAGGAGGCCGACGTGCTGGTGCCGACGGTGACCGATCAGATCGACGCGGCGCTGATCGCCCAGGCCGGCGACAACCTCAAGCTCATCGCCAATTTCGGCAACGGCGTCGACAAGATCGACGTGGCCGCGGCCGCCAGGAAGGGCATCACCGTCACCAACACGCCCAATGTCCTCACCGAAGACACCGCCGACATGACCATGGCGCTGATGCTGGCGGTGCCGCGCCGGCTCGCGGAAGGCGCCAATGTGCTCACCGGCGACAAGAAATGGGCCGGCTGGTCGCCGACCTGGATGCTTGGCCGGCGCATCTGGGGCAAGCGGCTCGGCATTGTCGGCATGGGGCGCATCGGCACGGCCGTCGCTCGGCGCGCCAAGGCCTTCGGCCTCTCCATCCACTACCACAACCGCCATCGCGTCCTGCCGGCCGTCGAGGACGGGCTTGAGGCGACCTATTGGGAAAGCCTCGACCAGATGCTGGCCCGTATGGACATCATCTCGGTCAATTGTCCGTCGACGCCGGCGACTTTCCATCTTCTGTCGGCACGGCGCTTGGCTCTGCTGCAGCCCACGGCCTACGTCGTGAACACCGCGCGCGGCGACATCATCGACGAGGAAGCGCTGGTCAAGCTGATCCAGGACGGCAAGATCGCCGGCGCCGGCCTCGACGTCTACGAGCACGAGCCGGCGCTCAATGCCAAGCTGCTCAAGCTCGCCGCCAGGAACAAGGTCGTGCTCCTGCCGCATATGGGCTCGGCGACGCTCGAGGGCCGCATTGACATGGGCGAGAAGGTCATCATCAATATCCGGGCGTTCGTCGATGGCCACCGCCCGCCGGACCGCGTTCTGCCGCTCAGGACCTGACGGGCTCGACGCCTTCAAGTGAAAGCCAAAGGTTACGAAAGCGCCTTGCGCATGGTGATCGAGGTCGGCCTGACGTAGCCGTCATGCGCCGTCCGTTCGGTCTCGCGAAAGCCGAGGCGGGCAAAGACGGCGTGGTTGGCGGTGAGCTCGATCCGTGTCTGCAACTCCAGGGCTGCCTTGCCGTGGTCTAGAGCGAGCAGTTCGACCGACCGCATCAGCCGCCGGCCAATGCCTTGCCCATGGCAGTCCGGGTCGACGGCGAGCTTGCCGACGTAAAAATCATGTGCCCTTTCAAGAGCGAAGACGCAGCCGACGATCCTGGCACCGTCGAGGGCCACCAAACCGGTCTCCCGCCCGGCCTTGTCGCGCAGTGTGTCTACGGTGAGCAGGTGAGCAGAGGACGGCGGGTCGATAACGCCGTCCATGAAGGCGAAGGCACGCATGATCAGGGAAAGCAGCTCGTCCCAACGATTGAAGCCGACCGAAATGCGGTCGATGGAAAGGGGCATTTTTTGCGTCAAGGTCAGCGCCTGGCGTAGCGGATCGTTTCGAAGCGTGCGGCAAGCGCATCGTAAAGCAATAGCCTGCCGACCAGCGGCTCGCCGATGCCGGTGATCAGCTTGATCGCTTCCATCGCCTGCAGCGTTCCGACGACGCCGGTCAGCGCTCCAAGCACCCCGGCCTCGGCGCAGGACGGCACAAGGCCCGGCGGTGGAGCTTCGGGGAAGAGATCGCGATAGCCCGGGTTCGGCTTGCCATCCTTACCGTTCTCGAAGGGCTTCAGCACCGTCACCGAGCCGTCGAAGCGACCGACAGCGGCATGCACCAGCGGTTTGCACGCGCTTGCGCAGGCATCGGCCACCGTATAACGGGTCTCGAAATTGTCGGAACCGTCGACCACAATGTCATAGCGAGAGACAAGGGCCGGGGCGTTCTCCGCGCTCATCCGGAACGTGTGCGTCTCGACCGCGGTGTTGGGATTGATGCGGGTGATTGCCGCCTTGGCGCTGTCGGTTTTCAGCATGCCGACCGTATCGGTGCCGTGGATGACTTGGCGTTGCAGATTGGACAGCGACACGGTGTCGTCGTCGATGATGCCGAGCGTGCCGACGCCTGCGGCCGCGAGATATTCGAGCACTGGGGCGCCCAGCCCGCCGGCGCCAATCACCAGGACCCGTGCTTGTTTGAGTTTCTGCTGGCCCGGGCCGCCGACCTCGGGCAGCACTATGTGGCGGGCGTAGCGTTCGATTTCGTCGGAGGTCAGCGCGGTGGTCATGTCAGGACCATATAGCGGCTGAAAAACCTTGTCAGGGCCCTTCGGTTGGCCCAACCGTGCCGTGGTCTACGGTGAGGAACTGGGCGCGGCCTTGCAAGCTGGAAAACAGCGCGGCATCGGTTCCCGTCATGAATGCCTGGCAATTCAACTCCTCGAGGATCGAAAACAGCGCCGCCCGCCGCCCGCCGTCGAGATGAGCGGCGATCTCGTCGAGCAGCAGGATCGGCGTCAGGCCCGACATTTCGCCGGTCAGCCGGGCATGTGACAAGACGATGCCGACCAGCAGTGCCTTCTGCTCGCCGGTGGAACAGAGTTCGGCCGGCATTGCCTTGGGCCTGTGTCTCACCAGGAGATCGGAGCGGTGCGGCCCTTCGAGCGTTCGTCCCGCGGCACGGTCACGATCGCGGCCATCGGCGAGCGCCCGTCGGAACCGCTCCTCGACGTCGACTGCCGGCGCGGCGGAAACGTCTGTTTCCAGATCGCCAGAAAGGCTGATGTCGGCCTGCGGGAACGGCCCCGTGTCGGGCAGCCTGTCGATCATGGCGGCAAGCAGGCGCACCAGTTCGGCGCGTGCCGCAGCAATGGCGACGCCGGTTTCGGCCATCTGTATCTCGATCGCTTCGAACCAGCGGTCGTCCCGAGACCCATCCGTCAGCAACCGGTTACGGCCGCGCATCGCCTTTTCGTAGTCGAGCGCCCGCTGCCCATGGCCGGGATCGATTGCCAGGACCAGCCGGTCGAGAAAGCGTCGGCGATCCGCGGCCGGTCCAGTGAACAGCGCGTCCATTGCGGGCGTCAGCCACACCACCCGCAGCCATTCCAGCATGTCTTCGGCCGATCTCGCGGTCGCGCCGTTGATGCGAACCCGCCTGCCGCCTTCGCCCTCACCGCCGGAAATACCCGTGCCGATCTCGACCTGGCCGTCAGGCCCGTCGAGACGGGCGTGCAGCGCAAAGCCGCCATCGCCGCCCTCGCGTGCGACGTCGGCGTAGGGCGCACGGCGCAAGCCGCGTCCCGGCGTCAGGAAGGAGATTGCTTCGAGGAGATTGGTCTTGCCGGCGCCGTTGTCGCCGGAAAAGACCACGGGCCCCGGGGCGAGATCGATCGCCAGCGAGGCGTAGTTGCGAAAATTAGTAAGTGTAAGCTTACTTATATGAGTTTGTGCCGGCAACCGCTATCCGCCTGTAGAAGTCGCCATTGTTGCTGCCGCGGGTCCCGTCGCAGAGCCGGATCGATGATGCGGCGCCGGCTATACCCGCATCGGCATCAGCACGTAAAGCGCCGTCTCGTCGGCCATGTCGTGGATCAGCGTCGGCGAACCGGCGTCGGCCAGCATGAATTTGGCTTCCGTGCCGGTCAGCTGCGCGGCGACATCGAGCAGATATTTGGCGTTGAAGCCGATCTCGATCGGGTCGGACGAATAATCGGCCGCCAGTTCCTCGGTGGCGCTGCCCGAATCCGGATTGTTGACCGCAAGCGTCACCTGGCCTTCGCTGATCGAAAGCTTCACCGCGCGGCCGCGTTCGGAGGAGATGGTCGAGACGCGGTCGACCGCGGCGGCAAAACTCTGGCGGTCGAGGATCAGCTTCTTGTCATTGCCGGTCGGAATGACTCGCTGATAATCGGGGAAGGTGCCATCGATCAGCTTCGAGGTCAGGACCACGCTGCCGATGGTGAAGCGGATCTTGGTGTCGGATAGTTCGGTCGTAACGGCGACATCCGGGTCGTCTACCAGCTTCTGCAGCTCGCTCACCGTCTTGCGCGGAATGATGATGCCCGGCATACCCTCGGAGCCCGCCGGCGCATCGATTTCGGCGCGCGCCAGGCGGTGGCCGTCGGTGGCCACCGAGCGCAGCTTCAGCTTGCCGCCGACTTCATGCGTGTGCAGGTAGATGCCATTGAGATAGTAGCGTGTCTCCTCGGTGGAAATGGCGAACTGCGTCTTCTCGATCAGCCCCTTCAGAGCAACCGAGTCGAGCCGGAAGATATGCGAGAAGGATCCGGCCGAGAGCTCGGGGAAATCGGATTGCGGCAGGCATTGCAGGCGGAAGCTCGATCGGCCCGACGTCACCGTCATGGCGTTGCCGTCTTCATCCGTCTTCAGCATCACCTCGGCGCCGTCCGAGAGTTTGCGCACGATATCGTAGAGCAGGTGCGCCGGCACCGTCGTCGCGCCGCCGCGCTCGACCTTGGCGGGCGTCGCTTCCGTCACCTCCAGATCGAGGTCGGTCGCCTTCATTTCGAGGCTGGCGCCCTCGGCGCTGAGCAACACATTGGACAGGATCGGTATCGTGTTGCGCCGTTCGACCACGCGATGAACGTGGTTGAGCGACTTCAGGAGATTTGACCGTTCCAGGATAACACGCATGACGAAACAGGCTCGCTTGAAAGGATGAGCGGGTCTCCGGCTGGCGGCGCCCCGCGAAAGGTCTGAACAGGCTCAGAATCTGCGTAAACTGACAGGAAAAAGCCAGCAAACGCAAGCCCGCGCCGCCGGTTCCGGCCGGCCGCGCGGGCTTTCTGGGGATAAAGGCCGCGAAGACCGCCGCGCAGGGTACTGAAACCGGAATCCGGATCGTCGCCAGCCACTGGCTCGAGCCCATCTCAGGGGTGCCGCCGAGCAGGCAAGCCATTGAATTCCGATGCGGTTCTGGCTTGCCTGTCTCGGATCCATCAGGCCTGGTCGTTGATCAGCCGTCGCAGCAGCTCGAGTTCCTGCGCCAGCGTGTTGTCATTACCGGACAGGTCCTCGATCTTGCGCACGGCGTGCAGCACCGTGGTGTGGTCACGGCCGCCAAAGCGCCGTCCGATTTCGGGCAGCGAGCGCGGCGTCATCACCTTCGACAGGTACATGGCGACCTGCCGCGGCTTGACGATGGTGCGCGTGCGCCGGTTGGACAGCAACTCCGTCTTCGAGACATTGTAGTGGCGTGCCACGATGCGCTGGATATCCTCGATGCGAACCCGCTTCGGCTCTCCGGTGCGATAGATATGGCCGAGGATCTCGTCGATGCGGTCGATGGTGATCTGCGGCTCGAACGACTGGCGGAACAGCAGCTGATTGAACGCGCCTTCCAGTTCGCGTCCGCTGCCGGTCACGGTGCGGGCGACGTGATTGAGGATTTCGTCTGAAATGTCGAGCGACGCGTCGTCTACCCGGGCCGTGGCCAGGCGCAGCTTGAGCATGCCGAGGCGCATGGCGAAATCAGGCGCCGACATTTCGAGCGCGACGCCGCCGTTGAGGCGCGAGCGGACCCGCGGCTCCAGCGATTCCAACTCCGACGGCGGCCGGTCGGCGGCGACAACGACTTGCTTGGCGCTGTCGAGCAGCATGTTGATCAAATGGCAGAATTCATGCTGGATCGACTTGCCCTGCAGGAACTGCATGTCGTCGATGATCAAGAGGTCGATGTCGCGCAGCTGTTCCTTGAGCGTCAGCGCATTGTTGTCGCGGATCGCCGTGGCGAAGCGCCACATGAAATATTCCGCGGTCAGATAGACGACGCGCGACTTGGGGTTCTGCTTAAGCGATTCCGCCGCGATGGCCTGCAGCAGATGGGTCTTGCCGAGCCCGACGGTCGCGTGCAGGAAAAGCGGATTGAAGCGCACCGCGCTCGACTGCGATTCCGCCACGGCCTTGGCGGCGGCGAAAGCCACCCGGTTCGACGGGCCTTCGATGAAGGAACCGAACGTGTAGCGCGGGTCGAGCGGGGATCCCAGCACATTATGGCGGAACTCGCTCTCGATCGCGGCGCCCGGACGCGGCACCGGGGGACGTTCCACCCTGCCGGGGCTCACGGTGCCGGCGGCCAATGCCGTTTGCGTCTGCCGTGTCATCTTGCGTGCCGGGGCCAATTCCGGTTCCGCATGGCTGCGCCCCTGGCGGGTGGCCGTGCGCACCACGATCTCGATCTTGAGGAGATCGGCATCCTCCTGCTTCCACAACTCGGAGATGAGGTCGAGATAGTGGCCGTTGATCCACGAGCGCAGGAACGCGGTGGGCACCGAGATGCGGACAATGCCCTTGGATGCCTCCGCGACCTTCATCCGGCCGAACCAGCTCGAATAGACTTCAGCTCCCAGGCGCGCCTTCAACTGGGTCTTGACCCGGTCGAACTTCTGTTCCGCGTCGCTGGAGACCGCCATCTCGTTTGCTCCGATCAAAGTTCCAGGAAATGGGAGGTCGCCCGTAAGCTCCCTTTCGATGCCGCTCTGCAT